>JAYWGM010000062.1:0-5205 GCA_043778225.1 Deinococcales bacterium | reverse complement strand
TACCTAAAACTGAACATGATTTGCTTTGTTACAACTTATACTGTCCCCATGCTCGAAGCAATTCTGAACCTCATCTTGCCAATGCGCTGCGCCATGTGCAAACAGCCTTTAAGCGGCACAGAACATGGTGTATGCCACAAATGCTTAACCCGCCTCGAGCCAGTCTTTGAAGGCAACATCCTGCATCTTGGCAAATACGGCGGGAGGCTCGAGAAAGCGGTTCGCGCCTTAAAATTTGCCGAGGCTCGAGTGGTGGCTGCGCCACTTGGAAAGCAGCTTGGTCAAGCGGTAAAAACAGTCTGGAAAACCGATGTGGTTATTCCCATTCCCTTGCATGGCTCGAGGGCTAGGCAACGTGGCTATAACCAAGCCGAATTATTGGCGCAAGCCGTGGCGCTCGAGTTGGCTGTGCCGATGCTGCGGGCTTTACAACGCACTCGAGCCACCAAGCAACAAGCCAAACTCGAGAAAACCGAGCGCTTAAAGAATCTCGAGGATGCTTTTGCAGTTGTCAAAAGTGTTTCGGGTCTCGAGGTGCTTTTAATAGATGATGTGCATACAAGCGGCACAACCCTAACCGAAGCCAGTTTATGCTTAATCGAGGCTGGGGCAAAACGGGTGCGTTTGGCGGTCTTGGCTCGAGCCTAAGGTTTGTCTGTTAGCATGGAAGCCATGAGAGCGCAGATTCGCCATATCACCGAATACCAGTACCCGATTCCAGCTTTTGATTCGTTTAATCAATTGCGTTTGCAACCAAGCCACGACGAATACCAGAGTTTATTGTCGTTTCGGCTTACCCTGTCGCCAGACGTTGTGTCCATGACCAACACCGATTATTTTGGCACAACGGTGCATCATTTCCACATCCGCGAGCCACACCAGACCCTCAGAATCGAAACCAACAGCGTGGTTGTTAAGCACCCAAAACCATTTCCAAACAGCGCCCAAGCCTTGAGCCTAACCGACCACCGCACCAACTTAATCGAGTACCTCAGCAGTTGTAAACGGGTTTCACTCGAGCCAGATTGGATAGGTTTACTCGAGTATCGTGTTTTGCAACCACAAGACGACCTGCTCGAGTATTTAATGGGCTTAAATGCCCACCTCAAAAACCGTTTTATCTTCCAAGCCGGTGTGACTGGGGTGGATACGCCACTCGAGGAATTTGTGCAGCACGGCACTGGAGTCTGTCAAGATTTTGTCCATTCGATGCTGGCGGTTTGTCGCTCGCAAGGGATTCCAGCGCGGTACGTCAGTGGCTATGTCTATGCGGGGACAGACTTTTTGGGTGCAGAAGCCACCCATGCGTGGCTCGAGGCATTTATTCCAACAGTCGGCTGGGTCGGGTTTGACCCAACCAACAACCTACTCGAGACCGAAAATCATGTCCGAATTGGGTTTGGGCGCGACTACGACGATATTCCGCCGCTACACGGACTGCGCCGAGGTGGTGGTCTCGAGACTTTGGATGTTTCAGTCACGATTCACGCACAAAAATAATTACTTGCCAAAGTCTGGGGTAAATAAGTTTTTTAGCACCACTGCATCTGGAGATGACCAAATACCGATGCCACCTCGGCTGGCTGGGTTGCGTAGCCACGACTGAATTGCGCTTTTAGAAACAGCTTCGTTGAGCCAAATTGGTAAGCCAATGCTTGGATAGACCAAATTTTTTTCGATTGGATTGACCGAAGTCGGAAACGACAGTACCAAAGTGCAAATAAGCGCCAAGCCAATAATAAAACCGCCCAGACCGCCCGCCGCTTGGTTAGCAATATCGGATAAGTTCTGCATCAGGTCGCCCAACAAGCTGCGCCCAAGTAAAGCAATACCTGCTCCAAACCCCAATGCCATAACGAAACCAAGAAGCGGATGAATACCGCCAAAAACATTGACCACCAGCCACAATAATAAACTAACCAGTGCTGTCACCAAGCCCAATAAGCCACGCCGAGCGCCAAGCACCACCACACCCGCCAGCAGGGTTGCCAGCACCAAGTCCAACCATGTCAACTCGAGGTTCATTGTGGCTAGTCTACTGCATTTATACCGATAAGCGGTATGCTCGAGTTGATGAACGAAGATTTACCCGCCGTAGCTCTGGATGTCGGTCTTGCCCGAATTGGTTTTGCGGTCTCGGATTTAAGCGGGCGTTTTGCTTTTCCACGTGGTTTTGTTAAGCGCATTAAATTAAGCACCGACATTGCGGCGGTTAAAAACCTGATGCAGCAAGAAAAAGCCGAGCTTGTGGTGGTTGGTTTGCCGCTTCGCACCGACGGCGCGTATTCAGGGCAAACCCAACGGGTCAGGGCTTTTGCCAAAGACCTCGAGCGGGCTGGAATTCGGATTGCACTGCAAGACGAGCGCTTTAGTACCAAGTTAGCCAACAGCCAGTTATTGATTACCAGCAACAAGCGCGACCGACTCGAAAAAGGCTTAACCGACGCGCAAAGTGCAGTTTTAATCCTCGAGACTTTTCTCGAGAAACGGCGTGCAATTTTAGAAGCGGCTCAGAGGTTGCTCGAGTCAGAAGCCGATGTGCCACTCGTATCAGAAGCCGATGTGTTGCTCGAGTCAGAAGCCGATGTGCCACTCGTATCAGAAGCTAGGGTTTGAGCAAAAATCGGGTTTTGAAAAGCCCGCAAAACCAGCACTAAAGCAATCAGCGTCAGGGCTGCGCCCATAAAAAAAGCAATCCCTGGAATTTTAATTGGCGCAGCATCGGAAATAAAGTAGCCAAAAGCCAAACTTGCTACCAAAGGTCCAACCACGGCTGTTAAACTGCCAACACTGGCAAGACTGCCTTGCAATGCGCCTTGTTCGTTATCCGGCACACCTCTGGAAATCATGGCTTGGAGGGCAGGTCCACCAATACCACCAATCGCACCAGCCGCAATAATGGCATACATCATCCAGCCTTGAGTTGCCAGACCATAAAGTGTAAAACTAATCGCCCCAGTGGACAAACCAATTAAGACCGCATTTTTTTCGCCAAATTTTGGCAACAGCACCCGAATTAAACCACCCTGAACAACCGCCGCCGTCACACCAACGGCAGCTAAGGATAAGCCGACATCGGTTGGCGACCAATTAAATTTGTAATCGGTGTACAAGACCCATGTGGACTGCAAAGCAAACTGAGCAAGGTTGGACAAAACAATGCTCGAGGTCAGTGCCAACAGGGCTGGGTATCTGGTTAGAGCCGTCAAAGAACCAATTGGGTTGGCTCGAGACCAAGAAAACTCGCGGCGTTGCTCGAGGGCTAAAGATTCGGGCAGAATAAAAAATCCATACAGCCAATTGAGCAAAGTTAAACCAGCCGCCACAAAAAATGGCACTCGTAAGCCAACATCGCCCAGCACACCACCAAGTGCCGGACCAGCAATAAATCCAAGCCCAAAAGCTGCTCCAATTAAGCCAAAGTTCTGCGCCCGTTTTTCGGGCGGCGAAACATCGGCAATGTACGCCGAAGCAGTCGAAATGCTGGCAGAAGTTGCCCCAGCAATCACCCTGCCGATAAAAAACCAAATCAGATTTGGAGCAAGTGCCAGCAAAATATAATCCACACCCAAACCAAATAAGGATAACAGCAAAACCGGGCGGCGACCGTATTTATCCGATAAACTGCCGAGAATTGGCGCACAAATAAACTGCATCAGCGCATAGACCGCCGTCAAAATGCCGGTGTAAAAAGCCGCGCTCGAGGTACTGCCCGCCGCAAATTCTTCGATTAACTTGGGCAAGACTGGAATAATTAAGCCAATTCCCAAAATATCCAAGAACAAAGTAAAAAAGATAAAACCAATCGCGGGGGTTCGTTTACGCATACAACATTATTCTAACCTTCATTTAGCTTCAAAGGCTGCCCTGAGCCATTTGGCGTAGGATGGTAGACTCTAGCCAATGAAAGGCACACACCTCGTTCGGGTTAGTAAAAGCAGTGGCGGCTTTCCAATTCCACTGGCTGGGGTTAAAGTCGAAACGCTGCGGCTCGAGTCGCCACTTGAAGTCCAAAGCGACCAAGAAGTGCTGTACATCTGTCTCGAGTCCGAAGCGGTGATTGACATTGGCTTGGATTTTGCCCATCTGCGCCCACTCGAGGCGTTTACGGTGCGTGGAAAACATAAAATTTCACCAGTCAGCACCAGTAAATCCGAAACCATCGGGGTTTGTATTCTGTTGCGGGTTGTGGCTTTGGGCTAACACAGGCACTTGCCGAATAACAAAGGCTTTGTTAGTATCTCGTCGGAGGCAAAAAATGAGTTTGCGTGTCGCACGGGCATATGACCGAAATCGGTATCATCCACCGGAGGTTTCCGGCAAGATAGCCACTTCGATAGTTGAACCGCTCGAGCGAGAATACAAAGGTTCGCAGCACATTTTAGAAGTCGGTGTTGGCACGGGCAGGATTGCTATGCCGATTGTCGCCCGAGGAATGCAGTATACCGGTGTGGACATCGACCCTGAAATGATGAGTGCTTTTCGTAGTAAATACGCTGGAGTCTCGAGGCGTGTCACCTTGGTGACCGCCGACGCACAAGAACTGCCTTTTGCCAACAACAGTTTTCAAGCTGTGATTGCGGTTCATGTTTGGCATCTTGTGCCCGATTTAACGACTGCGCTCGATGAAGCTGTTCGGGTTCTAAGTCCGAACGGTTTTTTATTTGAGGGCTGGGATTCACCCGATGCCGACAGTGCCGAATTAGAAATCCAAGATGAGTGGTGCAAAGCCCTCGAGAAACTCGGTCATCCGATTCAACGCGGCGGACACCGTGCCGCCCTCAACACCAGTCAGCGTTATCTCGAGGAACGTGGTTTGACCTCGCAAGAAAATATCATTTCGCGCTGGGAAGTGGCACACTCGCCAATGGAAGTGGTCGAGGCGCTCGAGGATGGTTTGTACAGCTTTACCAAAAATGTGCCGCTTGAGTTACGATTTGAAGCTGGGCGATCCATCAAGCCGTTTATGGAAAAACGCCACAAAGAACCCGAAACGCTGATTAAAACCCCATGGAGTTTTCATCTGCGAACCACTCGAGTACCTTGACTTCTCGAGAATTTACTGTACAATCCTGATTGTGCCTACTCTGGCGCTTTACTAATTTTTTTCTCACTCTCCGCAGGTTCTCGCCTGCGGTCTTGTTGCGTCACCCATGATTGGCACTGACAAACAAGGTTTAGGCTTTTTCGGCGATTCGTTTTTTT
>JAYWGM010000061.1:0-81843 GCA_043778225.1 Deinococcales bacterium | reverse complement strand
CCCGACTAAAAGGAGTATCAACAAATACCGTCTTTGACAGGTACGAAGCAATCCGCGTTTTTTGCGGATTGCATAGTATCTAAATAAAGACGGTATTAACACTCAATCGCGTTTATAACAAATGCAATTTTTACATCATGTTGCAGGCAGTGGCTCGAGTGGCTTGGCATTGCCATAAATTGGCGTTGCACCTTTGCTTGGGGCTGCCCAGTGAGCCGCATTGACCAAAACCTGATGAATTTGCGGATGGTGATAAGTTGGGTAAATTTCGTGACCGGGGCGGAAGTAAAAGATTTTTCCTTCACCGCGCTTATAGGTGCAGCCACTGCGAAAAACCTCGCCGCCAGAAAACCAGGATACAAAAATCAGTTCTTCGGGGGCTGGAATATCAAAATGTTCACCGTACATTTCTTCGGTCTCGAGCAGAATGCACTCTGGTAAACCCTTGGCAATCGGATGCCCCGGTGCAACTGTCCAAATGCGCTCGCGGTCATTGGCTTCGCGCCATTTGAGGTCGCAAGTTGTTCCCATCAGGGTTTTGAAAATTTTACTAAAATGCCCCGAGTGCAAGACCACCAAACCCATGCCCGCTAAGACTCGAGCCTTGACTTTCGCCACAATGGTGTCCGAGACTTCGCCATGCGCCATATGCCCCCACCAGTACAGCACATCGGTACTGTGCAGAACTTCATCGGTCAAACCATGCTCTGGCTGGTCAAGGGTGGCGGTTTGCACCTTAAAATCGGTAGCAGGAAAGGCTTTGGCAATCGCCCCATGAATTCCTTCGGGGTAGACGCTGGCAACCACTGCATTTTTATACTCATGACGGGCTTCGTTCCAAATCGTGACGTTAATCATACCAGAGTTTAACACGTTACATCCTTTCCTTCTGCGCCAAAAACCGCTAAGCGTTGCTCGAGCGTGGTTGGAATCACTTTGCTCGGCAAATAATGGTATTGCAATGCCCGACGACGTTTATCTGACTGACTTGGCGGTGTGCCATGGTGCAGCAAGCCATGAAAAAACAGTAAGCTACCCGGCTCGAGCGGAACGGCGACAACTTCCTCGAGTGCCACGTCGGTATCGCAAATTTGCCAATCGCGGCGCTTAAAATGTACCATAGGACCTTTTTTGTGCGAGCTTGGAATAATGTGCATACAGCCATTTTCGGGCATGGCATGGTCAAGTGCAATCCAAACACCAATCACGGTGGTGTCGGATGGATAGTTAAAATAGGCATTGTCTTGATGCCACGGTTTTTCTGCACCAATACGGGGCGGCTTTAAGAGCGCCATATCCTGAAAAAGAATGGGTTTATCATTCATCAGTTGCTCGAGGGCAACCAATAATTGGGAATGGGTCGCCAAGGCGTTGAGGGAAGAATCAAAGCCCACAAAGCCCATCAATTTACGCACTGCATCTTGCTTTTGCTCGAGTGACAAATTTTCTAGGTTTGCTTGGGCGCTTGGCTCGAATTGCAGACCCGTAAATTCTGGAACTTGCCCATCAATCAGTTTTAACAATCCATCCAAGGCGGCTTTAACCTCGAGTGAGGAAAAAGCCTTGTTGACAACCAGATACCCATTTTCATGGAAAAACTCGGTTTGAGATTGGTTTAAGGCTGCAAAACCTTGGATTCCTTGGGCTAAAGCCGTAAATTGGTACAACGGACGCGGGTCGAACGTGGCTAAACTCATATTGACCTCCATAGAGTCATTAAAGCACCTGATGAGCAGCATCGCTAGAACTCGAGCCGTACAAAATTTGCACTAAAGCGCAGCTTGGCGCAACGAACTTGGCGTGACACCATACATGGTTTTGAATTGCCTCGAGAACAAAGCCACTTCTTCATAACCCAGTTCAAGCGCAATTTTTGTAATGCTGATGCTGGTTTCTTCGAGCAAATACCGCGCCTGTTCTAGCCGCGTTTTGACCAGATAATCGCGGTAACTCGAGCCTGTTTGCTGCTTGAACAACCGACTAAAATGGACAGAGGATAACCCCGCCCAAGCTGCGGCTTCTGGTAAGGTCGGACGCAACGCTGGATGAGCGCGAAGCCGTGCCACCACCCGTTCAAAGCGTGGCTCGAGTCGTGCCGACAAAACCCCTTGGTTGGCGGCATCTTGGCGATAAATCTCGAGCAGGGTTTGTTTAAGAATCAGTTCGGACTCGAGAACCATTAAAGGCTGAGAAATGGCTTGCAATGCCAGCAAACGACCAAGCAGCGACTCGAGGCGGCTTGGACTCGAAAAATTGATTTGCACACTGGGCAGCAGGCTTACAGACGCGATTTGCCCTGAGGCTAAAAAATCAAAATGGACATAAATCACGGTTAGCGGATTCTGCACATCCTGAGTTGCAAATCCCATATCGCCCGGGCGCAAAAAAAGCAACGAACCCGCTTCGATGCGGTACGAATGCCCATTCAAAAACAGCGAACCACGTCCGCTAAGTGCAAACCACAAGTCAAAATCGGTTAGCCGAGGTCGCCAATTCCAATCTGGACTGCACATCACTCGACCACAAGTTTTTGAAACACGCACCTCGAGCTTAGAAAGCATGGTACTGATTTGCTCCCAGACACTCGAGTCGCGGTAATCAATCATGACATTGCCGCCAAAGTTCCTCGGCAATAACTTTGAGTTCCAGCGCATCAAGCCAGCGATTCGTTGTTTCTACGCCACCAGCCATAATCGCATACTCAGGCGGCAACAGTTCAGTCACAAACGGCAGAATATCACCATTATTAGCGTTTAGTTTCCAGTTCCGCATGGCTTCTTTCCACCAATTCAAAAAATGAACCCGCATACTCGAGTCAAGCCCAACTTGAATCTGTTCGCTACTCGAGATACGCCCATGAATGGCTTGGCTACGTTTGAGTAACGGCGCAAAATGCGCCTCAAGTTCGGCATCCACCACCCACGCACCGATTTCACCTGCCAGCACATAATGCGATAAATCCAAAGTCAGATTCAAATTCGGCAAGCACTGAAGCATCTCGAGCGTTCGCAATAAATCTTGTGTCACCGTACCCCGATGCGTTTCGACAAAACACGGCAAGCCAGACTGTGCCTGTGCCAAAAGAATCCGCTCGAGTAAAACCACACTCGGTTCAAGCCGCAAAAAACGCCCCTGCACCTGTGCGTTGGCATAACACGCCCCAAAATCTTGTGCCTCGAGCAACAAAGAATTGATGTCAGAACTTAGCGCAGGAAAAAGCAACGCGCCAAAACGAAGGTTGTATTGCTCAAGCAAACGCTGCCAAACAGCCCATTCCTCGAGTGGCGGCAACCTTGCATGAACCCCGAAAAACCCCGCCAAAGCAATCTGCTCAAAGCGCTTTTCCAAACTCCATTGAGGCGTAAAACCGATGGTGGCAGTCAAGCTCTGATGCACCTCGAGACGCGGCGAGTTGGCAGTGCCATCATTGAGATTCATGGCTTATGGCAACCAACTGCTGTAATCCGCGTCAGTCTCGAGAATTGGCAATTTTACTTCCTTGCCTGTTCTGGCACTGCGGTACATGGCAGTGGCTAACTCGAGCGAATCTCGAGCATCTTGCAAAGTCACGGGCAGTTCAGTGTTGTTCTCGAGGGCATGATGAAAGCGTAAGAATTGCCCTGTGTAACTGTCTGGATGTTCAATAAATGTTTCCAGTGCAGCACCAACAGCACGCTGAATTTCTGGGGTATCACCAGTAAAGACCCACGGGTCGCCAGAACTGGTGTATGGACGGGTGTTGCTTTCGGCAGTTAAATCAGAAAATGTGAATCGGTGGCGGCTAATTTCGGCACTCGAGCCTAAGGTCATGCTCAGACTTGCCAGTGAACCGTTCTGCATTTCGAGGGTCACAGCCGCACAATCTTCTACTTCTATTGGGTTGACTCGAGTGGCAACTTTGGCATATACGGTTTTGACTTTACCGAGAATCTTGGTCAGCATATCGTGAGCATGAATCGCGTGTCCGAGCAGCCCGCCGCCAAGTTCGGTTGCCCATTTGCCGCGCCATTCGGGTTCGTAATACCAAGCGCCGCGTCGCCAATGGGTTTCGACTGTGGCAACATGGGCTTGTCCGAGCAACCCCAATTTTTTGAGGTACTCAAGTTTTTGTAGTCCATTGCCAAAACGATATTGGAAAATTGGCATGATCCGTTTGGGATTGGTTTTCTCAAGGGCAATCAGCGTGTCCACATCTTTTAGGGAAGCTGCAATCGGTTTTTCACAAATCGCGTGTTTGCCAGCTTTTATTGCCTCAATAATCATCGGGACGTGCAAATGCGGTGGGGTGCAAATGTCCACCACATCCAAATCGGCTCGCTCGAGCAGTGCAGTGTAATCAGACGTAAACCCATCTGCACCCACCTCGAGTGCTAATTTTTCGGCTTTAACCGTGTCGAGGTCGCAAATACTAACAATCTGATAATGGTCTGGTAATGCCTTGTATGCCAGTGCATGAGCGCGTCCAACGCCGCAGCCAATCACTGCAACTCGCAAGCGGGTTTGGGGTGGCTCGAGGTGCAGCACCGAGGAGGTGTTATGGGCATCTAAGTGTTTGGTGGTCATGAATTACCGCCTGTTTTGAGGTTGCCAAGGCGCACAGCAGCTTCTTCTGCCTCGAGTGAAATTTGCGCCGCTAAATAGCATCTCCATTGTGGCATATGGGTTTGGGTACGGTGCAAAATATCGTAAACCAATTCGCGTCCATATGGTAAATCGCTACCCACACAGGAAATATACTGCATTCCTTTCTGGTCCACCAAAATCAGATGCTCGCCGCCTTCGCGCCCAGTCGGGTCAATGTACTTTCGCAGTTCGATGTAGCCATCTGTACCAAGAATCGTTAAACGCCCATCGCCCCAAACCCCAAGCCCATCTGGAGTGTACCAATCGAGTCTCACATAGGCGTGGCTGGTCTCCCCTGCTGCATTTGTTCCACGCCAAGAAACCTCGCCAAAATCCTCGAGTTGTGGGTATTGTGGATGCTTATAATTGGCAACTTGCGCCGAGACGACCTCAGCAGTGGTTGCGCCGGTAAAAAATAGGTACTGCTCGGCTTGATGCGAACCTATATCGGCAAGAATTCCGCCATAGTGGGCTTTTTCAAAAAACCACGGCGCTCGAGTCGGCAAATTGGTTTTGTGTGGACCGATTCCGAGCGTCTGCACCACTCGTCCGACAGCGCCAGCCGCCACCAATTCACCAGCCTTAATGACTGAAGCCACTTCAAAATGTTCCGAGTAACAAACCGAATAAATGCGCTTGGTTTGGGCTTGGACTTTTCGCACTGCCTCGAGTTGCGCCAAGGTCGTAAACCCCGGCTTATCGGTCATAAAGTCCTTGCCGTGCTGCATGGCTTTGATGCCCAATTCGGCTCGAGTGCTGGGAATCCCCGAAGTGACAATTAAGTGCAGGCTGTCATCCTCGAGCAATTCGGCTTCGGAAGCGGCTTGGCGCACATTTGGGTAACGCAACGCAAAAGTAGCCGCCAATTCAGGTTCGGGTGCGTAAAACGCCACAAATTCTGCGCCAGCTTTGACCAAATGCGTTACTTGTCCGTAAATATGACCGTGATTGATGTTGATAACTGCAAAACGAACTGGGGCATTCATCGGTTTGACTCCTAGAAAAAAATAGGGGGGCAAAAATCGCCCCCCGAGACTCGAGATGATACTTACTTCAAAAATCCTGCGGTAATTAGGGTTTGCTTAGCGGTGGCTTCGTATTCGTTGGCACGGAGGCTGTTTAAGCCGCTCACAAATTGATTCCAAGTGGTGTCGTTAATTGGTTTTTGACCAAGTTGGAATTGAATACGGTTCTCGTTGATGTAACGGTCTAAATCGGCTTGGTTGGTGGCTGGCTTAATCAAGAAAGTCGAAATGATATTGGTGTGGGCTGTGGCAAACGAAGTGCGGTAAGTATCCATTGGCGCGATGGTGCGTCCGTTAATAGTCTTGAAAATTGGGTAACGAGCTGCCAATTCGCGTGGGCGACCATTCAAAGCAATGTTACGCATTTGGGTAAATTTAAGGAAATTTGCCGAATTGTACAGGTTGGCAGGTTCGATACCAGCCGCTGTGACAATGCCATTTCTATCAAGGTTGTAGTTCAAGCCGCGCTTACCAAATGCCAACAAAAAGTAACCTTCGCCACCGTTTGCCCACTCGAGCAGACGCGCTATGGCTTGTCCTTTACCAGCGTCAATGGCTTTTTTCGAGGCAGTCAATAATGTTCCGGCGGCTGCAAATGTGCCACTCGAGGATTTACCATCTGGTCCGACGGGTGGTTGCAGGGTTTTAAGAACGCCCGTTGGGTTGCTGGCATCGAATGGCGCATAGTTAAAGCTGCACATGGCAGCACAGAAATCTTCGGCAAAAATACCGTACTTGCCTTGCTTCCAACGATTACGGAAATCATTGGTTTTTAGGGTTGGCCAGTCTGGGTCAACGACTTTGGCATCAATTAAACCGTTGACAAATTCGGTAGCTTTGCGGTAATTGACTTCTCGAGCATTGAGCTTAAAGCTGGCGGCACTGCCTAAATTCCAGTTTCCAACCACGCCATACGCGCCGTAAATAATGTCAAAGCCGCCGGGTGTCCAGTCGGAGTTAATACCCAAGCCATAAGTATCGTTTTTACCGTTGCCATCTGGGTCTTTTTCGGTAAAGGCTTTGGCAACATTCATAAATTCTGCTAAGGTGGTTGGGGTTTTTAGACCGAGTTTATCCAGCCAATCTTGACGAATTAAAAGCGAAGTGCGCTTGTACAAAAGTTGAGCTTCTTGTAAACCAACCATCGTGCCATTGACGGTCGCCAACAAGTTGAGGTCATCATTTTTATAGCGCTCTAAGTTGCGTTGCGGCATGAATTTCACAATCGGTTTAACATTGCCAAGTAAGCCTTGTCCAGCCAACTGGAAAAACTGATTGCGGTTACGCATTTCAAATAAATCTGGCAAATCGTTGGCCGCCGCCAACGCGCCCAATTTGGTTTCGCCTTCTGCGCCAATGGGTGCAACCACCAATTTAAGATTGATGTTCAGTTTTTCGCGGATAATTTTGTACACTTCCCAATCGGCGGGCGGTGGACCGGATTCTGGTGAACCGGCTGGCAACCAAAGGGTTAAATCGGTCACGGCATTTTGTGCCGAACTGTAGAGCGCCAAACCACTCAAGGCAAGGCAGGCGGTCATTGCACCAACGAAAGCGGTTTTTTTGACTGAACGTTTCATAATTTACTCCTTAACAGATGCTCTTTTTGATTGCCAATTGTGTTCATTTCATCCAACACCCCCGCACGGCAACAAGCCTAGATTGCCTAGGCTCGAGAATACGGCTCATTCTTTGACCCCGCCCAGCAACACACCTTTGGTAAAATGACTCTGAATCCACGGATAGACCATCAGCATCGGGAGCGTGGTCAACACGACTGCCGCCATTTTGATGGCTTCGGGCGGAGCGATGGTGGCTTGACGGTTTCCATCTACATACTCCGACGAATTTAAGGACGATAAAATATCGCGCAACACCACAGGAAGCGGCATCAGGTCTTTATCGGACAAAAATAAAATCGGCAGGAAAAACTCGTTCCAATTATTGACCGCATAAAAGAGTCCAACGGTTAAAAGAATCGGTTTAGAAAGTGGCAGCATCACATACCACAGCACTTGAAACTCAGAAGCCCCATCTATACGAGCAGCTTCGCCTAGACTTTCCGGTAGGTTTTGTAAAAAAGCAATCATAATTAAAAGGTTGTAAACACTGATAGCGCCCGGTAAAATCACACTGGGCAGTGAGTCGAGCAACCCAAGGTTCTTAATCAGCAAAAACTGTGGAATCAAGCCAGCATTAAACAAAAACGTGAACAGAATAAACGCCAGAATTACACCGCGTCCAGGAAGGGATTTTCTCGAGAGTACAAAGGCGCTTAAAGTGGTCAGAACCATGTTCAGAGTTACACCACCAATCAGCAACACAAAACTGTTCAGGGCAGCCCGTAAAAAACTTGGTTGTGCAAGAAGCTCAGCATACGCTCCAAAAGAGGCAAATGGGGTTGGCTGATTTGGCATCACCAGCGGTTGCAGTGAAACAATAACCACATAACTAAGCGGCACAATGGTGATGATTAAAACCAGAATCAAAAAGAAATTCAATCCAAAATCAAAAATTTTATCGCCCCTTGTAGTGAATGATTTGACCATTATTGATGCACCTCCTTTTTCTTTAGTACAAGCCCGTTCCAGCTACTTTGCGTGCAATTCGGTTTGCCACGACCACCAACACCAAACCAATCACGCCCTTAAATAAGCCAACTGCCGCCGCGACACTCAGTTGGAAGTTCTGAATCCCTTGGCGGTAGACCCATGTATCTATGATGTCCGAGACGCTATAAACAGGCAGTGAGTACAGCGCAAAAACTTGTGTAAACCCAGCATCCAAAATGCCGCCTAATCGCAGCAGTGTTACTAACACAATCACGTTCAGCATTCCGGGCAGCGAAATATGCCAAATCCGTTGCCAGCGCGTTGCACCATCCATTGCAGCCGCCTCGTACAAAGATGGGTCGATCGACATCAGGGCTGCCAAGTACAAAATGGCACTCCAACCGGTTTCTTTCCAAACATCCGAACCAACCAGAATCGCCACAAAGTACCGAGGGTCGGTTAAAAATGCAATCGGGTCTTGTCCGACCAAGCCCATGCCCTTATTGACCAAGCCTTCGGATGGCGAAAACAACGCCAATAACACACCCGCCATGACAATCCAAGACAAAAAATGCGGCAAATAAGTAATTGTTTGCACCGAGCTTCGCAAAAACCGCAAACGAGTTTCCGAAAGCGCAATTGCCAAAATAATCGCCAGTGGCAAACCAAAAATTAGTTTCGCCAAGCTAATGATTAAGGTGTTGGTCATTAATTGCGAAAAATAATAGGAATTAAAAAACTCGAGAATGTACTTAAAACCAACCCATGGGCTACCTTCGACACCAAGAATCGGACTGAATTCCTTAAAGGCAATTTGCGTATACCACAGTGGTCCGTAGCGAAAAACAATAAAGTACAGCAGCCCCGGCAACAACATCAGGTACAAACTGCGGTGTTGCCAAATCGCATACCCCAATCTCGAGGCAGCCGATTTTTTAGCTGTGGGTAAAGCAGATTGAGAAAGCATCGAGAACTCCTTGGTCGGTAAAAGCCATGCCGCTTGGCTGAATACGAAAATTATTAGAAAAGTGGTTTCATAGAAGAATATAACACCAGCTTCTCGAGGTGTCAATTGCTCCAACCACACTTGGGTCTAAATGATACCCATGACTTTACAGTCACACTTTTGACTGTTATAGTCTAAAAAAGAAAACCGTTTTTCTAATTTTCCCAAACCAGTCAGGTGCTTGGCTGGCTGTTATAGACTGAGGTTGGTATGATTACGATTAAAGATGTGGCTCGAGAAGCCGAAGTTTCGGTTTCAACCGTTTCAAAAATCATCAACAATACCAAGCGATTCTCGAGTGCGGTCGAGTTGCGCGTTAAGTCGGCAGTCGAAAAACTCGAATTTACGCCCAATCCTCATGCCCGTTCAGTTAGCACCGGTAAAACCCATGCCTTGGGCGTGGTAATTTTGGATATTGCCAATCCGTATTATGCGGCGGTGGTCAAAGGCATTAGCCGCGAGGCAGACGCAAAAAACCATACGGTGTTGCTTGCCGATGCCGAAGAACGCCCGAACCGTGAACGTGATTTAATTCAGACCCTTGCCCCTCGAGTGGATGGCTTGGTGCTGGCTGGCTCGAGGTTGTCGGACGCGGATATTTGCGCCTTGGCGCTGCAAAAACCGATTGTGACGGTTGGGCGTATTCCGGGTGGTCAGGTCATGAGCGTGGTGTCAGATGAATTTGATATTGCTTTTCAGATTACGCGGCATTTGATGACCACGGGGCGTAAACGAATTGCGTTTTTGGCGGGTCCGAATTTTTGGGTTAATCAGCAGCGTCAGTCTGGGTATCTGGCAGCTTTGCTCGAGGCGGGCTTGCCGAGCATGATTTATCAACTGGTCTCACCGAGCATCGAAGGTGGCGAAAATCTGGCTGGGACGCTTTTCATGGGCGCGAATCGCCCTGATGGAATCCTTGCCTACAACGACCTTGCGGCGATGGGCTTGATGAAAGTGGCTCGAGATTTAAGTGTCCGAATTCCCGAGGATGTTGCCGTGGCTGGTATTGGCGATATTCCCTTTGCGGCGCTGGTTTCGCCGCCACTGACCACCGCCGCCGTTCCCAGTCTCGAGATTGGTCGGTTAGCCGCGACACTGTTAATGCAAAAACTAGAGGGAATACCAATTCTCGAGCCAGCTTTGGTGCTGCGTGCCAAACTCTGTATCAGGGCTTCGACTCGAGCCGAATAAGGGAGACTATGACTGATTTAAGTAAGCAAATTGCAGTGGTGACGGGCGGAAGCGGTGTTTTGGGTCAGCATTTTTGTGCGGCTTTGGCTCGAGCCGGTGCACAAGTAGCGCTGCTTGGCAGTTCGCTTGCAAGTGCCGAAAAAGCTGCGGCTGTTTTGCTCGGGCAGGGCTTAACAGTCTATCCGTTTGCCGCAAATGTCTTGAGCCGCGATTCGCTCGAGGCGACTCGAAACGCGATTCACGCTCAACTTGGTCAAATCAGTATTCTGGTCAATGCGGCTGGTGGCAACCGTCCACTGGGCAGCAGCGCTCCAGACCGCACCTTTTTTGAAATCGATATGGATGCTGTGCAGTACGTGATGAACCTCAATTTCCATGGGACGCTTTTGGCATCGCAGGTTTTTGGACAAGACATTGCGGCGGCTCGTCTGGGGAGCATCATCAACATCTCCTCAATGGCAGCCGAACGCCCGATGACTCGGGTTGCCAGTTATGCTGCCGCCAAAGCCGCCGTGGAGAACTTTACCAAATGGCTGGCAACCCATTTGGCGCTCGAGTACGGGGCTGGGGTGCGGGTCAATGCGATTGCGCCGGGGTTTTTTAGTACCGAACAAAATAAATACTTATTGTTCAACCCAGACGGCTCGAGAACCGAACGCGCTCAGAGCATCATTAGCCACACGCCACAAGGCAGATTTGGCAATCCCGAAGATTTAGAAAGTGCGTTGCTTTGGTTGGTCTCGAGTGAATCCAAATTTGTGACCGGCACAATCATCAAAGTAGACGGTGGGTTCGGGGCATTTACAGGAGTTTAATGAATCCAGTATCAGGAGTGTCATGAATCCAGTATCAGGAGTGTCATGAATCCAGACCGTTGTTTTGACCCTGAGCCAAGCCAACGCGCTGTGGCTCGAGAATTGTACAGCAGCGTCTTGGGTCTGCCGCTTATCTGTCCGCATGGTCATGTGGATGTGACATCATTGGCGCAAAATAAGCGCTTTGGTAGCCCCGCCGAATTACTGGTCATTCCCGACCATTATGTTTTTCGGATGTTGTATTCCCAAGGCGTGCCGCTCGAGCAAATTAAACAAAACCCAGACCACCGCGAAGTTTGGCGGATTTTTTGCACCCACTTTTCATTATTTCGAGGCACACCAACAGGGTTGTGGTTACAAGATGAACTGGACAGTGTGTTTGGAATAACCGACAAACCAAGTTTGGAAAATGCCGATGCACTCTACGACCAACTCCAAGGCTTACTCGAGCAACCAGAGTTCCTACCCAAAGCCTTATTTAAGCGCTTTAACATTGCAAGGCTGTGTACCACCGATGCTGCCACAAGTTCGCTCGAGTCGCATCTTGCTTTGCAAAAAGAAGGTTTTAATGTCCGACCAACCTTTCGCCCAGATTCATTGCTGGATTTAAGCAACCCCAATTGGCTCGGTGAAATCCATAAACTCGAGCTTTTGACCCAGCCAATCAGCCATTGCCCAAGTTTTATCAGCGCCCTCGAGCAACGCCGCTTGCAATTTAAGGCGGCTGGCGCAACGGCTACCGACCACGGCGTAACCCATCCGCACACCGAAGCCCTTTCTACCTCCGAACTAAGCGCGATTTTTACTCGAGCCTTACAACAAAAGTCCAATCCAGACGACACGCAGCGTTTTACTGCCCATATGTTACTCGAGTTCGCTCGAATGTCGGTGGATGATAGTCTGGTAATGCAATTACACGCCGGCAGTCATCGCAATCACAATCAACCATTACAACATCGTTTTGGTACAGACATCGGCGCAGATATTCCCATGGCGGTCAATTGGACACATGGACTCGAGGCGTTGCTGAACGAATATGGCAACGATTCGCGGCTACGAATGATTTTATTTACGCTCGACGAAAGCACTTACACTCGAGAACTCGCGCCACTGGTTGGGCATTATCCTGCCCTGCGCCTCGGTCCGCCGTGGTGGTTTATGGACAGTGTTCATGGCATCGAGCGCTACTTAGACATGGTTCTCGAGACCACAGGACTGGCAAATTTAGCTGGATTCAACGACGATACAAGGGCTTTTGCTTCGATTCCAGCCCGTCATGATGTCTGGCGGCGTGTTACCTGCAATTGGCTGGCAAAACAATACCTGCGCGGCATGATAGACAAAGCCGATGCTTACGCGATGGCAAAGGATTTAGCTCAGAATTTAGTGAAAAATGCGTACCGTTTCTAAGGAGAAATCATGATCATGACCATGCGTTGGTATGGACCAACTGACCAAGTGCCGCTTCGCCATATTCGCCAAGTTCCCGGTGTGACTGGCATTGTTGGAGCGCTTTACGATGTGCCACTGGGCGAGATTTGGAGTCTCGAGAAACTTCAAACCCTAAAATCTCAGGTCGAAGCCGACGGGCTAAAACTCGAGGTTATCGAGAGCATTCCGATTCCCGAACCGATTAAAATTGGACTGCCTGAACGCGATTTTCATATCCAACGATACATAGAAAGTATGAAAAATGCGGCGGCGGTAGGCGTAAAAGTAATTTGTTATAATTTTATGCCGATTTTTGATTGGACTCGCACCGACTTTAATCATATCTTGCCCGATGGCAGCAGCACGGTTAGTTTTGAACAAGATAAATTAAACACCGTAGATTTATCCAATGGGGCAGCGCCGCTTCCTGGCTGGGCAAAGGGTTTTGGTCGTGCCGAACTCGAGAAGAACTTAGCCCTTTACAAAAATGTCTCTGAAGAAAAATTACTCGAGAACCTGATTTATTTTTTAGGTGCAGTTGTGCCAGTTGCCGAAAGCCTTGGTGTCAAATTGGCGATTCATCCCGATGACCCGCCTTGGTCTATTTTTGGTTTGCCGCGGATTGTGGGCAGCCAGACCCAACTCGAGCAAATTTTTAAGGCAGTCCCCAGTATCCATAATGGTTTAACGTTTTGTACGGGTTCGCTTGGCAGTAGCCCAAGCAACGATTTACCAAGTATTGTTCGGGCTTTTGGCGAACGGATTCATTTTGTTCATGCCCGAAACGTGCAGCATACAGGCGACAAGAGTTTTCTCGAGGTCGCCCACCCAACCCAGTACGGTCATGTCAATATGCTCGAGGTGATGCGGGCATTGGTCGAGGTTGGTTTTACCGGACCGATTCGCTCAGACCACGGTCGAATGATTTGGGACGAACAAGGCAGACCCGCTTACGGACTTTTTGACCGAGCGCTGGGCATGACATATTTGCTGGGCTTGGTCGAAGCCTTGCGCTCAACAAGCAAATTGACCGTCCCAGGCTAAAACCACATCGGGTAAAGTCGGAGAAATATCTTCAACAAACGCCAATTGCCCAATTCCAGTCTGCCAAACAAAGCGCAAGGCAATCACAGTAGCTGCAAACTGTCCGCCAATTTGCACTGGACTGGTGCTGGCATGAAGCTCGAGCAAGACTGGCACAAACGGGAGTTGCCACCAGAGTTTTAGCTGCATACTGACTTGGGGCTTAAAAACCTCAATCGCGCTTTGCTGCCCAAGTGGCACAAGAACCCCGATTCGCACGCCGTACAGTTTACGCTCGAGTCCAGCACCAAATTGCACCCGCCAGCCGCCCGAGCCAAAAAATTGTGCCGCATCGCCTGTTGGAATCCCCAAGGAAAGCCGCAGCCAGATTGGCTCGAGCCGATATGCCCAAGAAAAAAGGGCATCGCCAATGCCAAAGCGTGTGCCGCGCACCACTCGAGACTCGCCGGTGGCTAAACTGTAACGAATTTCTGAAAGCGGCGGCTCTGGGCTGACCCCAACATTTAGCCAACGGTGTAGGGTATTTAAGGCGGGGTCAAGAATACCACCCCAAGCCAAATGGAGCGGCACAGAAGCACTAAACTCGCCAATTAGACTCGAGAAACGCACCCCAAAGCGCACCGTCCAGACTTCAAGGTCGGTGTTGATGTTGCCCCAAGCCCCCTCGTTGTAACTCAGGTAATTGGCAATCCGAAAACTGGCATCCAGCCCACAACTGCCCGCCATTGGCGCAGTCCCAAGCGGCAAAAAATAAGCATCCCACGGCGCAGCCCAAGCATCGCGCCCTTGGGCAGATGCACCCGAGACCAAGACTAAAAAAACAAGCCACAAAACCACTAAAAATTTCATGATTTTTTTCCTTTGACTTCAAGAACTGGGGTCACTCGAGTAAACGCCAACGACTTTTGGGTTTTTATTTGCACCACGCTGTTCTCGAGGATTTTTGGCTGTAATACCGAAGCCCGTAATCCCGAAATGAGAGCAGCAAAAGACCTTGCCCACGGGATTTTGAGGTAGAATTTTCCAAGTTTCCAATGCTCGAGAACCAGTAAATCACCAGCCCCAAGACTCGAGAATTCGACAAAGCGAAAAACATATTTCTCGAGGTGTGTGCCAACTGAAGGCTGACCACGAATTGCACTCGATTTGGTGTACGTCCCAGCCCCGAGCATCAGGCGGACATGGCGGTCTGTAACCAGAATTGCGGCTGCCCCAGCACTGAAAAATTCGCCGTTGGTATTAACTCCGTGGTAAATCGTACCAACGCGGTGTGCCAACCAAATTTCGCGTGGCTCGAGTTTCCATGCCAGCCCGTAAACTGTGGGCGGCATGGCATCATGACCAAGGATACAAAAGCCAGCCTCGTTATCTGGAAAAGCTGTATCGCTCGAGAAAAAAGACACAATGGCAGCAGCCAATAATTCGTCTGCCGAACGCTCTGGATTTGCGGGAAGTTTATCAAGCCGCATAGTGACCTAGACTTGATACTGCCCAGCTAAGGCTTTTAGCCGTTCGGCAACCTCTGCCAAGTGTTGACTGGCTTTTTCGGTATCTTGAGTAATGTTGACATTCTGAGCGGCACTGCCTTGAATATGCTGCATCGCGCTGCTGATTTGTTCCATCCCAATCGAGTGCTGTTGGACACTGATAAAAATCAGCTTGGCATTGCTGGCGGCTTCTTCGATGGCGGTTTCGAGGGTTTTAATCGTACTCGAGACAGCCGCAATACTCTCCATGCCAGTCTCGGCGCTTTTTAAGCCTTGCTCAGTGGTCATCACGGCTTTGTTGGTGCTGCCCTGAATTTCGGACAAAATACTCGAGATTTGTACCGTGGCGTTTTTGCTGCGTTCGGCTAAAATCCGCACCTCTTGGGCAACCACCGCAAAACCTTTACCGTGTTCGCCAGCCCGTGCCGCTTCGATGGCGGCATTCAGTGCCAATAAATTAGTCTGGTCTGCCAGTTTTGAGACCGTTTCGATAATTTCGCCAATCGCTTGGGTTTGTTCTGATAATTCAAGGATATTCTGGGCGATTTCATCAACCCGTTCTCGAGTATCGGTCATGCTGATGGTTGCTACCCGAGCCGCTTGGACACCCGCTCCCGCCACTCGATTCGCCGCCTCGGCACTGTTGCTGACACTGCTGGCGTGTTCGGCAATCTGCTCGGCACTGCTGTGAACTTGTTGCACGGTGCTGGTGGTCTGGTGGACACTGGCACTTTGGCTACTGGCAGAACGGCTCAGTTCAAGCGCACTATTTTGGATTTGACTCGAAGCACGACTCACTTCTTGGGCATTATATTGTAAGGACTCGAGCAGTTTTTGTAAATTCTGTGCCATCCCAGAAAAAGCTGTGCCGAGGGTATCTTTATCTGATAGGGCGGCTGTATTTTGGCGCAAATCACCGTTTGAAATTTGGGTTGCCGTGGCTGCCATGGCTCGTTGGTAGGTCATCATTGCGGCAAAAGCAGTTGCCACCTGACCGATTTCATCTCGAGCTTCATGTTGTAATTGGGCGGTCAATTCGCCTTTTGCCAGTTCTTCGGCAATCCGTGCCAAGCGCTTGCTGCGGGCGCTCAGGCTATTGGAAACAATAAAAACGGTTAAAATAATCAATGGAATAAGCAGTGAAACAGCCGTGTAAATCCCATTTAAGATATTGGCTTTTGCCTCGAGGTAGACATTTTCTGCCACCAAGCCTCGGGTGCTGAGGATTGCTGCCTCAACAATCTGCGCCAGATAAATCAGCATACTGATGGTGTACGGCACAAGAATCGCCACAATTAAGGTCATGATTTTACTAAAGACACCAGCGTTATCAAACCAACGTAACCACGGCAAGGCGTTTGACTGGCTTTCTTGGCGTGGATAAAATGCCAACAACGAAACACCAAGTATCCAAAAAGAACGCTGGACATTTTGGGCGGCTTCCCAGCCCATCAGTGGTACAAGCCAGTTAAACAACAATTGTGCAAGGCTGACCACTGTAAAGGCTCGAGCAATCGTTTGGACAACCCGCCCAGCAGCCGTATCGGGAGCAGACAAGCCTTGCAAAAAAAACAGACTCGCCATAAAAACCGTGATTGTTTGGTACAACAGTTCAATCAAAACTGGACGGATAAAAATTTGGGTCACAAGACTGATTAGAAAACTAAACAACAGACTCCAGACCACAAAACGGTTTGCCAAACCGCGCTTAAAAACAGCGTTGCGCTCGAGAAAATACGGCAGTGTAATCGTGGCTAACAACAAAAAAATCAATCCAATAATGGTTAAAGGTTCTTCAAAGGCTGGCAAAGCAAACGATAAGGCAACTTGTCCCATTCCAACAAAAACCACGCCAATGGCAAGACCGATCAGCAGCAGTCGCCAATTTTTTGGCACATAAGCCTGCAATTGCCAAAAAAATAAGACACCACATAGATTCGCCACGCCCAGCACCAAACTTCGAGTTGTAAATGAATCCAGCAGATAGCCAAGCATCATGGCAAACCAGAGCAAACCAACCAGAACCACATTCACGCTCTACAGTTTATCCTAGTTCTGGCGTAAGCGGTTTATCGTATTTCGAGGTATTTTCGTGCCAATATAAACTGTGATGCTGTTTGCCGCACCGCTTCTTTTATTTTTACTGGCTTGTGTGCTGTACCCTATGCTGGTGCTTTTGGTTCGCGGGGTCAATCTGGCATTGAACGTTTTTATGCTCGAGCGACTGATCGTCACTTTAACCCAAGCACTGCTCTCGAGTGGCATTATTTTACTTTTGGCATTGGTTTTTGGCAGTCTGTTAGGGCGCTATACATTTCGTGGCAAAGCATGGCTCGAGGCATTGTTGGGTGTTCCTTTTGTCGTACCGATCTTGGTCGCAGCCCTTGGATTCTTGAGCTTATTTGGCGCTCGAGGCTGGATTTATAAGCTCGAGGGAACACTCTGGTTGGTGCTGCTGGCAAACATTTTTTATAACCTTGGCTTGGCAATTCGGCTGGTAATCAACAGTTTAGCCACGCAAAGCCTTGAACTCGAGTGGGTTGCAAGGCTTGAAGGCGCAAATGCTTGGCAAGTTTGGCGTTTTGTGACTCTGCCAACGGCTTTACCCAGTGCTTTGATTGGGGCTGGGTTGGCTTTTTTGTACACTTTTGCCAGTTTTGGGATTCCGCTTTTATTGGGTGGGTCTGGCTTTGCGACGCTCGAGGTCGAGATGTACCAAAGTGTGCAAAGGCTAGAACTCGAGAATGCGTCGGGGTTAGCGCTGCTGCAATTGCTGTTCACCTTGAGCGCCGCATGGCTGGTCACGGGTTTTGAGCGACGCAGCAGCCAAGCTCAGGAATTTGATTCATTCAGACCCACTGCCACAGGTTGGACTCGAGTAGGCTTGTGGCTTGTGGTTGGTTTTTTAGGGCTGTTGACCCTGATGCCTTTATTGGCGGTTGCCCTTAAAAGTGTCTTGAATGCCGATGGTTTCACCTTGATTCATTACCAGAACCTTTTTGAAACTTCAAGCCGTATTTTCTCGAGCAACCTTGGCGCAGCCCTGTGGAATAACCTGCGTTTTGCTGTTCTGGCATTGCTGGTGGCTGTACCACTTGGGGTCAGTTATGCACTTGGTGTTTGGCGCAGTCAAAACCGCATTTTGGATACGCTTTCTTTATTGCCTTTGTCAGTCTCGAGTACCGTTTTGGGAGTTGCTTTTATTGTGGCTTACCCAAGGCTGGTGGCTAGTCTGCCGTTGCTGATAGCGGTTTATGCCTTGAGTGCCTATCCTTTAATCACTCGAGCGATGCTCAGTGCCTTGCGCCGAATCGAACCAAGTTTACTCGAGGCTACCAGTTTAGACGGCGCAAACACATGGCAGCAGTTTCGGTACATTATTTTGCCTTTAACCGAACACGCCCTGCGAAGTGGTGTGGCGCTTGGCTTTGCGGTGGTGATTGGCGAATTTGCCGCTAGCCTAATGCTCAGTAGACCCGAATGGGCAACCCTGACAACCATGATTTACCAACGCTTGAGCCGCCCAAACCAAATGGGCGAAGCCAGTGCCTTAGCGATGATTTTATTGGGCTTATCGCTGGCTGGGTTTTTACTGATTGGCTCGAGAGGTAAGCGTTAAAATTTAGATTGCAACAAATAGGCGGCTTGAGCCTCCAAACCAATTTTACCAGTGCTGTCCAAGCGCTTTAGCACTGCCTCAAATTGCCAATCTCGCACCCAAAGTCGTTTCAGTGCCAATAAAACTTCGCGTTTGGTCTTGGCGGTTTCGGTATGTTTTTGTGATGGGCGGCGTAAAATCAAGCCACTCGAGAAATGGCTGTTCTCAAAAGCTGTATAGACCTGACTGATAAAATCTTCAAGCAAAGTGGCTTCAAGAATGCGCTTCTCGGCGCGTTTGCACAATTGTTCGAGTAAATCTTCGTCTAAACGCCGTGGGTTAATCGGCTTAAAAGTTTCACGCAGATTTTCGGGCAGGTTATTGAGGATATAAAATTGTTCTTCGGCTCGAGCCGCAATCACAAAACCAGCTTGACCGATTAAATTTTTTGGCTCGAGTCCAACTTGATTAGAAGGTAATTGGAGGGCTTCGGTGAAGGTGCAAAGTAGCATCCCTAAAAAGTATCATTTTAGAATGTCCGAAACCAAGCTCGAGATTTTGCTGCAAACCATGCAGCCCGTACTCAATCCAAACGCCTATGTTTTTACGACCGTACCACTTGGCTCGAGCCTTCCAAATGGTATTTTGGGAATGTTTCACGAAGCCGAAGGCGTGACTTTGATTCTGGAGAAATCTCGAGCAGAAGAACTTTTACTGGATTTTGGTGCTGAATTTGCTTGGATTAGCTTAACCGTTTATTCAAGTCTCGAGGCGGTGGGTTTAACGGCTGCATTTTCCACAGCGCTGACACAAGCTGGAATTTCTTGTAATGTCGTGGCTGCATTTTACCATGACCATATTTTTGTGCCATATGCTCGAGCCAAGGATGCAATGCGGGTGCTGAGGGCTTTGGGGCAGCAAGACTTATTGGCTTGAAGACAGTAAAAGTCTCATGGTTATCTTATTTGTAGTGTCATAATCTGTGGGATATGTGGCGTAGAGCTTTTCAAATGGGCGGTTTGGTTTTGGCACTTCTCAGTGGTTTGTCGTTTTATATTGTCGAAACCAAACCAAAGCAAAAAAGCGTTGCCCAACCCAATTTAATTGCTGCCAACGGCATGACTCCCGTGGTCAATATCGCCGTGGCTGGGCGCGACATCGAATACTGCAAACCGGGCTATGGACCAATTGGTTTAGAAGCCGAACCCTGCGAAGGCATCGAGCGTTATGGGCGAACCGACACGATGATGTTTGTGCGGATTCAACCCGGACGGGTGGATGTGATTTCGATTCCTCGAGATACCTATATAGAAGACCGTTTTGGGGCGCACAAAATGAACAGCAGTTTTCCGTCTGGTGGCAAAGAAGCCGTGGCGGCGGCTGGAATCACCGACTACAAAGACGCTGCTGCCGAGCAACCTTTTCGTGATGGTGGTTCAAAAGCCTTTAAGGAATCGGTCGAGCAATTGTTGGGTGTAACTGTGGATTACACCGTGGTTTTTAATGTTGAATTGGTGGCTAAAGTGATAGATGCCTTAGGCGGAGTGGACGTTTTTTTGCCAGAGCCGATGAAATACACTGACCGAGCCGCCGGTTTATACATTGATATTCCAGCCGGAAATAATCGTTTAAGTGGCGCAAAAGCAGTAGGCTACTTGCGTTTTCGCTACGGTGTCGGCTCAGATTATGCCCGTATGGACAGGGGCAAAGAAGTGATTGGCAAGTTGCTGCAAAAAGTCAAAAGTCCAGCCGCCTTAAACCTGATTCCAACCCTTATCTCAGCTTTACAAAACGATGTGATTACCAACGCCAACCTCGAGTTTGCCCAAAGTATGCTTGGACACTCGAGAAATTTAACACCGCATTTCCATACCTTGCCAACCCTCGAAGACGCTCGCTATGGTTCATACTTGATTGCCGACCTACCCAAAGTCCAAGCCTTGATCCAAGGGATTTTGAATCCTGTTGCCTTAAACCTCGAGACAGCCCCAGCCACCACGCCAACCATTGTCAATCAAAGTGGTGTACCCGGTCTTGGGCGAGCCTTGGCACGCTATTTTGAACGCAACGGCTGGGGTACACCAGAAGTCATTCCATCCGAGGTGGTCAGCAGCGAACCGACCCGAATTGTCCGCCGAGCTTGGGGCGACCTCGAGAGTGCCGAATTTTATGCCCGAGTCTTAGGCGCAAGTGTCAGCACTCCATACCGTTACCCAGATGGGGCTGGCACAGTTTCGATTGTGCTTGGTAAAGATGCGGCGCGAAAATTTGGGGCGTTAGCCGTTGAAGCCAGTCGCCAATTGCGTCTTCCTTAATATCCGTAGACGTTGCTCATTTGACCGAGTAGACTAGCGACATTAATGACCCCAGACTTTTTAGAACAAATCCAAATTATTAAAGAAGCACTCGAGGACAAAAAAGCCACCGACATTGTGGCAATGGACTTAACCGAAGTCAGCACGACCTTGGATTATTTTGTGATTGCTTCTGCCACCAGCCAACCGCAGCTTCAAGCCCTTGAACGCAGTGCGCTCGACAAAATGCGCGATGCTGGCATTCGGGCAGTCAGCATCGAAGGTCCTAGCCCACGTTGGGTGCTGCTCAATTTTGGGGCGATTATTGTCCACCTCATGACCCCAGAAACCCGAGATTTTTACGATCTTGAAGGGCTTTGGGCAGATGCCAAGCGCTTAGCCTAGGGTTACATCAGCATAAATTTGGTCTAGGCTTAGGGTTGTCTCGAGACACCCGATTTCGATTTCGCCATTCTCGAGCAAAACCTCAAATGTCCATGTCTCGCCAGTGCGTTTATAGACCACAACCTGACGAGTTTTTTGCGAAATAATTGCGTAGCGCTGCAAGCTGGGTATTTTGGTGTACTCCTCGAGTTTTGCGCCATTGTCAGTCTCGGCGGTGCTGTCGGATTGGACTTCGGCAATAAAACAGGGATTCTCGATAAAGTATTCATCCAAACTGATTTCGCAACTGACCACCACATCTGGATAACGATAACGCCCAAGCTGCGTTTTTACTTTGAGGGATTCGGTAGCAATTAGGCAGTGTTTTTCTTGGGCAGCCTTCGTTAATGCACTTCGGATTCTAAAAATAATTTCGTTGTGTTTTAAGCTGCTTCCAGCCATTGCCAAGATTTGTCCATCCATAAACTCGTGGCGTAACTCAGATGTTTTTTCAAACTCGAGGTACTGTTCTATGGTCATGGTTTTTTCGGCAAGCAGGGTCATTGAGCTATTGTACTCAAAAATAAGCAATCAAAACCTAAAATCTATTTTGGCTCACGGTTGTTTGATATTTAAACAGGTACAGTGCAGTGTGATTCTCGAGAAACCAACCAAGTTTAAGATTCCATTCCTCGCCTATGTGTATCTTGCTGGTCTGGGCTGTTTAGCCTTGGTGTATTTTATCTTCCCCGAGGTACGGGCATTGGTGGCGACTGGCTATCAGATTTTGGTCAGCAACGACCGCGGACGGATTCAAACGTGGGTGGCTGGCTTTGGCTGGTGGGGTCCTGTGCTGATTATTGTACTGATGATTATTCAAACAATCATCAGTGCCATTCCAATGATTCTGGTCTTGATTGTTGCGGTGTTGGCGTATGGTCCAATTTGGGGCAGCCTTCTTGGTTGGGGTGGCGCAGTGCTGGCAGCTGTACTTGGTTACGGCATTGCTCGAGTCTTTGGAGATACCCTACAAGATAAGCTGGTCACGCCCCAAATCCGCGAGATTATCGCTAAGAACGTGGCTCGTTATGGGGCTTGGGCAATTCTGGCATTGCGTTTATCACCGCTAGTACCTTCAGATGGAGTCAGTTTTGTGGCTGGTTTATTGCGAATGAAGTTTGTGCCGTTTATCTTAGGAACAATTGGTGGGGTCACGCCTTTGGTTTTTGTGGTGGCATACTTTGGCAGCGACTTTGAACGCTTAAAAACCTTGGTGCTGGCAGTGACCATTTTGAGTCTTGGCGCACTAATTGGCTGGGTGGTCTTTGACCAATTCAAAAACCACCCGATTTTCAGTAAAAAATAATCTTTCTATGCCCAGCGCAGTAAGCCGACCTCGAGTGGGTTGCTTAAATCCTCGCGGTATGGCACAGCCCGAACCCCAAGTTGCCATTCGCCAGCTTCGGGCATGGTGACACTGCCTGTATACTCGAGCCAGCCGTCTTCGTGGGTTTTCTCGAGGGTTAGCGGTGTGCGTTGAAAGACTCCATTTCTCGAGACCACCGCCTGAATTTGAATATCGGCTGGCAAAAGTTTACCCAGCCAGACTCGAGCGCGAACATGGTTATTTTCTTCAAGCAGCGCACTGAGCCGAACCTCTTGCCAACCCGCCCGTTGGGTGGCTTTCCATGTGGCAATGTCGGTGGCTTGGTCTATCGTCAGAGCAGTGGCTCGAGTGGCGGCTGGGGTATAGAGTTCTTGGACATAATCAATCACTTGGCGCTGCATCGAGAATTTTGGGGCAACCGTGCGGATGCCATTGCGGACACGTTCCAGCCAAGCGTGTTTTTCGCCGTAATAAAGCGGTGCAATTTCGTACTCGAGAATGTCGTAAAGGCTTTGGCAGTCGCGGTCATCTTGGATGCGTAGGCTTTCGTCGTCTTCGGCAAATTCGCGTTCGTCGCCGATTGCCCAGCCGTTTGTGCCGTCGTATGCCTCGCGCCACCAGCCATCCAAAATACTAAAGTTGAGGCAACCATTTAAGCTGGCTTTTTCGCCGCTTGTGCCAGATGCCTCGAGTGGGCGGCGCGGGTTGTTGAGCCAGATGTCTGAGCCTTGAACCAAGTGCCGCGCCACGTTCATGTCGTAGTCCTCGAGAAAAACAATTTTTCCGATTAACTCTGGGTCTTGAGAGTAGCGCCAGAGTTGTTGGATAAATTCCTTGCCGGGGTTATCGGCAGGGTGGGCTTTACCAGCAAAAATAAATTGCACCGGGCGCTCGGGGTTGTTGACAATCCGTTTAAGGCGGTTGAGGTCGCGGAACAGCAAGGTAGCCCGTTTATAGGTCGCAAAGCGGCGTGCAAAGCCGATTGTTAAGGCAGTTTCATCCAACACATGGGTACTGCCAGCCGTGTTGTTGCGTTCGTTGGCGCGGCGCAGTCGGCTGCGGGTGAACTCAACCAGTTTCTTTTTAAGGCTTAAACGGGCTTCCCAGAGCTTATTGTCTTCGATTTTCTCGAGTTGCCAGACTTGCGGGTTCTCGAGTTGGCTATCCCAGTATTTAGGAAAAGCCGCATCGTAGAGTTCTGCCAGTTCATGGGCTAAAAATGTTCGGGTATGAATCCCGTTGGTGACGTGCTTAATTGGAATTTCTGGGGCATCTGCGCCATCCCATAAAAAGCTCCACATCCCCCTAGAAATTTGTCCGTGAAGTTCCGAAACACCGTTGGCATAGCGGCTTAAACGCAGTGCCAGCACGGTCATCGAAAAGGTCGAACCCCATTTTTGTTGTTGCGTCGCAAGGGCATACAAATCTTCTTTAGCCACATTTAAGGCTTTTGCCCAGTAACTCAGTTTGCGGTCAATCAGGGGCATTCCAAACGAGTCGTTGCCCGCCGGTACTGGCGTATGGGTGGTAAAAATCCCACTCGAGGCAACCAATTCGATGGCAGCACTCCATTCGAGTCCAGCCTCGCGGTATTCACGCAGCCGCTCGAGACCCAAAAAGGCAGCGTGTCCTTCGTTCATGTGGTAGACCGTGATTGGCATTTTGAGGACACGCATCAGCCGTAAGCCGCCCACCCCCAGTACCAATTCTTGAGCCACCCGCAACTCTTCGCCCTTGCCATATAAGCGCTTGGTAATGGCTTTATCAGCTTCGGGGTTTTCGGGTAAATCGGTATCGAGTAAATACAAGCTGATACGCCCGATGTCTAAACGCCACGCCTGGACGGTAACAAGACGACTCGAGACTTCGACTTTGATTTTAATAGTTTCGCCGTTTTCGTCTCGAGCCAAGGTCAAAGGCTGTTTATTTGGATTGATGATTTCATAGCGCTCGCCCTGCCAGCCCGTGGCATCGAGTTGCTGATGAAAATAGCCATCGCGGAACAGCAACCCAACCGCTACAAATGGCAGCCCCAAATCCGAAGCGCTTTTGCAGTGGTCGCCAGCCAGCACACCCAAGCCACCCGAGTAAATTTGTAGGGATTCATGCAGCCCGTACTCCATGCAAAAATAACCAATCATGCCCTGAAAATCGGGGTGATGCTGCTTAAACCAAGTGCTGTCAGAACTGATATAACGCTGAAAACGCTGGAACGTCCGTTCTAAATCTGCCACAAAGTTTTCGTTCTGGCTGACCCGATCAAAGTCCGACTGTGAGGCTTCTTGTAAGACCCGCACCGCGTTGTGGTTGGTGCTTTCCCAAACCGTTGGATTGACCGCCATAAACAGCGCTTGGGCTTCTGGATTCCATGTCCACCAGAGGTTGCTCGAGATACTTTCTAAGGCTTTAAGGTTGGCGGGTAGGGTTGGACTGACGACAATGGTGGCAATGGATTGCATGATTTCTCCAAGGTTTAGCCAAAGTCACGGCGCGTAAGGCACTCAGTCTGATTTTGGCGACGGGCGCAGATTAGCACACTGCAAGCGCTTACAATAGCAATTTTGCCCGTAAATAGTCTGTGCGCTTTGTGCTGACTCGAGCAAGTGACCAACTTTTGGCACTTGGTTTGTTAAGAATAACTTCTGGTCTGGTTGGTATAAATTGGCTTTATTCGTACAAAACAGCTTTTTTAGCTTTGTTCTAAATAGCACAAAGCCTAGAAACACCACCTATCAAAAAAGTAGACACCCATAAATTGCCAGACTTGGTAGACTGTTTGGGTGCAACTCGAGTTATTTTTTTTAGGGACAGCCGAGGTCTTGGTCTTGGGCAAGCCAATCGAGATACGCCGTAAGCACGCCTTGGCATTGCTGGCATTTCTAAGCCTCGAGTCTGGTTGGCATTCACGCGAGCGCTTAGCAGCCATGCTTTGGTCCCAAGCCGATACGATCTCGAGTCAACAGAGTTTACGCACCGTTTTGGCACATTTGCGCGATGTGCTGGGCGAATCAGCCGATGTACTCGAGACCACCCGCTCTAAAATTCAGTTGTTGCCAAGTTATTGCGATGTCCAAGAAATTCGCAACCCCAAAGATGCTGAGCTTGAGGCTGCAAGTCGGTTATACCGCAACGATTTTCTGAGCGATTTACAATTGCCCGATGCACCCGAATTTGACCTCTGGCTTGAGCAAAACCGAGCGCAAACCCGAGCCGATTTTGATGTGCTGCTTTCGCGCCTTTTAGCCCAGCAACAGCATCAAGGTTTAGAAGTCGCGGCTTTGGAAACAGCCCGCCGCCGTGCCAATTTCGATGCTTTGAACGAAGCGGCGCACCGTGGGCTGATGCAGGTCTTGCTTGACCAAGGCAATCGCACGGCTGCCTTCGAGATTTACCGAGTTTTAGAATCTAAACTCAAGCACGAAATAGGGCTGACCCCAAGCCGTGAAACAATGCTTCTCGCCGAACAAATCCAAAGTCAAACCGATGTGGTCGCAGCCGTTGCCGAGCCGTTTGTGGCTCGAGTCCAAGAATGGCGTTGGCTCGAGCAGGCGTGGCGCTCTGGACAAAGGGTTTTGTTGCGCGGTGAACCGGGCGTTGGCAAAACCAGATTGCTCAAAGAATTTGCTCGAGCCTGTGGTCGTTCGGTTTGGTTTGAGGGTCGTCCGGGCGACCAAGGCGTGCCTTTTGCGGCGGTGACACGTTTTTTACGAGCGCATAAAATTAGCCAACTCGAGTTAGCCGCTTGGGTCAAGACCGAACTGCATATTTTGCTGCCCGAAATTGAGGCTCGCCAAGTCCCAACTCAAAATAAGCAGCGCTTGTTTGCTGCACTTTTACATTGTTTTGAAGCCATCTCGAGTCAGTCGGCATTGTTGGTCCTCGATGACTGGCAATTTTTAGACCCTTCAAGCCTCGAGTTTGTGTTTTTTTTGCTCGAGCAAAGTCAGCAAGCGATGGTCGCAACTGCCCGAAGCGCCGAGTTAAACCCCGAAACAGAAAGCCGCATTGCCGCTTTGATTGGCGCACAGCGTTTGCTGCAAATTCAATTGCCACGCTTAGAAGAAACCGACCTCGAGAGCTTATTGCGTGCCATGAATTTAGACACCACCCAAGCTGGGCTGCTCCATAAACGCACCGGTGGCAACCCACTTTATGCCTTAGAAAGTTTACGGGCTGGAATTTTTGAAAATAAGCAACTGACCCAATTGATAGAAGCCCGCCTTGAGCGACTTTCTAAACCGGCTCGAGATGTGGCACGGGTGGCAGCCATTACCGAAGGCGAATTTGGTTTGGTTTTGGCAGCCCAGATTTTGGAAGTGCGCGAATTAGAATTACTCGAGCCAATAGACGAATTGCAGCAAAGTGGCTTAATGCTCGATATGCGCTTTAGCCACGACTTGGTTTTAGAAACCCTGCGTCTCAATATGCCACTTGTGACCCGCAGGTGGTTACATCAGCGTACCCTGAGCGCCCTCGAGAACAACAAAGTCAATGCGGCGGTACTGGCTTTTCATGCGATTGGCGCAGCCAAGCCAGAGGCGGTACTGCACTGGAGTGCCAAAGCTGGCGCACAAGCCGTTGAGGTCTATGCCTACACCGAAGCCCTCGAGCATCATCAGAATGCACTTTTGGCGTTGCGGGCAATATCTGATGTGGTACAACTCCAAGAAGCCCAGTTGATTGCTTTTTTTGATACCTTTGCGACGCTTTTAACCCAACAATCACGCTTTGAAGGGTTGTACAGTGCGCTAGAAGAAGGAATCGGCTTTGCCAAACGGCGGCAGTGGTCGTGGCTCGAGGGAGCGCTGCACAATTTATTGGCTCGAGCCTTGTTGCGGGCGGGTACAAATTTTGACCTCGCCAACCAAGCCTATCAAGCCGCCGCCAAGCTGACGCAAAACCATACTGCTTTGCGCTTGGATACGCTTTTGACGCAGCACCATTTGGAGGGCGCACGTGGCGATTGGCTGGCGGCAGGACAAAGCGCTCGAGCCGCCGCCAAAGAAGCCACCCAGAACCAGCAACTCGAGTTATTGCAAGAAGCCCTGATGGGGGCGTTGTTTGCGGCTCAAAACCTTGGAGATTGGCAAGCAGTGCTGAGTATTGCCCAAGAAGTGCGTCCGATTTCTGAGCAAGTTGGCGGCAGGGCATCACTCGCTCACGGCTGGGCAGTCAGTGGCATTGCCAGTGTTTACCTTGGGCAACCGCGCCGTGCGATTCAGGAAGCTGAAAATGCTTTTAGCACCCTCTCGAGTATTGGCTGGGGTTCTGGACAGCGTTTTGCGGCTCAGGCGCTATCGCAAGCCTATGCCGAACTTGGCGACCTCGAAAAAGCGCTCGAGCAAAACACACCAACCGTGTTTCATGAACACGCCCAGTCTCGACCCGCCCCCTACACCCGCAGTTGGTGGACTCGAGCCAATTTATTTTTTTTGCAGCACAACCACAGCGCCGCCCTAGAAGCCCTGACACACGCCAAAAAAGCAGTGCTGCAAGTCATGCCTTTTGATGCCATGCAGTTCAAAGCCGCGATTGCCAGTTTGGAAAGCGCCATCTGGATGCAGCTTGGCAATGGCGGTAGTGCCTTAGAAAATGCCCTGTTGGCAGCCGAAATTCGTAAAAATGAAGCCCTGCACGGCTGGACACGCTGGACACCCCATTGGCTCGAGCTACGGGCATTGTGTTTAGGCAACCACAGCGCCCTAGCTGAGCAACGCATCTGCGAACTCAAGTTGCTTGAACCTGATAATTCAAGGTGGCAACTCGAAATTTTGGCTGCTCAAGCCGAAGTTTTACACACCCAGAAAAAACCAAAAGCCGCCCTAAAATGCCTCGAGCAAGCCTTTGGGTTAGCGCAGCAACTTGATTTACCTTTGCGCTTGCAGCAACTTGAGCAGGTGTTTATCTATTTTGGCTCGAGAACACCTTTTTCTGGGGCTGCGCCTTCTAAACTGACCAAAAAATCCGAGTAAGCTGGAAAAGTATCCAGCACCCATGTCTGAAAGGCTCGGTCTAAGTTAAAGGCTGTACCGATTGCAAAAATTACCAACACCACGCCAAAAACTTGTTGTACTTTGCCTAAGTTATTCATCAGTCCACTAAATCGAGTTAATAATTTGCGACCACCAAGCATCACCGCCAGCATTGGAATAGCTGTGCCTATCGAAAAGCCCAAAGTGACAATAAAAGCCTGAGCCGTGACTGCATTGGACAGCGCTAAAGTAATCACGCTCGCCATAATCGGACCAACACATGGAGTCCAGAGTAAACCAAGGGTCGCCCCAACCATAATACCACCGCCAAAACCATTATTTTTACCTTGTCCAAGGCTACTTAACCCACCCATCGCTTGACTCGAGTAACGCTCGTAGATGGTGTGCAATTGCGGGACACACAGCACCAGCCCAAAAATCAATAGCAAACCAATGCTGACCAAGCGCAGGGCATCTGGCGAAACGCCTAGCACTTGAACAATGCTCGAGAGGAAAAGCGTAAAAATGGTAAACGAAGCAATAAACCCAGCAATGATGCCGTAAGGGCGCGATTTTCCACCAATTGAACCCGACAGCAAAAACGGCAAAACTGGTAGTACACAAGGCGAAGCGACGGTCAAAATCCCAGATAAAAATGCAAAGAATGTCGTGGTGAGCATCAGACTCCAATAAAAAAAGGCGGGTGACTCGAGCCACCCGCTCCTTGGCTGGGTGAATTTACTTGGTCGTGGTGTTGACCAACAATTCTTCGATACCGCCGCCAGCCCATGATTTTAAGGCAACACCTTTTGCATCCACAAAGACAAAGCTGTGTTGGCGGGTAATTTTGTATTTGGTTTTCAGGGTGGTTTCGGTATCGTAATCGGTCTTAAAAATAATTGTGTTCTCGGGGATTTTCTTGAGGTTCTCATTAAAATTCTTGTCGGCAGCCCGACAGCTTGGACACCAACTGGCGGCAAAAAATAAAACTCGTTTTTGAGAACTGGCTTTGTCAAAGGCTTCCTTGCTATACGCCAGATAGTTACTGGACTTCACCATTGTGTCGGACTGGGCAAGCGCCACCGAAACAGCCAAAAGACCAGCCAAGCCCAGCATCCATTTTTTCATACATCCTCCAAAGGTCTCGAATTTGGCTCGAGTTGACTAACTTACGCAAGCCAAATTCAAAAGGTTCAACGACCAAGGTCATTGACCCCAATTTCACGCAAGAAATCACGAAAATCCAAAGTGTTCATGCTACCCAAAACGGTGCGGCGCACAACGCCATTGGCATCTATAAAATAGGTGGTCGGAATGGCTTCGATACCATAACGATTCGCTACGTCTTTGGTTGGTTCGGTGTTGCCACCAGATTCAGGGTCGGTCAGCACCGTAAAAGTGTATTTATTATCGCGCATAAATTTCAGGCTGGTTTCTCGAGCCTCAGAAATAGCCACCGCCAAAAACTCGACTTGGGCTTGATTGCGCTGCCAAACCGTATGTAAACCCGGAAATTCGCCACGGCATGGTCCACACCATGAAGCCCAGAAATTTAAGACCACTGGTTTACCACGAAAGTCCTCAAGCCGCACAGTTTTTCCGTTATTCGAGGTCAAGGTAAAACTTGGCGCGGTTAAATCCAGCCATATGTCTCGAGGTGCAGCACTGGAAAAACCACTCAAGCACAAAAGCAGCCCTAAAAACCATTTTTTCATGGGGTATTATAATCAAAGAATGTCAGACATCACCACACCCGAGGATTCAGATACGAACTTGCTGCTCGAGAACTTAGACACGAACTTGCTGCTCGAGGACTCAGATACGAACTCGCCAGACATCCCATCGGCTTTACCTGTCGAATTTCGTTTGCTCGAGGTACTTTCGGCAGCACTTTTAGCCGTTGGACGACCGCTCAAACCCAAAGAAATCGGGCATTTGTTGGGCTTACCAACCGAATCGGCGCACCGACTGATTGAAATGCTCAAAAAGCGTTTTCGTGAAAGTGCGCTTGGTTTTGACATTGAAGCTGTGGCGGGTGGGTATCGTTTAATTGTGGCGCGAGATGTTGTACCAGCCCTCGAGCCACTTTTATCGCCGCCGCCCTTGCCAACCCTATCCAATGCCGCGCTCGAGACTTTGGCGATTGTGGCATACAAGCAACCCATCACTCGTGGCGAAGTTGAACTGATGCGCGGGGCTGGGGCTTCCAGCACTTTAGAAACATTGCAAGAACGCGAATTGGTTAAAGTCGTTGGGCGCAAAGACGTGATTGGTAGACCAATGCTCTATGCCACCACCGAAAAATTCTTGCTCGAGTTTGGTCTGCCGGCTTTGGAGGATTTACCAGCCCTCGAGGACGGCGACTTGGGTGGTTTCCTGCGTGGCTAGACCCTTGCGCCATACTACTTTATTTGCTATTGTCTCGAGGCTGCCTCGAGAGTTCGAGGTTTATTAGGGGTTCATTATGAAACGTACTTGGCAACCAAATCGTCGTAAACGCGCTAAGACCCACGGTTTTCGCGCTCGTATGTCTACATCCACTGGTCGCAGTGTTTTGTCACGCCGTCGTGCGAAGGGTCGTTCGACCATCGCTGTTCAATCACCACGTTTCAAGTAAGGATTTGTCATGACTGAGCCTCGAGAGACCTTGCTCGAGGCTCGTGTCGTTGGTGGCAATAGTAGCACTCGTGCGCCTTTTAAGCCCACCAAGCTCGAGGGATTGACCAAAGACTGGCGTTTTCGCCGTGTTCGCAATAAAGGTAAACCCGGTCGCGCCCATTGCCTTAGCCTCAAATGGATTCCAAGTAAAAAGGGGCTGTTTGTTGGGATTGTGGTCTCCAAAAAAGTGGGCAATGCGGTTTTTCGTAATCGAATCCGCCGCCGTATCCGCGAAGCGCTGCGGCGCATGGATTTACCGCCACTCGAGGCGATGATTATTGCCAATCCAGAAGCCGCCAAAGCCCGCTATCCAGAAATCGTCAAAGCCTTATACGCCGCAATGCGAAAGGCAGGGTTAAAGTGAAGGTTAAAAGGCAGAAAGGTGAAAAGGTGAAAAGTGAAAACCTTTTCACCTTTCCCCCTATGACTGACCCTTTTAAGAACCGCGACAGCAAGCGCCACAGTTTGGCGGCTCGAGCCATGTTGGCGAGCATCACGGGTTATCAAAAGTTTTTATCGCCCTTAAAAGGTGCGCCGAGTTGCCGATTTTATCCAAGCTGCTCGCAATATGCGTTGGTGGCGGTAGAGCGACACGGTGCGGTCAAAGGTACTTTCTTAGCGGTCAAAAGAATTCTAAAATGTCAGCCGTTTCACCCGGGCGGCATAGACCATGTCCCAGAATGAAATAAACACAAACTCGAGTTTGGGAACTTCTTGGTTTGTGGGTGCGTAAGGAGCTTAGATGAGGAAATTATTTTTTGCGGCGTTGGCTGCTTTGCTATTTGCCACGCCAGCATTTGCACTACAAGCTGCTTGGAAATCGGTGGATGTCAACAAAGACGGGACACTCGAGACCGTCGCGGTTGGAAATTTATCGGATATTGCTTTTAATGACCAAGGCGAAATTGTTGGCTGGTACGAAAAAATTGTTAAAGGAACGGATTACAACAGCAACTACGCAGGTAAGCCAAATCTTTTACCAGTTGGCGTGAAAGCGGGCTTAATTCCTTTAGTTGGCGTGTTCAAAACCGAGAAGCCAGTCACCAACCTAGAGAAAACAGCCGATGGTGGGGCATTTTTAACGGCTGTCTTTAAGTACACCCAAGGCAATGCCAGCATTGAAAAGAAATATATCATCAACTCGAGGCGCTTAACCCTGCAACTCGAGACCAAAGTCAGTGGCGTAGCCAATTATCAGCTTGAGTTTTTTGGTTTGGGTGGCGATACCCGTGCAGCTGTCAAAGCCCTCGAGACTGGGACAACCCAGCCAATTGTGGCTGGTGAGGTCAAACAGGCTGTTTACGCCAGTTTGCAGTGCTGCACCAGTTTGATTAACCCAAATGGTCAGGCAATTGTGGTGCGCCCAGAGCAACCAGTCCCCGCTAAAGTTGGCACACGGCAAATCGAGCGCTTCAACAATGGCGCAGCCGAAAAACTTGAAATCTCGAGCATTGCCCTAACCTTGGCTGGTAACACCGTCAGTAAATTTGCAGTCTATGGTGGTTTCAACGAACTTGTTCGTTTGCATCAAGAAAAGCACGATACCTTGCCGGGTTTGTTTCAGCCTAATATTTTCGGGCAGTTATCGCTCTTTTTGATTGGCGTATTTGAAGCCGTCAATAATCTGGTCGGCAATTGGGGCTTAGCGATTATTATTTTAACCGTGATTATTCGGCTTCTCATCACACCTTTGCTGATGACGCAGTACCGCTCGAGCGCCGAGATGCAAGCCTTACAACCATTTTTAGTTGAACTCAAAGAAAAGTACAAAGAAGACCCACAAAAGCTGCAAGAAGAAACCATGAAAATCTATTCGCAGAACGGGATTAACCCTGTGGCGGGCTGTCTGCCAGCTTTTGCCCAGATGCCCGTCTTCTTGGTTTTATGGAAAATTTTTAGTAACTATGAATTTGACCAAGGTTTCTTGTGGCTACCCGACCTTGGTTTGCCTGACCCATTTTATATTTTGCCAGTCCTGTACCTCGCTTCGAGTGTGCTGGCAACATGGCTCAGCACCCGTAAAACCCCAGAAATGTTTCGGCAAATGCTAATTATTCAATTTGTTTTCGCCTTTATTTACCTCTCTTTCCCGAGCGGTGTGACGATGTATGGCGTAATCGGTGGCTTTATTGGTGCATTCCAGCAGTGGATTATGCTCCAACGAGTCGAAAAACAAGTGGCGGTACGGGCAGCCGAAATCAATGCCAAGAATGCCAGCCAGATACCAAGCTCGAGCAGTAAGCCCGTCAAAACAATCAACGCCAAAGCCAAGTAGATTTAAGTTAGACTAGCCACCTCATGTCGAGGTTCTTTTGTTAGCCAAAGCCTTTAGTGCCGCCGTGATTGGCGTGAATGCCATTCCCATCGAAATCGAAGTGGATGTGGCACACGGGCTGCCCAATTTTACGGTGGTGGGTTTACCCGATGCGGCTGTTCAAGAAAGCCGCGACCGTGTACGGGCTGCCATTAAAAACAGTGGGTTTCAGTTTCCCGCCTCGCGGATTACAGTTAATTTAGCGCCTGCCGATGTGCGTAAAGAAGGCTCGAGTTTTGACCTGCCGATAGCGCTGGCGCTGCTGGCTGCCCAAGGGCATTTACCGCTCGAGGTGCTAAGCCAGTACCTGATTGCTGGCGAATTGGCGTTGGATGGTACGGTACGCCCTGTCTCGAGTGCAATTAACATTGCCTTAGCAGCGCTGCAACAAAAACGCAGCCGTGTGATGCTGCCCCCCGCCAACGCTGGTGAAGCGGCAGTTCTCGAGGGCATAGAAGTTTTTGCGCCCAGCAGTTTGCTCGAGGCAGTCCAGCATTTCTCGGGTCGCCAGACCCTTTTGCCAAGCGCTGCCGAAGTGCTTGTGCCAGATATGAACAGTTTACTCGATATGGCGGACATCAAAGCCCAAGCCCAAGCCCGTCGCGCCCTCGAGATTGCGGTGGCTGGACACCATAATTTATTGCTGATTGGACCGCCCGGCAGTGGTAAAACGATGATTGCCCGCCGTGCGATTGGCTTGTGTCCGGTGCTTTCCAATACCGAAGCGCTCGAGGTCACACGGATTCACTCAGCGGCTGGTCGAATGCCCAAAGGATTGTTGCGAACCGCGCCTTTTCGTTCACCACACCATTCGATTTCCGATGCTGGTCTGATTGGCGGCGGGACGATTCCACGCCCCGGCGAAGTCAGCTTGGCGCATCATGGGATACTGTTTTTGGATGAATTCCCAGAGTTCTCCCGCGATGCCTTAGAAGCCCTGCGCCAACCACTTGAAGACCGCGAAATCACGATTTCTCGAGCCAGAGCCAGTGTTACTTTTCCAGCCGCTTTTCAACTGATTGCCGCCATGAATCCTAGCCCAAGCGGTGATTGGCGCGATGCTTCCGACCCAGCCCAACGCCGTTATTTGGCAAAAATTTCTGGACCACTTTTAGACCGCATAGATTTGGTGGTCAATGTCCAAAAACTTTCCCCAGACGAACTGACCAAATCGCCAGAATCCGAAAGCACCGCCATTATCCGTTCTCGAGTTTGGGCGGCTCGAGAACAAATGCAGCGCCGTCAAGCCACCGCCAATGCTTTTTTGCAGGGCGCAAAGCTACGCAAACACGCCCATTTAGAAACCGCCCCAGAAAATTTTATTCGGGCGGCTGCCAAGCAAATGGGTTTGTCTGGTCGTGGCTACGACCGTGTATTGCGGGTGGCGCGGACGATTGCCGACTTACAAAACGCGGAGTTTATTCTCGAGTCACATTTGGCAGAAGCCGTTTCGTACCGCCAACGTGATTGGTAAGCCATTGGCTCAATTGGTAAACTTTGTAGCTTTAGACACAAACCAAACAAAGATTTGTTAGGACAATAGAAACATTCGTTTCACAACCCGTATTAACTCGAGGAAGAAAAAGTGGAATTATTGGTTCAAACATTTTTGAATGGCTTATTGCAAAGTGGTATCTATGCTTTGGTAGCAACGGGCTTGGCTTTGGCTGTTGGTGTGGTCGGAATCGTTAATTTTGCCCACGGCGAGTTTTTAATGGTTGGTACGTTTCTGAGTTATGCACTCTTGACAGCCCTTGGCATAGACCCGATTCTTGGTTTTTTTATGGTCACAGCCATCATGTTTGCCTTTGGCGCTTTTGTTTACCGCACGACTTTACGCCATGTCCTGAAAGCCCCAGAACTCAATCAAATGCTGCTGACTTTTGGAATTGGGATTATCCTGACCAACCTTGCGCTGCAAATCTATGGCAGCACTCCGCGCACCTTAAATCTCGAGTACCAAGGCTCGAGCTTGCAATTTTTTGGCTTGAGCATCGGTTATGCCCGTGGCGCATCTTTTTTGTTGGCTGCCCTGATTATGCTGGCGCTCTACACCATGCTTTCAAAGACCCGCACAGGCAAAGCAATGCAAGCGATTGCTCAAAATCGAATTGGCGCAGTGCTGATTGGACTCGAGGTAGATAGGCTCTACCTGATTGCTTTTGGAATCTCGAGTGCGCTGGCGGGTATGGCTGGGGTGATGGTTAGTGTGCTGCTCTATGCCAGTCCTTATGTGGGTTTAATTTATACGCTTAAAGCCTTTGCGGTGATTGTGATGGCGGGGCTGGGCAATTTGCGCGGCGTGATTCCAGCCGCCGTAATTTTGGGGCTGACTGAGGCTTATGTCCAAACCTATGCACCTGATGGTGGCGGCTGGGCTGAAGCGGTTTTCTTTGCGCTGATTTTTTCGACGCTGATTTGGCGCAGTTGGCGGGGGGCGTGAGGCGATGCTAAAGCCTCTTCCACTAGCTGCCTTGCTCTTCGCCTTTGCCTTCCCATTCCTACCCCTAGGCGACCGCACCGCCTTTATTCAACAAATCTCGCTTTTTGTCCTCTCGAGCGCTGTCCTTGCCTTATCATGGGATTTTCTGGCTCGAACAGGTCAACTTTCTTTAGCTCATGCGGCTTTCTTTGGCTTAGGCGCATACACCTTTGCGCTGCTTGCCAATGCTGGTGTCCCCCAACCAATTGCGTTTCTGGCGGCTGGGGTGTTCTCGAGCCTCGCCAGTTTATTGCTCGGTGTCGTAACGCTGCGCTTACACGGGATGTACTTTGCGATTGCCACACTTAGTTTTGCCGAAGTCTTAAAAACAATCATCAATCAGTTACCATTTACGGGTGGTTCACAGGGTTTACTTGTGCCAGCCTTATTTGGTGGCGGTTTTTTGACTTTATACTTTTTGGGTTTAGCCATGCTGCTTGCGTTGGTCGTGATTTCTGAACTTTCCAAACGCTCTAAGCTGGGTTTTGCCGCCACCGCCATTCGTCAGGGGGAGTTGGTGGCTCGAGTGCTGGGGGTCAATGCCACCAAAGTCAAATTGCAGTCGTTTGTCATCTCGAGTTTTTTTGTTGGTTTGGTCGGCGCATATGCGGCTGGAAAAACGTTTTACATCACGCCGCCCGAAGCCTTTAGTGCCTCGGTCAGCGTGACTGCACTCGTGATGCCAATTTTTGGTGGCTTGTACAGCACGGCGGGTCCTATTTTGGCAGCCGTGGTGTTGCGAATTCTCGAGGAACTGTTGCGCTTGGTTATCCCTCAAGGCTACTTAATTGGTTACGGCGTTATTCTGGTGCTTTCGATTTTATTTTTACCCAAGGGATTGCTGAGTTTATGGAAAAAGTAATCTTGCAAGCCACAGCTTTATCCAAACGCTTTGGTGGACTGATGGCGGTCAACAACCTTTCGCTCGAATTGCAAAGAGGCGAGATTCTTGGCGTGATTGGTCCAAATGGGGCAGGCAAAACCACTTTTTTAAATTTACTTTCTGGGGTTTATGCGCCTGATTCTGGTTCGTTAATGCTCGAGCAGACCGACATCACCAAAGCCAGCCCAGAAACTCGAGCCAAACTGGGTTTAGGCAGGGCTTTTCAGATTGCTCAGCCTTTTCCAGAGATGACGGTATTGGAGAATGTGGCAGTCGGTGCATTGTTTGCTGCCGATTTACCAATGAAAGCGGCGCTGGCTCGTGCCGAAGAGGTGCTTTTATTAACTGGATTAATGCCCAAACGCGATGTCGCTGCCCATAATTTAAGCCTGCTCGAGGATAAACGGCTCGAGATGGCGCGAGCCTTAGCCACCAACCCCAAAGTGCTGTTACTCGATGAGGTTATGGCGGGTTTGCGCCCGAGCGAGGCACTCGAGGCAGTTGAAGTGATTCAAGTGATTCGCGCTTCTGGTATCAGTGTTTTGTTTATCGAGCATCTGATGCACGTGGTTCGTCAATTGGCAGACCGTGTGATGGTGATGGATCATGGCGAGGTCTTGGCAAGTGGCACATACCTCGAAGTGACACAAAACCAAGCAGTCATCGAGGCGTATTTGGGTCTTGAGGAAAAAAAATGAATGCCTTAGAAGTCGAAAATTTAGAAGCCGCTTATGGCAAGGTACAGGTTTTGTGGGGTGTTTCTTTAAGGGTCGAGGATGGCGAATTTGTGACTGTGGTTGGCAGCAATGGGGCAGGGAAAACCACCATGCTGCGAACCATCTCAAGCCTGATTCGTGCCACCGAAGGCACAATTCAGTTATTTGGAAATAGCATCACCAATGCCTCGAGTGCCGAAATTGTTCGGGCTGGACTGGCTCATGTGCCAGAAGGTCGGCAGTTATTTCCACTGATGAGCGTGGCAGATAACCTTGAATTGGGGGCTTCAGCAAAATCCGATGCTTGGGTGGCTCGAGAAAAAACCCGCCGCCAGATGTACACACTTTTCCCAAGGCTCGAGGAACGTAAAACCCAACTGGCAGGGACATTATCGGGTGGAGAGCAGCAAATGTTAGCCGTAGCACGGGCTTTGATGGCGTTACCGCGTTTAATGTTGGTGGATGAGCCAAGCCTTGGGTTATCGCCCAAGCTGACGCAAATTGTTTTTGCGGCACTCGAGGCGGTTTCAAAACGCGGAGTCTCGGTTTTGTTGGTCGAACAAAATGTGCGCCAAAGTTTGCGGCTTGCCAATCGAGCGTATGTTCTCGAGAACGGAGTTGTGACCCTCGAGGGAACGGGCGCAGAACTGCTCGAGGATGAGCGGGTCAAAAAAGCCTATTTGGCGCTTTAGGCTTTGCGACTCGAGAAGCCACAAATTAGCGCCTATTTGCGCCCAAAAAGTTTACCGATAATCCCTTGCTTGGTAGGTGCTTTTTCCGAGGCTGCTTTTGGCGCTGTTTTTGGCGCACGTCCAAAGACCATGCTTGGTTCGGTTGAGCCTGGTAGCGGTGGCATCTCGATGGTTTGTTCTTGGGTACTGGTATCGTTTTCAGTTACGGTGTCACCACTCAGAATATCGTTTAAGACGACCCGATAATCGCGCATGATCGGACGAAAACCGACTTCTTTGGATAAACCACGGTCTATCAGTTTGGCTAGAGAACGCGGCACAGTTGCACTCATGTTTTTGATTGGTATCGGGATTTTGGTCATGTGGGCAATCTGGAGTTCTTCGACGCTTTCGCCCAGAATCGGACGGCGCTTAGCAAGCAGTTCATACGCCATCACCGAAAAACTATAGACATCAGATTTTGGCGTGCCGTGTTCGCCACGAAAAACCTCTGGTGCCATATAAAAAGGGCTTCCGGCGGGTGGTGTGGGGTTTTTATCACTCGAGGCAGCCCCAAAATCGGCTAAAAACCCACGACCATTGGCGGTGTAAATGTTGTTGGGCTTGACATCTTGATGCACCACTTTTTTAGAGTGGCAATACTCGAGCGCACTGGCGATATCCAAAAGAATCGCCAAAATCGTCTCGAGACTCATCTGAGTTGAGTTCAGTTCGCCTTCTGGGAAATACTGGACTGCCAAATGGGCATGACCACCCGACGGCACACCAGTGAAGTAACGCACCACATTGGGGTGGTCGAGGGTTTTAAGCATCACCACTTCGTTATAAAAAACCTTGCCCAAAATTGGGTCATTGCGAATTTCTGGTCTGGGAACTTTTAAGGCAACTTCGCGTCCGTCTTTATCGTCGGCTAAGTAAACAATGCTGGTCTGCCCCGTTCCTAAAAGCAAACGAGTACGAAATCCGGGGATGGCGCTGCTAGGTTGGGTCACGCCACTATTGTAAACCAGTTTTATAATTTTTGCTGTGCTAAACCCTTGGACGGATAATCTGCCCATCAAACAATTCAAGCTCAAGTAAACCGGCAAATTTCTCAAAATGCAGCACCCCAGCCGAGTCTCCAATAAACCGCCCAGAAGTCGGTGGCACATCGTTGTAATCACGCCCAATGGCGACCACGGTATAGCCCAAATTGGGTCTTCGGGCATTGGTTGGGTCAAAACCGATGGCTTCCAATTGACCAATTTGGTTTTCGAGCAGCACCTCGACCCACGCATGAGAGCCGCCCTCACCGAGCATATGCCCAGAAACATAGCGGGCTGATAACCCGCCAGCTTTACAAATCGCCAACATGATATGGCTGTAATCTTGGCAAAGCCCAGCCCCAAGTTCGAGCGCTTGGGCAGCCGTGGTCTGAACATTGGTGATTCCATTTTTGTACTTCATGGCTTGGTAGACCCAATCACAAACCCTTTGGGCAAAATGAAGTGGACTGCTCGACTGGCGCTGTAAATCTCGAGCCACCTCGAGTATCTGAGGGTTGGCTTGGGTCAGATGGGTACTGGCGAAAAATTGCCTAAGTTGCTGGCTCAAGATTTTTGGGTTGCTTGGCTGGGCTGTATTTTCAACACAAAACATCACTTCAAAACTGGTCCAATGACTGATGTGCGCCACCTCGAGATGCAGCATGGTGTTGCCAAAACCATCGTGCTGAACTTTGGTTGCAAGCACAATTGGCTCGACTGTCAACTTAAAATCGAGCAATTGCTGACCGCCATACTTATGTTGTGGCTTGACCAAAAGGCGCTGCGATAAATTTTGCACTGTGCTTGGGTAAACATATTGAAAATGCTGATAGGCAAAAAAAAGACTGCGCCGCACCGTTGACCAGTCTAAATTCTGAACTGCCACAAACTGCACTTGCTGGGCAATTAACTGGTCTAAACTGTCGCGGCTGACTTTTCGGGTGTCGCCTGCTCGAGCCGTAAAAAACGCCAAAGGCAAGGTGTACAAAGGAGGTATCTCGAGCATTAGGGTTAGCGTAACAAATTTATGGGGCTATGGGCTACGAGCTTGAGGCACCAGTCTTGGGCTTTCTCATCGCTGCTCTTATTTTTGCACATCACTCATACCGAATTAACTTAATCACTCTCGTTTGCCAATCTTGACCCTGAAAACAGCACCTTACGGGCTTGGGTCGCAAAAAACGGCAAACTGCCGTTCTCGCGTTAAATTCGGTATCGTTAATACTCCCGTTGGTCGGGTAAAGAATCAAAAAGCAATTCTTTACCTTAATTTGGTATCATTTAGGCTTCTGCCATCACTTGGTAATCGCGCTCATTTTCAAAGCCAGCCAGCCATGCCACCGCTTGGTGGCAGAAACGCATAAAAGGTGGGACACGCAAAACATACTGGTGTGCCGTGCTGGGACAAAAAACCGCCACCAGCATGATGTCTTCGTCATCGTCCAGAGGAATCCGAATCAGTTTGCGCTGCCCGCCCGCATCGGTGTCGCGGTCAAGGATTAAACCGCCAACTTCGAGCATCAAGCGGTCGTATCCAATACGCTCAAGCAAAACACGCCGAGTCTCGAGGTTATCTTCGCGCAGTACGTCTTGCCCCGAAATGCTTTCTGGGTAAAATGCCATGCGTTCGGTTATCGGTACGCCGTCCCAGTGTAAACGCACCCGCAGATTAGTAGGTAAACCGCACAGCCCACTTTTAGCAAGCTCGAGGACACTGTGAATAACTGTGCTTTCGGGTAGCTGGGTAATTTGCCGATTGCCAGAAATATCCAAAAAACGAGTCTCGAGGCGGTCTGGAATTTGGCTTAGATTTGGGCAGTTAGACAGGTTCAAGCTGGCGCAGTGTAAGCCGTCTGGTAGCCAATCAAGGCTTGAGTTAGCAAAGTCGAGTGCGCCCAAAACACGCATATTTTCCCAACCACGACCAGCCAATAATAATTTTTGGGCTTCGAGGGCTGGTATGGGTTGTGTGGTCTCGAGTTTTGGGCTTGGGCTGCGAAATTGGCGCATTCCTCCTCGGTTTAGGATGGCGTACATGATTTAATCCTCGACCCAACGATTTGCGTCTGGGCGGTATTCGCGCTGCATCCAGACCTTGTACAAACCGCGCTCGAGAACAATCGCATGGTGTTCTTCGTGAACCAGGGTGGCTTTGGGGCTGGTAATCTCGAGGAAATTATCTGTGCCAGCACTAAACATCTGGGCTTGGTGTGCCTCGAGAATGCGGTGGCTATGCCCCGTCACTTCGCCGCGAGCGAGGGTGACACCTGTTTTGGCTTGGGCATGGCGTGGCAGTTGGGTGATTGGTGTAAGCAGAACATCGCCGTGTCGAATGATTTTCATGGGTCTTCCTTTCTCGAGTGGTGCGTATCGGATTTCGCAGCCTAGCATTTTCTTGCGATGTGTTATGATACCAGCAGAACAAAAATTTTGCAAGTCGTTGCTTAATTCACAAATTCCACTCTTGATAGACCTTATACTGCACTAAACCAAACAAGGAGAACACCATGATAGAAACCGATTTTGCTTTTTCCCAGCGTATCTTGCCGCTTGGCTCGAGTGGCGCGACCGATGTGCTGCTGCGCTTTCGCATTCCAGCCAGTGCCAAACCACGCCGCAGACTGAATATCTCGCTGGTTATAGACCGCAGCGGTTCGATGGCTGGCGGAGCATTACGCCATGCAATCAAAGCTGCCCAAGCCGTAATAGATGCGCTCGAGCCGACCGATACAATCAGTGTGGTTGCCTTTGACGATCATGTGTCTACTGTTATTGCACCGCAACTCGCCACCGACCCAAAAGCCTTGCAAGAAAAAGTTCGCAGTATTCGGGCGGGTGGCACAACCAACCTTTCAGGTGGCTGGCTCGAAGGCTGCAAGCACGTTAAAAGTCAGTACGACCCACAAGCCATTAACCGTGTGCTGCTGATGACCGATGGTCATGCCAACGAAGGCATCACCGATATGAAAATTTTAACCAAAACCGCCATGCAAAAACTCGAGGAAGGGATTATTACCACCACCCTTGGCTTTGGTAGTGGCTTTGAAGAAGACTTGCTGATTGGCATGGCTCGCGCCGCCAGTGGCAATTTTTACTTTATTCAAAATACCGAAGATGCCGCCCAAGTTTTTAAGATTGAACTCGAGACGATGAAATCGGTCTTGGCACAGAATTTAGTGGTCAGCCTCGAGATGAAAGGCGCAACAAAATTACTCGGCACACTGAGCGCCGCCAAACTTGTGGAAAAAGACGGCATTGGTAGCCTTGTCTTGGGCGATATTTTTGATGGTGAAGATAAATTGTTGGGCTTGACCCTCGATTTATCCGAGCTAAACAAAGCTGGTCTGCTCGAGATTTGTAAAGCCAGTTTTCGTGCCGATGCGATCGAAGATGACGCAATTAAAAGCATCAGTGGTGAGATTCTGGTGACCGTCGAAGTTGGCACAATCGAAGCTGCCGCCGCCGCCGCACCGACTGGGGTTCGGGTCGAATTGGCTCGCTTAAAAATTGCCAAAGCCAAAGACACCGCTTTAGAACAAACTGACCAAAACAAATACTCAGAAGCCGAAAAAACCTTGCGTGGCGTGATGAACCAGATTCGCCAGCAAGGACTGCACGAGAACTTTGAAATTGCTGAAGAACTCGAGCAACTTGAGTATTTTGCGGCTCGAGTTGGCAATAAAAATGTCTCGAGCGAGACCCGCAAAGAACTGCGCGACCAATCCTTCCAAGGACTGAGCCGCAACCGTGCCGACTTGGCTGGACGCGGCATTGAAACCACTGACGAAGTACGCAATTTAGCGGTTGTTGCCGAAGCCAGCACGGGTATCGAAGTGCAATGTGTGCGCGAAAATGGCAAACTAAAAATTAAAGTCTTAAATTCAGCTTACGACCAAAGCATGAATGTTCAGTTTCCACGGGCGATTCGTGCCGAAGGAGTCAAGTACGTGGTCGAGCAACTCGAGACTTCCTCCGATGGCAGTTTTTACCGAGCCATTGGCACAATCAGCCGCCTTGTCAGAGCAGGGGAAGCCGACACCTACAGCGCCCCACAACGCAGCAAACGAGTCAGCACAGGTAAAGCCAGCAGCGCCCCAGCCACCGCCGCCGACCTCGAAGTGACTTCGGACACGACCGATGCGGTGCTGATTCAATGCGTCAAAGAAGGCAGTAAACTCCGCGCTCGAGTCGTCTCGGATGGTTTTGAACCGACTTGGAATATGCGCTTTCCGCGCTCAATCCGCGAGGATGGAATGCTTTATGTGGTGGATGAAGTGATGACCGCACCAGATGGAAAATCCTATATTGCGTGTGGCAAAATTAAACGCTTTGAACAAGTCTAAAAATGCGACTTAAAAAACGCGACTGTATCATCTAAAACCTTTGGCTCGAGAAAACGCAGCAACTTAGAAAACGCCCCAATAATTCTAAAATGATCGAGATTTTCGTAGGCTTTCCAGTCCACGTCGCCGCCACGTTGTCGAATCTCGTGGGCAAGGCGCGGCGCGTGGGCTGGACTGCACAGGGTATCTTTCGCGCCATGCAGCAGCAACATTGGTGGGTTTTTGCCATCGGCAATCAAAGCTGGTTGGGTCTCGAGCCACTGTTCGCGTGCGCCCATGGCTTTTTGCGCCCGAGGGTCGGTCTCGAGCCACTCGAGAAAATCATAAGGTCCTGAAATGCCAACACTGGCGCTAATTACTTGGCGGTTAAGCCCGACCCGCTCGAGATAAATTGGATTGACACACAACAGCGCAATGATGTGCGCTCCTGCCGAATGCCCAAGTAAACCTAATTTGCTCGAGGTGATGCCGTAAATTGGCAATTGACGCAACAACCATTGAATGCTTAAAGCCACATCCTGCACCATCCGTGGAAAAACGCCATCTGGAGCAAGCCGATAATTGACCACCGCGACACTAAAACCAGCTAGGCACAGACTTTCGGCAACAAAAGGATATTCGTCTTTGCTGCCCGCATCCCAATAGCCACCATGAACAAAAACCAGTGTAGCCACAGCCTTTGGCACAAGATATAAATCCAGCACTTGTCGCTCTAATAAGCCGTATTTGAGGTTGCTGTGCAATTCAAAAGCCTTTTTATTGATTGCCCCATTGATGATTTCCAATGGGGCGCGTCCGACCACTGCCCCAATTTGCGCCAAGACTGCACTCGAGGCTCGAGATAATGAACTTAGCCAGTCTTCAGTCATGGTCAGAGTTTAACTGGTCAGAATGAGATAGCCAAGCACGGTTGACACCAGCATTTGAAAGAGGCTCGAGTTACGAAGTTTGGGGTCGTGGCGGCTGACAAAAAAACGCAATCCTGCTTGGGCAACAATCAACAGCACGATGACCAGACGCGGCACAGCCACACCAAGCGCCAGTGCCACCAGTAAACCAGCCAGCAGCGCCAGCATGGCAAAACGAATCGCGGTTAGAGGCGGCATTTGGTACTTATTCACGCTTGATAGCTTACCTGTTTTTGGAATTGTTTTAGACCAAATTCAACTCTTATATCTCGAGCCAGCCAAATTTGTATGATGAAGGGCGATGAATGACACCCTTGCCGTCAATACCCTCCGCGCCCTCGCCCTCGATGCCATCTGTAAAGCCAAGGAAGGACACCCCGGTGCGCCACTTGGCATGGCGGCGATTGGCTATGTGCTGTGGACAAAAATCATGCGCTACAACCCTAAAAACCCAGCTTGGTTAGCTCGAGATAGGTTTGTTTTAAGCGCTGGTCATGGCAGTATGCTGCAATATGCAGCGCTGCATTTAACGGGTTACGACTTGCCGCTTGAGCAGATTAAGCAATTTAGGCAATGGGGCAGTGCCACGGCAGGACACCCCGAAGTTGGACACACCGTCGGAGTCGAAACCACAACCGGTCCATTGGGGCAAGGCTTTGCCAATGCCGTCGGTATGGCATTGAGTTTGCAGCATTTAGCGGCTCGTTACAACCGCGACCAGCACGAAATTGTGGATGGTTTTGTCTACGGTATTTGCTCGGACGGCGACCTGCAAGAAGGGATTTCGCACGAAACCGCCAGTCTGGCAGGGCATCTTGGGCTAGGTAAGCTGATTATGCTTTACGACGACAACGAAATTCAGTTAGATGGTCCAACCCAATGGGCATTTTCTGAGGATATTACCCAGCGTTTTATGTCCTATAACTGGCACGTTCTCGAGATTACCGACGGCGACACCGATTATACTGGACTCGAGAATGCGATTAGAGCCGCCCAAGCCGACCCACGCCCAAGTTTAATCAAGGTCAAAACCACGATTGGCTACGGACTGCCAAAAGCGGGACTTGCAGATGTTCACGGCAAAGCCCCCAGTGCGGACGACGTGATTTTTGCCAAGAAACACTATGGTTTTAGTAACCTCGAGCCATTTTTTATAGACCCAGAAGGCGCAGCGCCGTGGCTCGAGGCTGGAGCAAAAGGTGCGGCACTCGAGGCAGCTGGCAACGCCAAGTACGGCGCGTACATGGCAGCCTACCCAGAACTCGCCCAAGAACTCCTGAGCATGATGCAAAACCCAACCCAGCACTACCCACTCGAGCAGATGCCCAAGTACGAAGTCGGCAAAATGGTACGCACCCGCAACGCTGGCGGTGACAGTATTAACGCGCTGGTGAAACTCGAGCCACGTCTGATTGGTGGCAGTGCCGACCTGAGCAGCAGCAACATGACAGTCATTAAAGGCGAACCAGCCATGACAAGGGATAACTTAGCAGCCCGCAACATCAACTTTGGGGTGCGCGAATTTGGCATGGCGGGTATGGCAAACGGGATGGCACTGGTTGGACTGCGCCCGTTTATAGCAACATTCTTTACCTTTTCGGATTACATGAAAAACGCCATCCGCATGGCAGCCCTGATGCACCAACCCGTGATTTATGTTTTTACGCACGACAGCATTGGCGTAGGCACAGATGGACCAACGCACCAACCGATCGAGCATTTGGCAGCCTTACGAGCCATACCAAACCTAAGCGTGATTCGCCCAGCCGATGCCAACGAAACCAGTGTGGCATGGAAAATTGCCCTCGAGCAACAACATAAGCCAACCGCGATTATTCTTAGCCGCCAAGATTTACCCGTTCTCGAGATTAACGCCAACGCCGCCAAAGGTGGCTACATTGTTGCAGATTCAGACGGTACACCAGATGTAATCCTCATCGCTACTGGCAGCGAAGTCAGTTTGGCACTCGAGGCGCAAAAGGCACTGCTCGAGCAAGGCAAAAAAGCCCGAGTCGTCAGTTTATTATCATGGGATATTTACTCGAGCCAAAGTGCCGAGTACAAAGAAAGTGTGCTGCCTAACAGCATCCGCGCTAGGGTGGCGATTGAGGCTGGCTCGAGCCTCGGCTGGGAGCGCTTTGTGGGCTTAGATGGCAGCACGGTGACGCTCGACAGGTACGGGGCAAGTGCGCCAGATGCGGTAGTATTTAAGGAACTCGGATTTAATGTGGAGAATGTGGTTAAGGTTGTTCTCGAGACATTGACAAAGTAAGCAAATGGGAGACTACCAACCTAATCTTATCCAAAAAAGCAGCGAAGGAGTTTATGAAAAAGTGGTTAATTCTTGGATCAGTCTTAATAGCATCAGCTACCGCGCAACAAGTTACGCCCATTCTCGAGGTTCTTCGCTGGAACTGCGATGTACCCGACACGATTGGTTATTCAAAGTTATATGGCACAGTACAAAATGTCAGTGCTAATCAGATTAAATACCTTAAAGTGACAGCAGAATATTTTCAGGATAAAGATCGTAAAGTGTTAGTCGCCCAAGACTCGAGTTATGTCAAAGCTACGACACTCGACCCAAAAGCCCAAACCACTTTTGAATTATCCGTAAAAATTCCAAAGTTTGCTGCGTGTTGGTTATCCTTTGAAACAGATAAGGGTGTTATTGCAACAAAATATCCTGATTATGGTAACAATCCACCACCACGTTTACCCTAAGATACTAATTAGAGTTGGCACTATCTGCAACTCGTGTCTATTTTCTAGGCGACTAATCGAAAAAATGTCATCTCTCACGTACTCCCCCTCTCTTGCCCCTGAAGCAGCACCTTCGGGCTTTGGGCGCTCGCCTTAGGCTCGACCCCTCCATGAGGGGTTTCAAGGTCAAAAGCTCGCACCCCAACCCTCCCCAGCAAAGCGACTTGGGGGAAGGTGACGAGCCTAAGGCGAGTCAGACGAGGGGCTGAACTATCTGTGCTTTTGTATTCTCCAGCTTGAAGCTCTGGCTGCTTGGGCGTGTCTCGAGCTAACGTCAAACCTTTACTTCTCGAGCAACCTCTTTTGGGCTGCTGGCTACATCCCTTGGGCTGCGCCGTCCAAATTGATGCGCTAAATCCCGTTCGCTTAATTTTAGCGCCGTCGGTCTGCCGTGCGGACACGCCCACGGCACACGGCAAGCCCGTAGCGTCTCTAGCAGCACAATTGCCTCAGCTTCTAAAAGTTTGTGTCCGGCTTTAATCGCCGGTAAACACGCCATTCGTGCCAAAAAATCACGGCGGGCATCGGGAGCATTTAAGGCTCGAGATAGCACATCCACAACCGTCTCGAGGCGCAGCGCAATCAAGGCGGCTGGAATACTGGCAATGCGGTGCAACCCACCGCCAAAATTCTCGAAGCTAAAGCCCCAAGTTTGCAGTTCTTCGCGCCGTGTCTCGAGTGCAAGTTCAACATCTGGCGGCAGGGTCAATAACTCAGGCTTAGGTAACTCGAGGGCTTGGGCAGTCTCGAATCCATCTTCGAGTTCTTCAAAGATAATTCGTTCATGGGCGGCGTGTTGGTCGAGTAACCATAAATCGCCGTCGGTACTTTCGGCAAGCAAATAGGTATCGCGGTATGTGCCAATCAAACGCAGTTCTGGGAAGACTGACCGAATGGCTTGTGGGGCTTGGACAATTCTTGGCTCGGGCGCACTGGGGGCAAGTGGCTGAGCCACCAGAACTTGGGCAATCGCGGCTTCGACCACAGCTTCGACTCGTTTTGCCTCGAGCAACGCCACCCGCAATTTTCCGGGGTGGGCGTTTTGATTAACCGTTTCGGGCGGCACAACGATATTTAAGACCATACTCGGAGCATGGTTCTTGGGCAATAAGCTACTCAACGCCCGCAGCACAGCATTTTCGATGTTGGTCTCGAGTTCGACTGGGCGGTTGTTGATTGCCACGTGCATTCGGTCAGTGCGCGGTCGGGCAAGTTCGGGGCGGGTAATCACCCCTGTTACCCGCACACCGTTTTGCTCAAAGTCAAGGCTGAGCAAACGGTTAGCGGTCATTGCGCCGTAAACTGTGGCGACTGCCTCGCGGAAATTACTGGGCGTGTGGTTAAGGCGTACATCTGTTTCAACAGTCACACGCCATGCCACACTTGGGTGATGCAGCACATAACGCTGTACCAGATTGATAACACGTCGGGTCTCGAGGGCAGCACTTTCTAAGCCAGCTTTACGGGCTGGAAAACGGGCAAATAATTTTTGCACTTCAACAGTTGTACCGGATGGACTGGTGACTTTTGTTAAAGTGCGCTCACCGTCCAGCACGGTTAATCTCGAGCCACCAAGCTGATTTTTTGGGCGAGTGGTCAGCACCACATCGGCGGCAAATGCCATGCTCCATAAGGCTTCACCACGAAAACCGAGGGTGGCAATGGTTTCTATCGTCTCGAGTTTACTGGTTGCAAAGCGCTCTAAAGCCAATTCGACTTCTTGGGCGGCAATCCCCGCCCCGTCATCTGATACCCTAATTAAATCCAGTCCAGCCCCGCGCAACAGCACTTCGATTCGGGTTGCCCCAGCATCGAGGGCATTCTCGAGCAATTCTTTAACCGCGTCGCTTGGTCGGGCAATAATTTCACCCGCCGCAATTTCACGCCGTAAAGACTCTGGTAAGACCCGAATTGCCATTTTGTTATTCTAACTCGAGTTGTACCACAAAGCACTTTTTTGATTTGACGTTCCTGTGACGGAAAATGAGTTAAAATCTAAACTGTATTAAACCTCATGATGCGGGCTGGTCGAAAGACTAGGTATCAGGGTATGGAGGACATATGAAAAAAGTAGTATTACTAGGTGCCGCCCTCGGATTAAGTGCTGTATTCGCAAGTTGTGGACTGATTCCACCCGTCAAAGTTGACAATCCACTGGGATTAAGCGGCGCAGTTTTAAGCGCACCACTTTCGGCAACTGGCGCGTCCATTCGCCCACAAGTGGCAGGACAAGGCAACGCAACCGTCAGTGCCACCTTTGCTGACTTGACCACCGCCATTCCATTTACGCCATCTTCTTTCAATGTTCAATTGGCTATCGCCAGCGCCTCAATCTCGGCTGGCTGCCTTGCACTTGGCAACGCAACCAGCATTGCCGTAACTGTCTCGAACATGACTGTGGTTGTGAGCGACTCGACAACCGCAACACCACCTGTGGTTCGCTCGGTGACTGCAACCATCCCAACCTTTACCTTTAACATCACACCAGCTGGTGTGGTTAGTGGCTTAAATACAGCAGCTTTATTGTTTGCTATTCCAAACCTCGCCACTGCAATCAACATCATCAGCACTGCGCCAACCCCAAACAGCGTCAAAGTTGATGCCACCGTAGCCACCAGCCCAGCCTTGAGCGGTTGCACCTTGGGTATTACATTTGGTGCTGGAAGCGGCGAAATCAAACTCTAAACTTTATTCTGCGCCAAAACCCCTCGAGATGACTTGAGGGGTTAAACTTTTTCTATGCGCCCACACCGAACCTTTCATGCACATCTCGAGCCAATTATTCAAATATCCAGTCTCGAGGCGGCACATTTGCGGGTGCTTCGAGCCAAAGTTGGCGATTCAATTACGGTTTTTAATGGGGCTGGACTCGAGGCAATCGGCATTATTCTCGAGGTTACTGAACTACAATTTGTAGTTGAACTCGAGCCAGCCACCGCCAGCAGCCTCGAGCCACCACAAAGCATTACTTTAGCCATTGCCTTGTTAAAAGCCGATAAGTTATCCGATGTGGTACGCGCTGCCACCGAGCTTGGAGTCTCGAGCATCCAGCTTTTGATTACTCAGCACAGCGAAGTCAAAGAAATTGGCACACAGAAACTCGAGCGACTGAGGCGCATTGCCACCGAAGCCGCCAAGCAATGCCAGCGCAATGTAATCCCCAGCGTTTTCGAGCCAATGCCACTTTCGAGCCTAACTTCCCCCGCCATTGTGGCGCACCCGCACTCGAGCTTACTGCCTCGAGAAGCCGTAAGTTGGGATGCGCCTTTTACAATTATTTCTGGACCTGAAGGTGGATTCTCGAGCCACGAAATTGCACTGCTCGAGCAAAAAGGGATTGTTCGTGTGACGCTGGGAAAACGGATTTTACGAGCGGAAACCGCCGCGCTGGCACTCGTCTCGAGTCTCACGGCGGCGGAGGGGTATTAGAAAGTTCGGTTAGCATAGCGGTTAAATCACGGCAGAGCTTATCAAACGAAGGCGCATTTTCTCGAGCCAGATGCAAATCAAATTGTGTAGTAAATGAGGTTTGGTAATCTGTTGGTTCGTAACTGTCGGTCATATGCCGTGATAGCCATTCTTTTGCACCACGTTTACTTTCGGGGTCAGGGTGTGGCAAAGCATTTTTGAGTGCTTCAATAGAAGAAGCGGCAGCAAGAAACCATGTTTCATATTCTCGATGCGCCATAACCACACTAATTGGCACATCTATACAGGCATTCTTAGCTCGCTCAAGCAATTTAGGCGCTAGAGTTGCTGGGCAATCATCATCGCTATCAAACAAAACAAGAATACCACCATTTGAATCAGAGGCATGAATTTTTTGTCGAGCTAACTCAATACGATTTTCTAGTTCTGACGCAATATCAATTTTGGTTCGATGAATTAAAATAGGGCGAAGCACTTCAACATAGCTGTCAGGATTCCAAAAAGTCGCAGCAATTCGAGTGATTAAGGTTCGAGTTGCAAGCACTTCACCCTGACCTTCAACAATTGGTTGAATCAGTAAACTCATCGGGCTTTTCCAGCAATTGCTTTTGGTTCAAGTTGATTCATGGTTAAAAGTTCGCCGAGGTCAAATAGTTTTTTGTGAACAACATTACGACTGGCTGTATCTATCTCATCAATGATTGTTTCACCATTAAATGTTTCTACCACCAAAATTTTTTCTTTACCAGAAGCAAGTTCAATTTTCTCGAGTAAAACTGGGCTGTGTGTAGACAATAAAATCTGTACAGTTGGTACAACTTGGCGTATCAGAATGAGGAGAATTTCTAATGCCGTTGGGTATAAATGCGCTTCGGGTTCTTCGAGGATTAGAATACAACCTGTATCGGCAAGTAGCTTTGAGTTTTTTAAGTCGTCACAATAAAACAATGCAGTTATCAATGCCCATGCACTTAGCGTTCCATCTGATGCGGCACTTTTATTGAAGCGAGATGATTTACCCAGAAAATCCACAAGCAGATAATTACTGACATTGTTCACTTCAATATCAATAATATCTGGGTTGACTAGACCTAAGTAGTGCTTGATTTTTCTAACCTTTTGAGCTTGCCCTTGCTCGAGTTTTTGATAGACCGAATCCATATTTGATCCATCAGCTTTGAACCAGTTAAAAAAATTAGGATTTTGGGGTGGACGCATATGTTCTGGTATAGGATTTAGAAATTGCAATAAAAGCAAAAAAACATTCACCAAGCCCTTGACATTGACATCTGAGTCACTTTTGACCGAAATACCAAGGTGACTGGTGAAAAGATGCTCTATCAGATGAATCGAGTTGATTAAAATATCATTCTCTGCAATTTTGTATAAATATTCACCCTGCTCATTCTTCAAGTATTGCTCTTTGATGATTGGTTTTTCTTCAAATGCAATTTGATAATACAGTGCAAGGCACTCTTGACCAACTGTAACTTCAAGTAAGACCGAAAAACTCGGGGCTTGTTGTACACCTTCTTTACGAGCAATTTCAAAAAAGTTACCACGTTCCTGAATTGCAAAATCCAGATTTTGCAGTAATAAATCTCGAGTGAACACTAAGGCATCTAAAAAATTACTTTTCCCACTGCCGTTCTGTCCAACCAGCACAGTTATAGGCTCGAGTTTGACATCACAAAACTTGATGCTTTTATAATTCTCGAGCCTAACGCGGGTAATTCTGGCTTGGGTCATAAAAACAGTTTAGCTTAGAACCGTCTTGAGTGCAGCCAGTGCCGCGCTCACATTTATGTAGGTAGAACTCCAGGACTCGGCAATACCTGAATCCGCAGCCCTTGCCAAGCGAATCAAAAGCGGTGAGAAAATCTGTAGCCACAGCCCGATACAAGTGTCAATTCTCGAGTGATGGGCTTGTGTGGGGCAACACAATCAGGTTCTCGAGGTCTTGGCGGTCATTCTAACGCACGCGGATAAAAACCATATCGGTGGCTTTGAACTCAAAGCGCAATTCTGAATCGTGAATTTGCCAAGTCCCAGCCAATTGTACCGTGGTTTCACCAGCCCCAGCATATAAAGTTAAAAGCAGTTCGCCACTGGCATGGCTCTCGATGACACCGCTCATGACTTTGTTGCCTGCTGTAATTTTGACCCGTTGGTCTGCCAGTACATTCAGGCTTGTCCAGGCTTGGCGTGCCGAAGCCGCACTCCAAACACCCAATAAGGAATTAGATAACTGTGGCTCTGCTCGCAAAACCTTAGAGGAATTCGGTAGCTGTTCTTGCAAATTTGGATTGATGCGAGCCATGGACAAAAGTATACGCTAATGGGAACGTTGGTGTGACCAATCAAAGGTTTAGGGTTACGATTTTAGACTATTTGCCAAGAATACAGACGAAATCGGTTTTTCACAACAAGACTCGAGACTTTCAGGCATAATAGAACTTATGTCTGTTTCGCCACCGCTCTCTTCTGATCGTGATGCTTTACAAACGATTATTGATTTATGTACCTCCGTTTTTGTGACCGATGGAACAGCCCTTTTTGTGGTGGCTGGCTCGATGATGCAGCGTGTTTTTGCTCGAGGGTTGGCGCTTGAAATCGCTGGTACGTTCGAGCATGGTATTGATGTCCCCGGAAGGGTTTGGGCAAGCGGTGAGCCTTTGTTGGTGCAACAGTACCCCCACTGGTCAGAGCGCACGATTCAACAATCGGTTTCGGTGATTGCGGCTGTGCCAGTCATGCTTTCGGGGACTGTGGCGGGTGTTTTGATGCTGATGTACCGCCAAGCCGTACAGCTTTCGCCACTCCAAGTCGAACAACTCGAGCGCCTCGCGGTGGTGATTGCCTCGACTTTAGAAAATGGTTTTTTGCGCCAGCAATCAAGCAAACAAACCAAAGCTCGAGCCGTCGATAAAGCCACGCTCTCGGAATTTGACCAGCGCTTACAGCTTTTTGAATCAGCCGTCCTCAATGCTGATGAGAGTGTTTTAATCAGCCAAGTTGCCGATTCCGACGATGGCAATGAACAGGATTCAAAAATCATTTTTGTCAATGCCGCTTTTACCAGTCTGATGGGCTTTTCTAGCGAGGAAGCGGTTGGGCAGTCGGCTGGTCTGTTGCGTGGTACATATGGCGACACCGACGTTTATCATCGTGCCAAGAGTGATTTACGAATCGGCAAATCAGTCGAATTTGAAACCATCGAGTACCGCAAAGACGACACGCCGCTTTGGATTCAGCTTTCGATTGTGCCAATTCGCAACGAGCGTGGACAAATCACCAACCGCGTTTCGTGGCGGCGCGATATTACCGAGCGCAAAAGCAATGAGCTTTTGGAAGCCTACCGCAATCGGGTACTCGAGTTGGCGTTGCGAGGCGCACCCTTAAACGAAACCCTGCAAACCCTGACTGGTTTACTCGAGCGAATTTTTATTGGTGCAACCGCTGGTGTCTTTATGCGCCGAGGCGATCGTTTGGCATTGTTGGTTGCCCCCAATTGGCGACCCTTGGTGCGCTCGTTACTCGATGGCGTGCCGATTGGCTTAGGGCATGGCACGGCTTCTTATGCGATTCTCGAGGCTGTCCCCGCTGTGGTCGAAGCCATCCAAGATGACCCGCGTTGGGTCAATATGGACAGGGCAATGCTGATGAGTGGCGTGGCAAGTTCTTGGGCAGTGCCGATTAACTCAGCCGATGGTGCAGTGATTGGCGCACTCGAGCTGCATTTTTCGCGCAGTGTTGCGCCTTTGCCTTCGCAACTCGAGCATTTTGAAAATGTGGCACGTTTAGCCACGCTGGTGATTGAACGCAGCACTTTGATTGACCGCCTCGATGACCAAGCCAGCACCGATAGCCTGACCAATTTACCCAACCGCTATGGGGTCGAGCGTCACCTCGAGCAAGCCCTTAAAGTTGCCCAACAGCGCGGTTGGAAACTGGCGGTACTGCAAATCGACCTCGATGGTTTTCGGCGCATCAACGACACCCTTGGACACGAAGTTGGCGATGAAGTCTTACGCACCGTAACCGACCGTTGGCGCACGATTTTGCCCTCGCGCGATTTATTGGCTCGTCCAGGCGGCGATGAATTTACGCTGGTGGTGCATCATCTTGAGCAACTGAGCGAAGCCGAAGCCTTGGCAAAAGAAATGCTCAAAGCCTTGTCCTATCCGCTTTCTTTGCGCGGGGTCGAACTCTTTTTGTCCGCCAGCATTGGGGCAGCCATTTTCCCAGACGATGGCACGAGTGCCAACCTTTTGTTACGCAATGCCGATGCTGCCATGAACAGCGTTAAACGTGGCGGTAAGGGCGCTTTTAAGCGCTTTGACCCAGCCCTCAATAAAGCCTCGAAGGAGCGCTTAGATTTAGAGGTTTCTTTACGCAAAGCCCTCGAGCGCAACGAATTTGTGGTGCGTTATCAGCCCCAAGTCAATGCTGCCCAACAGGTGATTGTGGTCGAGGCGCTCTTGTATTGGCAGCACCCGCAAGAAGGTTTAGTCGCGCCCGGACGCTTTTTACCCGTGGCGCTCGAGTCTGGTCTGATTGTTCCGATGGGCGAATGGATTCTACGCAAAGCCTGTATGGAGGTTGCCGAATGGCGGCGCGATGGTTTGAATGTTGCTTTGGCAGTCAATATCGATGTGCAGCAACTGATGCGCTCCGATTTTTCGGACACCGTTTCTAGGGTACTGCGCGAAACGCAATTTGACCCTAAAGCGCTTGAACTCGAGATTACCGAAAGTGCTTTAATGAACGACACCGATTTAGCAGTCGAGCGTTTGCGGCGCTTGCAAGCCCAAGGGATTCAAACTGCGATAGACGATTTTGGCACCGGTTACTCGAGTCTGGCGTATCTACAAAAATTACCCGTTAATTCCTTAAAAATAGACCGCAGTTTTGTTTCGCACCTCGAGCCAAATGATTCGGGCTGGTCCATGGTTAAACTAATCATCATGTTGGCACGTCATGTCGGGATGAGCGTTGTAGCCGAAGGTGTCGAAACCAAAGCCCAGTTTTTAGCATTGCGCGACTTAGCAGTTGATCGTTCCCAAGGCTATTATTTTTCTAAGCCCGTAGCAGCTTTGGATTTACTGGGGCGCTTAAAACCACCACGCAGTGGCTAGTCTCATCTGGCATTAACCAAACAAACGTTTGCAAGGAGTGTATAATCCAAGCATCGAAATACAGCCACTCGAGGACACCTCGAGAACTTGCGGAGGACTCATGAATCAACCCGAGCCACAAGCTCGACACGAACCCGAACCCGAGAACTTAAACCTCTGGCACGCCTTTTTGGAGCAAGTTCAAAGCTCCCAAATTTATTTTAGCCAAACACTCGAGTCGCTGCGCCACCCTAAGCGTATGGTCACGGTATCTGTGCCGATTCGCATGGACGATGGTTCAGTTCGTTTTTTTACGGGCTACCGAGTTCAGCACAGTATTTCTCGAGGACCCTCGAAAGGTGGGCTGCGCTATCGGGCTGGCTTAAACTTGGATGAAGTCCGTGGTTTAGCGGCTGCCATGACGATCAAATGCGCGGTTATGAATTTGCCCTTTGGTGGTGCAAAGGGCGGCATAGACGTGGACCCAAAAACAATCTCGAGGTCAGAAACCGAACGTTTAACACGGCGCTATACTTCCGAATTGGTGGATTTAATCGGACCAGACAAAGATATTCCAGCCCCAGACACTGGCACAAACGAACAAATCATGGCATGGATAATGGACACCTACAGCCAAAATAAAGGCAGTACCGTGACTGGTGTCGTAACCGGTAAACCGGTGGCGCTGGGTGGCAGCATCGGGCGGGTCGAGGCGGCTGGACGTGGCATTGCTTATAGTATTTTTGGTGTGGCGATGCGCGAAAACATCCAACTCGAGAAAGCCAGCGCCGCAGTTCAGGGTTTTGGTATGGTCGGGCGTTATGCGGCGCTTGGGCTGTTTGAGCGCGGTGTGCGGGTGGTGGCAGTTTCGGACTCGAGCGGCGCGATTTATGCCCATGACGGCTTTGATGTTCCAGCCCTGCTCGAGTACAAAAACGCTTATGGCTCGGTGCTGGGTTTTGCCAACGCCAAACGCATAGACCAAGAAAGCCTTTTAACCCTGCCCGTAGATATTCTTGTGCCAGCCGTGCGCGAAGGAGCAATCCACGCCGGCAACGCCAGCAAAGTCGAAGCCCAGATTATTGCCGAAGGGGCAAACCATGCCATTACTCGAGCCGCCGACGCAATTCTCGAGCGCGAGGGACGGGTGATTATCCCAGACTATCTAGCCAATTCGGGTGGCGTGACGGTTTCGTATTACGAATGGGTACAGGATTTTAATAATCTCTATTGGACTGAAGACGAAATCCGCAGCAACCTCGAGCAGCACATCGAACACGCCTTAGATAGTGTCTATGCCGTCAAAAACGAACGCCATGTCAATCTGCGCCAAGCCGCTTTTATTTTAGCGGTCAGCCGAATCAACGAAAGCACCAATCTAAGAGGGCTTTACCCGTAAAAAGCATAGGAAAGAGGAAAGAGAAAATTGTTTTACCTTTTCACCTTTTGCCCTTTTTACCTTTTGCCCTTTTTACCTTTTTACCCTTCACCTTTCACCCTCCACAGGAGAATCCATATGCACCAACACGAAGTTCCTTCTTACTTAAATCACGATAACCTCGGACCGTGGGAAATTTACCTCGAGCAAGTTGATAGGGTTACGCCGTACTTGGGTAAACTTGCCTACTGGGTCGAAACCCTCAAGCGCCCAAAGCGCATTTTAATTGTGGATGTACCAATTCAACTCGATGATGGCAGCATTGCTCATTTTGAAGGTTATCGGGTGCAGCACAACTCGAGCCGCGGACCCGGCAAGGGTGGGGTGCGCTATCACCAAGATGTGACCTTATCCGAAGTGATGGCACTCAGTGCTTGGATGACGGTTAAAAATGCGGCGGTCAATTTGCCATATGGTGGCGCGAAAGGTGGCATTCGGGTAGACCCACGCAAACTTTCACGCGGTGAACTCGAGAAAATGACACGGCGTTATACTTCGGAAATCAATTTTATCATCGGACCAGACAAAGACATTCCCGCCCCAGATGTCAACACCAACGAATTAACGATGGCATGGATGATGGACACCTACAGCATGAACCAAGGGCGCACCGCCACTGGTGTCGTGACTGGCAAGCCAATTGCTTTAGGCGGCAGCCTTGGGCGGCGCGATGCCACAGGGCGTGGCGTTTTTGTGACTGGGCGCGAAGCTGCCAAGCGCATCGGTTTAGAAATTCAGGGTTCTCGAGTCACGATTCAAGGCTTTGGCAATGTCGGCAATGCCAGCGCAAGAATTTTCCATGACCACGGCGCAAAAATTGTGGCGATTCAAGATGTGTCCGGCACGATTTTTAACGGCGATGGGATTAACCCACACGACTTGCTCGAGTTTATCAAAGAAAATCCAGACGTAACCGCCTACCCCAAGTGCGAAGTAATCGCTAAAAACGATTTTTGGGGTGTCGAGACCGAGTTCTTGATTCCAGCCGCGCTCGAGAAGCAGATTACTCTGGACAACGTGCAACAAATTAAAACCCGAATTGTGGTCGAGGGTGCAAACGGACCAACCACCCCAGCCGCCGACGATGCCCTGCGCGAACGTGGCATTGTGGTTGTGCCAGATGTGCTGGCAAACGCGGGTGGCGTGACAGTTTCGTACTTTGAATGGGTGCAGGATTTTAGCAGTTTTTTCTGGACTGAAGACGAAATCAACAAGCGGCTCGAGAAAATCATGGTCGAAGCCTTCAAAGGCATCTGGGATGTTGCCCAAGACAAAAACGTGACGATGCGAACCGCCACCTTTATTGTGGCTTGTACACGGGTTCTCGAGGCTCGAGCCTTGCGTGGGTTGTACCCATAGAACTAGGGTAGGCTGTGGTGAATCAATCACATCAAAATCGTAAAACCAGCTTGCACAAAGTGCTTATCCGAAGTCAAAACCTCTTGAATTCCATCGCTTTCCATAATCACCATGCTGATACAGTCGGTTAAGCTGTATCCTTTGTCTGCCCTATCCTCGAATCGTTCTAAGCCAAGATAAAACCAGTATTTACCATGATAAAGAAAATTGACATCCTCACGATTCATAATGGCTTTGACCAAATTCAGTGCCTCTTTGCGTAAGTAATCGCCTCGCTCAGAATAATAATTAAGCACTTCGGTCAGAACAGCATCAGTTGTCACCAATTGCGTTCGTTGTACACTTTGCAGAGCATCCCTAGCCTTTTGATAATTTTGGTCTCGAGGATTAATCAACGATACTAAAAAAGCAGCATCTATAAACACCGTCCTAGTCATTTTTTAGGCGCTCCATACAAATAATGATCAAGATTTTCGCCACCATCCCTAGGTAATTTCTCGAGTTCAGAAGAAGGTGCTTCTTTGGCAATACGGTCAGCCATTTCAAGCAGAAAATCAACAGTGCTTTGCTTTTTAGTAGGTAAATTGTTTTTCGTAGGTACAGTCATTGGTAAAGTGTAGCGCTTTTTTGGATTTAAGCAAGTAGGACTCAAGGCTCGAGCGCTGTGTGGGCTGTACCCATAAAAATCAGTCTTTGACCAAAAAGTCTATTTCGTAAAATGGGTATTCGGGTTGTGAGTTGGGTTCACCTTGCAAACCGAGGCGGGTATAGAATCGAACTTTTGTAAACCGCTCGAGTAATCCCACCTCTCGAGTCGTGGCAAAGCCCTTCAAAAGTGGCACAAGGGCTACAAAATCGCTTTCCTGAGCAGGGCGAATAACCATAGTTTTAGTCTAAGGTATCCTCAGGTCTGGAGCAACATTTTGCACAGCTTGTGGGACCGCCAAGAATTTTCTCGGGTCTAATTCAAAACCCGTTTGCCGCTTGGCTCGAGCCGAGGGCTAGGAATATAGCCTGGCGGTTCATGAAGCATAAATTCTGGCAGTTCAGCCTTAAATTGTGTGCCATCGGCTGCCAAAAAAGTGTAATCGCCACGCATTGAACCCGGCGGATGCTGAATTGGAATAACGCTGTGATAGCGGTAGGTTTGCCCAACCTCGAGCCGTGGCTGTTCGCCAACCACGCCTTCGCCTTCGATTTCTTGTTCAAAGCCCAGCCCATCGCGGATAAAAAAATGGCGACGCAACAACTGAACGCTTTGTAAACCACGGTTGTGCATGGTGATAAAATAAACATAGACCAAGCGCGTTTGGCTCGAGTGTGCTGGAGAAAAAACCACCTCCACAGAAACTTCAATATGATTAGTCGGCTGACTCATGACTCGAGTTTAGTCGAAAAACAGGCGAAAGGCAAAAGTCAAAAGAATAGATTATCATCCTCATTCTCGACCTTTTAACCCTTTGACCTTTTAACCCTATCTCTTAACCCCAACATGAATCGCAGCCAGTCCAGCCGTTAAAACAGTGTACTGCGCTTCAAAACCAACTTGGCGCATCAGGTTAGCCAACACTTCTGGCTTTGGAAAAGCAATCACGCTTTCGGGCAGGTACTTATAGGCTTTCGGACGACCCGAAATGATGCCACCAACCACGGGCAGCACGTGCCTAAAGTACAAGGTATAAAACTGCCCCAGCAAATTCTCGGGCGGTGGCGGAAACTCAAGAATCACACAGCGCCCACCGACTGCCAAAACACGGTGGAATTCCTCGAGTCCGCGCTTAAAGTCGGCAAAATTACGAAAGCCAAACGAACAAGAAACCGCTTCAAAACTCGAGTCGGCATAGGGCAGATTCAGTGCGTCGCCTTGTTCAAAAGGAATCTCGAGGTTTAAGGCTTTGGCTTTAACACGAGCAATCTCAAGCATTTTGTTAGCAAAGTCCGAGCCGACCACTTTGGCATTGGGGGCAAGTTTTTGAATTGCGATGGCAAAGTCGCCCGTGCCAGTGGCAATATCGAGGATAGATTTAGGATTGTTCTCGAGGACAGATTTAGCCGCCGCCACCCGCCAGCCCTTGTCTACGCCCATAGACAGCACCCGATTGAGTAAATCATAACGTCCGGCAATCGAATCAAACATCGCTTGGACATCTTTGCCCTTGTCGGGATTTTCGCCAATTTGCGGAGCAGATTTCATAGGCTAAGGTAACACCCCAAAGCACCGTGAATTGTCCTTATAATTGGTCTATGCCTGTGCATTTTATTCCAAGCCAAGCCAGTGAGTACAAACTTAGGCTTTTAACTCGAGAAGAGCGCTTGTGGAAACTTACCGAGCTTTGGGAAATGCCCGGCGCGTTGGAACTCGAGATTGGCTTAGAAGCCCCCTTAAATTTATCGTGCAGCAACCCGATTCGTTTTGGACTCGAGCCATTAAGCGAACTGGCAAGCTGGGTAAGCACGGGGCGGACTGGTTTTTTTTCGAGGGTACTTGGCACAAGCACGCTTGGCACAAGCAACCATCTGTATCACCGTTGGCGTGGGCAGCACGAGGCGATTTTGTTGCTCGGCGAACGCGACAGCACCATTGGGATTCAAAAACTCGAGTCCGAATACCGAATTACAGTTTTAGAAACCGATGACCAGCCATTTCTCGAGGACAAAAGCGTGTTGCTCAGCCGCCAAACCCTGCTCGAGTTGCCACAGCTTTTCTGGGATGACCTGAGCGCCCTGATGCAACTCTTGGGCGTGACTTTGGAGGCTCGAGAACAGACCAAATGGGAGCGGTTGCGACCAGAGTAAGCCACAGCACAGCTTTTTGACCTAAGAAAGCGCACAATACAACCATGAAAGCCATTTGGAACGGAACAGTTATTGCAGAATCCTCGGATACGGTTGTGGTCGAAAACAACCATTATTTTCCTGCCGAAAGTGTCAACCCCCTATTTTTAAGTGCCTCGAGTACCCAAACCACTTGCCCGTGGAAAGGCACTGCCAGTTACCATTCGGTTGTGGTGGACGGCAAAACAAACCCAGATGCAGCTTGGTATTATCCAACGCCAAAAGAAGCCGCCAAGCGGATTGCTGGGCGAATTGCCTTTTGGAAAGGTGTACAGGTCAGCAATTAATTCCCAAGCAAGGCTCGAGGAACATTCAGGTCGCTATAACCACATAAGCCAAGGGCTGAGTCTATTTCGTTCCGCAGTAACTCGAGCGTCTGGGTTACGGCTGCCTCGCCACCAATTGCCAACGACCACAAAATCGGTCTGCCCAGTGCCACCGCATTTGCGCCAAGCGCCAAGGCTTTGACCACATCCGTACCGCGCCGCACACCGCCATCCAAAATAATTGGCACACGACCAGCCACCGCCTCGGCAATTCGTGGCAGGACACTAATCGTAGCGGGGGCAGTATCGAGTTGTCTGCCACCATGATTCGAGACCCAAATACCATCTGCGCCATGCTCGAGCGACTTGGTGGCATCGTCGGTGTGGCAAATCCCTTTGACCAGAATCGGCAGCTTGGTGTTATTTCGTAGCCACTCGAGGTCTGCAAAACTCAAATCCATTTTGAACATATGCTGCACATATGCGCTCAGTCCAGAACCCATCCCTTTGGGCAAGCCACCCATCAGATTTCCAAGGCTGATACCATCTGGCAACTGGAACTGGTTGCGAATATCGCGTTCACGCCGCCCCAAAATAGGTGTGTCTACCGTTAAGGCTAGGGCTTGTACTCCTGCGGCTTCGGCACGGCGCAATAACTCGAGACTGATGGCTTTATCTTTATACAAATACATCTGAAACCACATCGGTAAATTAGGTTGGCTGGCTCGGACTTCCTCGAGACTGGTGCTGGCAATCGTGGATAAGGTCATGATTGTCTTGGCTTGCTGACTTGCGCCGGCGGTTGCCAATTCACCATCGGTGTGCGCCATACGCTGAAAAGCAGTTGGCGCAATAATCACGGGCATCGAAATTTTCTGCCCAAATAGTTCGGTCTCGAGGTTGCGCTCAGTTACGCCAGTCAAAACCCGATAATGCAGCTTCAAACGCCCAAATGCCTCACGATTCTCGAGCAAGGTAATTTCGTCTTCTGCACCACTGACGTAATAATCAAATGCCATTGGTTTGAGGTTGGTTTTTGCCGCCGCCTCGAGTTCAAGTAAATTGAGGATCTCCATGGTTATGCAGTTTACTATTTTTGTTTGTGGTAGTTTCCAAGAATGCCTAAACAAATTATGGTTTTTTTGAATTCGCCACACATCAAATCCACGTTGGTAGATGTCCCAGACAATTGCGATTTGGGCAACTGGATGACCGAAACCAAGGCTCGAGACTGGTTTATCAATAAAGACGCACAAGTCTGGTTATTTAGTGCGGTTTGTGGCGTAGAAATGATTGAATCGGTAGCCGCCACCACAGCTGTTCAAGCCATGCAAGCCATGGAATCCAACGCGGCTCGGCGGCGGTAAATCTATTTTGCTGGAGGCGTGGCTGGTGCTGGAGTCGTCGGCTCGGCTGGCTTGGGTTCTGTCGTCGGGGCTGGTGTGGTTGGCGCTGGTTTAGGTTCTGTTGGGGCTGGAGTTGTCGGCTCGGCTGGCTTGGGTTCTTCTAAACCCGGTTGCTTACCAAAATCATAATTACCTTTGAGAATTTCAAAATCGGCAATATCGACTTTGCCATCGCCGTTAAAATCGCCTTTAATACCACCCGCCGTCTGACTTTTGCCGTATTCTCGAGCAAACAATTCAAAGTCATCAATGTTGACCTTACCATCAGCAGTCAGGTCGCCATTTGGGGCATATTGTTGACGCAACAGCGTAATGTCTGCCTCGCCTAAGCTGCGTTTGCCTTCCCAACTTGGCTCAAGCGGTAAACCGAGGCGAATACCCGTCTCGAGCAGCAAAGCACTTTCGAGGTCGGTGGCTTCTGGGTTAATGCTGACCACTGCACTTTCTTTGCCATCGGCAGTGGTCTCGAGAATCGTGCGGGTTGCCAAGTCTGGATTGAGTTCGGGGTCGGTGCTACCCCACCTAAATTGAACAGGTGTTCCAGCTTTGGGCGCATCTATTTTCAGGGTCGTGCTGGGAACAGCTTGCCATTTGGTAAAGGCTTCACGCACTAATTTTTCAAAGCTCTCGGGAGCACCGTCTTTAACCACGGTGTAAGCAAAAGGAGCAGCCAGGGCTAGGGTAAAAAGGGTAAAAGGTAAAAGGGTGAAAGGGTGAAAGGCTTTCACTTTTCTTGGTGAAAGTTGGCGTTTCATTTGACCACCCCAAGGATTTTCTCGACGGCAGCAATAAAGGTGACTCGAGTGGCGGGTTTCCCCTCGAGTTGCACTGCCTTACCGCCAACATCCAGCACCGCATTGCCTTCGAGTTGGTACGCGCCTTGGTTAAAACCAACGATTGGGCTGTCGTAATTTTTGGTGTACAACAAGAAAATCCATTCTGTACCGACCTTAAAATTGGGTGCGCCCTCGAGCCTGATTTTTTCGTTTCCATAGACCGCAAAACTTGGCGTTTCTAAGGTTTTGGGCAGCAAACCCTCGCCTCGCCAGTATTGCTTATTCTCGAGCAAATAGACTGTCCAAGGGCGCTTGTTGCGCTCTTCGCGCTTGACTTCTTTAATCATGGCACGGGTAATCACTTCGGCTCGCTCGAGTTGGGTTTCTAGGGTCAGTTTTGGGTAGGTTGTGGCGAGGGCGAGGGCGAGGGGGAAAAGGGTAAAAGGTAAAAAGGCGACCCAGCCCGTTAGGTGCATTTTTCGGGTCAAGAAGGTAAAAAGGTAAAAGCGTTTCATGGTGTGCCTCCAGCGGGTGGCGTGACTGGAGGGCTGACTGGTGGTGTGGTTGGTGTGGTCGGTGTGGTTGGTGTAGTTGTAGCGGGTTTCGGTAACTCGAGGGCTGCCTTAGACAAAAGCGTATTTTTTGCCCTGAGTTCAAAACCAATTTTCCCTTCGAGCTTTAAGGGTTTTGCCAACGCCAAAACCAAATAAAAGATTGTGGCAGGGCGAACACTGGGAATATCCTCAGACAGCGCTACATCTATTCGCAGGACTGTCCCCTCGAGCCTCGAGAGCATTAAGGGTCTGCCAGCGCTTGGCTCAAGGCGTTTTAAGGTTGCGCCAGTTGGAAGCGGAATGGCTAGGCGCATTGAACGTACATTTTTAGGGATTTTGAGCACAAACGGCAAGCGCACTTCGTCGCGCACTTGGGTTGGCGGTATGCTCCATTCAAGACTTGGGGCGGGTAAACTCCGCACCTCGAGTTTGAGGTCTTGGAATTTATTGGCATTGCGTGAATCAATAATCTCGAGCGTAAATTCAAAAATTCTTTGCTCGTTGGCTTTTAAGACCAATTTGGCTGTGCCAACCAGCCTCGAGCCTTGGAGTTGAATCCCATCTGGCAATTTACCTTTGGCAATTCGCAGTGTGTATGCCCGTTGTCCGCCCGTCACCCGCAATTCTTCGTTATATGGCTCGAGGTTATAGGCTAAAGTCAGAGCTGTATTGACGACCGTAATTTGGTTGGCATCGTTTTTGGTATCGTTTGTGCCACACGCCACGACCCCGAACAAAACCAGCATCAAAAGAAATGAGCGCATCAGCCGTAATTCTAAAGACTGTAGATGAGTGCGGCTCGAGGATTGAATTAGCCCTCAAATTCACTTAAACGGCGCAAATCCGACCAGCCATAAGTCACTTCGCCAACACTGGCAGCCCCAACACTGACTTGGTGTAAGCCCATGTCCTCTGCGCCCATGGCGATGTAGACCCTTGGGGTTGGATTGCCACTCCGTAAGCGCACCAGCATCGAATTTAAGCCGAGTTTGACCAAGCCTTTAGCAACCGCCAACAAAAGCTGTTTGCCAACGCCTTGCCCTTGGTAACGCGGCATGACATACAACGAGTACATTTCGGCTTCGATCGTCGCATGACCACCCCATTCTGGACCACCCGCCGAGAAACCGACCACCTCGCCGTCTTCTTCGGCAACATAGGCAACCTCGTCGCCCCACTCTGCCCCCTCGAGAAAATGCTGCCAGCGCTGGTCGCCACGTGGCTGCAAAGCATCAAAAGCAAAATCTGGCACAAGGCTCGAGAACAAGGCTCTCCAGCATTCAAAATGCACTTGGGCGATGGCTGGGATGTCGTTTTTAGTGGCGGCTCGTATTTTCATCGCGGTTCGCAGTCTAACCGATTTTCTATCGGCTTGCACAACGAATTTGGGTACAAACTGCACAATCGTGCTGGTTTTACGGCGCAATGTCCTATTGTAGCAGGTTAAGATACAACTCATGAACGAGGTAAGGGCTTGAAACTGGCAATTGCGGATTTACACGGTCGTGCCGATTTGCTCGAGGGTTTGCTCGAGCGCGTGCCAGCCGATACCAGTTTTGTTTTTTTGGGCGATGCAATTGACCGTGGGCATCGCAACCGCGATACGATTCGTTTGCTGTCTCAACTCGCCGACGAGGGGCGAATGATTTTGTTGCGTGGCAACCACGAAGCAATTGTTCTCGAGGTGGACGACTGCTTGGAGCGCTTTAAGCGCGAACCGACCGAATTACGGCGTGGCGATGCTTTAATTGCAATGCAAAACTGGATTCAAAACGGTGGCGATACGGTCATTCTCGAGTACGGTGGCTGGGATTCTGGTGGCGAAGCCGATGCCTTTGGCAATTGGGGTCTGCCGCCCGAGTTAATGAACTATGCCAGCCGCACCGAATACACCTATCGCCACTTGGGCGGCGAAAAAGGCGATATTTTGTGCGTCCACGCTGCGCCGATTCAAGTCAAGGGCTATCGCAGTCTCGAGGACAGCATGGTTTGGGCGCGTCCCGAAGACGGTCCGTTTAACTTGCCAGAAGGGGTGCTGCTGAGTGTTCATGGGCATACCCCAGTCTGTGCGCCAACCCGCATTGGGCAAAATATCTTTATGGACTTGGGTGCAAAGTGGACGGGGCATTTGTGTACCCTCGATTTAGAGACCATGAAATTTACGACCTACAAAGGTCTGGGCGAGGACACCCTCGAGAACTTACCGACCTTTGAAGCGGTTGGCGGGATTGAAGCGGTCAAGCTCGAGTTTGAAGTCGTGGAATTATAATTTAGCTCTTGACCTGATTCAGCACAACTGTCTCGAGTTCACGCCAAGCGGCTCGAGCGCCCTGTAAATCATCGCGGTGACGCACCAAAAATTCTTGGACTCGAGCCATGCTTAACACATCTTCAGGGAGGCGTTGGGCGAGGGCAGCCGCATCTGGGATGTTCGGGTAAAATCGCTCGAGCATCTTGGCAATTTGGATTCTATTGGCATTGCCAACAAATAAATGGACATCGCAACGTCCCGGACGCACCAAGGCGGGGTCGAGTTTCTCGAGGTGATTGGTGGTCATAAAAACCATCCGCCCTTGTTGGGCGGTCACACCATCCAAGGCATTGAGTAAGCCATTAAACGATAACTTGGTCTCGACATCCTTTTTGCGCCCGACAAAAATAGCATCGATGTCCTCAAGCAGAATTAAACTACCCTCAGGGGCATCAGTCAAAAGGTTGGTTAAAGATTCGTCGGTTAAAATGCCACTGGCAAGGTTAAGGACACAAACGCTTTTGCCCAGCACGCCAGCCAAAGCGGTAATCAAGCTCGATTTGCCATTGCCCGGAGGTCCGTACAACAAATAGCCACGTCGCCACGGAATACCCATGTCGGTGTACCACTGTTCGGATTCGAGAAAGCGTTTGGTATCGGCGCAAACCCGTTCAAATAAGCCACCAGCATAAACCAGACTTTTTGGGTCTCGAGGTGGCACACGCTGCATCACCCGCCAGTCATCCCAGCGCGGTGCAAGAATTTCGACCCGTGGTTCTTCGGGCTTATGGACAGTTTTATAGGCTGCCCCAACCAAGCGCTCAAGCGCATCGCGGTTGGTGACCAGCGTCCGCACCGTTAAAGTCTCATGGAAACCAATCAGCACGTTGTTGTTGGCTTGACGTTCCCGCGAAGCACTAAACCAAAAAGTGCGCTTTTCAAACTGCACTTTAAATGTTCCATCCACGGGCGCAAAAACCCCACGTGGCGCATTGTCTCGAGTATCCACCGCAAAACCTGCTTCGCCACTGCGCTGCGTCACCAGCGCCAAATCGCGCATTCTTGAACGGACTGGCTGGGTTGTCAGCCACGCCCGAAACCATTCAAAAGCGTCATCGCGGGAATCCACTTGCACCGTAACCACAATCCGTTCCCAGATATAATCCCAGATTTGCCGTGGCAAAAAACGCAGATAGGCAATCGCACCGCCCATAATCGCTAAGGTCAAACCACCCGTCACAACTTGATTGGACTCAAAAGTCTTTTTCAACTCGAGCCAAATGGAAGTGAAGTCTGGGTGTAAAATATCAATCATAAAATCCTAAAAACCGTAGCACAGCACAAATCTTGTGGTGTACCAAACAATACCGATGGACTCGAGCCAAACGCATCTGGCAATTGGCGTAAGCCATCGGCTGCTCGAGCATCGGGGCATTGAGATTAGGGTTAATAATTTGGCATTAAATACTTGGCGGTGATACTGCGTTTAGACTCGAGCAAGCCAAGTGGTGTCCCTTCAAACAGCACCTCTCCTCCACTGCTCCCACCTTCTGGTCCAATGTCAATAATCCAGTCAGCTTGACGAATCACATCCAAGTGATGCTCGATTAAAATAACCGTGTTCCCCGCATCCACCAGCTTATCTATAATTTTCATCAGTTGCCCAATATCGGACAAATGCAGTCCCGTGGTTGGTTCATCCATCACGTAAACCGTTCCAGCTTTGTGCAGTTCGGTAGCCAGTTTAAGGCGTTGCCCTTCGCCACCAGACACGGTACTCAGTGGCTGCCCGAGCTTTAAGTACCCCAAGCCAACATCGGACATGGCTTGTACCACCGCCCGAATTTTCTTTTCCGTAAAATACCCGAGTGCATCTTCTACGGTCAACTCGAGGACATCGCTGATGGTTTTATGGCGCAGTGTGTACTCGAGAACTTCGGGCTTAAAGCGTTTCCCATCGCAGACTTCGCAGTGCGAGGTGATTCCTTCCATAAAAGCAAGGTCGGTATAGACCACGCCCAACCCGTTGCAATTCTGGCAGCTTCCTGCCGAATTAAAACTAAACAACGATGGGCTGACTTTGTTGGCTTTGGCAAAGGCACTGCGAATTTCATCCATGATGCCCGTGTAGGTGGCTGGGGCAGAGCGCACCGAAGTCGTGACTTTGGACTGGTCTATGACAATTGCATTTGGGTACTGCTCAAGAAAGACATCGTTAATCAGGCTACTTTTGCCGCTTCCCGCCACACCTGTCACAACCGTAAAAACCCCTGTTGGAATGCCGACCGAAACGTTTTTAAGGTTGTTGACCTTAGCATTTTTAATCTCGAGAAACCCCGTGGCTTTACGAACCTCGAGTTTCATGGGTAAATTCTGTTGCAAAAATCGCCCTGTTAAAGTATCCGACTCGAGCAGTTCGGTCACACTGCCTTCAAAAACCACTTGCCCACCATGCGAACCAGCTTTTGGTCCAATGTCCACAATATGGTCAGCCACCCGAATCACATCTGGGTCGTGTTCCACCACCAATACCGTATTGCCTTTGTCACGCAGTTGGCACAGTAGACCAGTCAATCGCGCCACATCTCGAGCATGAAGCCCAACGGAAGGTTCATCAAGGATATAAAGCATATCGGTCAGGCTGTTGCCAAGGTGTCGAATCATTTTAATACGCTGCGATTCGCCGCCCGAAAGCGTGGCGGTTTCACGACTTAAACTTAGGTAGCCCAAGCCAATCTCCACCAGATGCTCGAGTCGTTCAAGCAGTTTCGCCGCTATCTTTAAGGCGACTGGCTCAGTCAGACCTTGGAGGACTCGAATCAGTTTTGTTGCCTCGAGATTCGACATATCGCTAATGTTTAACCCATTGATTTTAGACTCGAGCGCCGCTTGGTTCAGCCTTGCCCCATGACAGACTGGACAGATTTGGGTATTCACAAATTGCTCGAAAATAGTGCGGTTACGCTCAGACATGGCGGCACTGTCTTTTTTGATGTATGAACGGGTGAAGCGCTCAATTAAACCTTCATAGGTTAAATTAAAATCGGTGAAAGCAATTTTTTGTTGTCCTGCACCATAGAGCAAGATGTCCATTTCTTTGGTTGTGTATTCTGAAAGCGGTTTATTGTTATCAAAAAATCCAGATTGCGTATAGATTTTCCAAATCCATTTACCAACCTTAAATTCTGGGTGGAGTAACGCACCACCATTCAAAGATTTTGATTTATCAAGAAATTTCTCGAGATCAAGTTGTACGGTTTTGCCAATGCCCTCGCACTCGAGACACATTCCTTGTGGCGTATTGAACGAATAGACAAAAGCTGCCCCAGCCGAAGGCATACCTGCTCGAGAAAACAGCAAGCGCAGCAGCCCTGCAATATCGGTGTATGTTCCCATGGTCGAGCGTGAGCCACCACCGACCCGTTTTTGGTTAATGATAATCGGGGCATTTAGATTCTCGATTGAATCCACATCGGGTTGCCCATAACTTGGCAGAAAACCCTGTACAAAATTAGTGAACGTTTCGTTCAGTTGGCGTTGGGCTTCGGCGGCGATGGTATCGAATACCAAACTGGATTTACCCGAGCCAGATACACCTGTAAAGACCGTAATTTGATTCTTAGGAATATCAATCGAAATATTTTTAAGGTTGTTTTCTCGAGCGCCGCGAATACGAATAAAATCTCTGTTGATTGGAGTTATTTCAGTCTCGAGTTCCTGCATTTTCATGTACTCCTCAACTTCAACAAAAAATGGTTTAGCACTGGCAAATTCTGGGAAATACTGACTCAGTTCGGTTATTGCATCCGTTGACTCGAGTCCCAGCACTTGAGGCGCTTCGGGCAGAAAAAACATGGTGTGATCATGAAAAACCGTAATTGCAATTGCACCAAGTTCTTCATTCTCTCGAGTCACCAAAGACCACATAATGCGCTGCTGATGGCGTTCTGAGGCATCACCCCATTCGCGGGAAATATTTAAGTCACCCGGCAATTCTGGCTCGAGATGAAATCCAGCTTGTTTGAGTTGTTGATTGACCTTACGAAACAACAAGCCCAAGTACGTACCATACGCCATATCTCCACCTCTGGCATACGCATCCTCGAGTTTAGCGGCGTTCTGCTCGAGAATACTTTTCCAATTGGTTTGGATGTGTTCTGAAATCATGTGTACAAGGTCGTGAATACCGCTATTTTTGGAAATGGATTTCATCATGAGCCTCCTAAAAAAATCGTCAAGCCGAGTACACCGCAGCCATTAAAACCTGCGGTTTGAAAAAGGTATTTGCCTCCAATGCCTACTTCTGCCCACCATCTTAAAAGCAATTGTTTATTATGTCAAGTAAAAATACAGATGTTTATATTCTGTGTGATGTGAAATTAACAATCTGTGATAGCAAAGTTTACAAAATAGAAAAACTGGGTTTCGAGTGCAATTCTATTTTCTGAAAACCCAAACTGCAAAATCACATCTCGAGTTCAAGTAAACGCCCCAATTCCTCTTGCACCTCGAGTTTTTGATGTTCCTCGAGAACCAAGTTTTTAGCAGCCTTCACGTACTTCTCGAGGGTTGCCGTGTCATCCAGCGCAGCCGCAATATCTGCCCGAAGCACAAACGCCTGAAATTGAATGACCGCCGACTCGGAATTTGCTTTACCAAGGGCTTTGTCTAAGTGCTGGGCAGCCAGTTGAGGGTCATCTTTAGAGTACGCGAATACTTTTGCGCCCATCATGGCTTTGACCAATGGCGTGTTACTTTTTACGGCTTTGGGAAGCCTTTCGCCGACTTGAATAAAAGTCAGGCGATTCCCAGAAGGGTCAAGTAAATTAAACCGACGGTCATTTTTTCGCGCATCATTTAAGCCACTCACTCGCGGAAAACCGCTGCGTATTTGCTTACCGAAAGTTTTTTTAATCTGGCTCGAGAATGCCGCGTGAAGCTCATCTATGTTGGTCAGAACAACCAAGCACATATGCCCCGTTTCTTGATTGGCTACCAAGGCTTTATTGACGAAAAAATCGATTTGAATATTCTCGAGTGACACACTACCATACGCATAAGGTGCGTGTTGTTCGTACAGAACTGTAAAACCCAGCATGGTGTAAAACTCGAGGGTGACTTTAAGATCTGCTGCTGGATACAGTGGGACGACTTTTTCGTTTGCCATGTTGACCTCCAAGATTTTGACAGGCTTCTGTCAAAGGTTGATAGTTTGCCACATTGGACAGTAGACTGTCAAGTATGGCACACACCAAAGTAGGTACAGCCTTCACCGAACTTGTCCTCAACATCTTTAAGCTCAACGGCGCACTGCTCGAGGCTGGAAACGCTTTAACCAAACCAGTCGGGCAGAGCAGCGCCCGTTGGCAAGTCATGGGCTGCATAGACAATCAGGCGTTAAGCGTAGCCACAATTGCCCGAATCATGGGTTTGGCACGGCAAAGTGTGCAACGCACCGCCGATATTCTGGTACTCGAGGGACTAGCCAAATACGAAGAAAACCCAGAACATAAACGCGCTCAGTTACTGTGCCTCACCAAAAAAGGATTACTTGCCCTCGAGCAAATCGAAACTGCACAAGCAGCATGGGCAAATACGCTGGGCAAAAAACTTGGTAAAACCGAACTCGAGGCAATCAATGCGGCACTGGCTCGAGTTCTCGAGGTTCTGTGATTTTACTGACTGGCACTTGACATATATTCTTATATAAGAATATACTGTTTTTAGAAATGGCACGCTTACCCACCACCGCCGATGCTTTTAATGCCATTGCTGAAACGCAACGACGCAACATCCTCGAGCTACTTTCTACCCGCCAGCATTACTCTGTCAATGAAATCGCCCAGCGCCTCGGAATTCGCCAACCCCAAGTTTCAAAACATTTACAAGTGCTAAAAGAAGTTGGACTGGTGACACTCCAAAGTGTAGGACAACAACGACTTTACAGCCTCAACGCCGAAGCTCTAAAACCCATTTTTGATTGGGTAAAACCATTTGAACAACACTGGACAGAGAGCTTTGACCGCTTAGACGAATACTTAAAAACCCTGCAAAAAAGTATTTGATTGATTACCTCAAGGTTACTCGAGACGTAACCTTTACTGGTTAAACATTGCAGCTTGAACCGCAGTATAAGTTAAGACTGCGCTCAATCTCGAGACGTAACCTTTACTGGTTAAACATTGCAGCAATTATTCACCAAGAACGGAGGTTTGCTTTGAACAGATAACCGTACATTAGCTGAAGCAATAAAACCAAGTCACTTTGAATCCTGCTCGGACATGAAAATCATGACCGCAGGTAATCGCTTGCCAAAAAAGGAGCTTTATCATGCAAACACCAAGCATCAAGAACATTTTCGCAGCCACCGCCATTCTCGGTACGACCTTACTAGCAACAAATCTGCAAGCTCAATCTGGCAATTCTAGCGCAACCAAAAGTGGTTATGCACCCGTCAATGGACTGAACCTCTACTATCAAATTCATGGCATAGGACAACCCGTTATTCTGTTGCACGGCGGACTTGGGGCAATAGAAATGTTTGGCGAAGTGTTGCCTCAACTCGCCAAAGGACGACAAGTGATCGCCGTAGATTTACAAGCCCATGGACGAACTGCCGACATTAACCGCCCACTTTCTTATGAGCGTATGGCAGATGATATTGCGGGTCTCATACGCCACTTGGGTTTATCCAATGCCGATGTCATGGGCTACTCGCTCGGTGGTGGTGTGGCATTGCGAACCGCGATTCAGCACCCAAGTCTGGTGCGTAAACTTGTGCTGGTTTCTACACCTTTTAAGCGTGATGGCTGGTTTGCCGATTTACGAGCGCAACACGCCCAAATGGGCGCAGCCTCTGCTGAAGGAATGAAAGGCAGTCCTCCGCACCAATTGTACGTTGGTGTTGCCCCAAAGCCAGAGAACTGGGTGACGCTGCACAACAAAATACGTGAATTGCTGGTACAAGATTACAACTGGGCAGATGAAGTGGCTAAACTAAAATTACCAACCATGATTGTTGCAGGAGATGCAGATTCGATTAGCACTGCCCACACCGCACAATTCTTTGAATTGCTTGGCGGCGGTCAAAAAGACGCTGGTTGGGATGGTTCGGGAATGTCAAAGGCTCAATTGGCTATTCTGCCAGCTACGAGTCATTATCAGATTTTTATGTCCTCAGCCTTGAGTGCTACCGTGATACCGTTCCTTGATGCAGCCAGTAAATAATCCAACCAATCTCGAGTTTAGTTTTAGTAAGGAGTATCCATGAACAACAACGCCCTGAAGCTCACTTTCCCGTCTGGTTTGGAAACGATTCTGACTCGAGAATTCAACGCTCCGAGGGACTTGGTGTTCAATGTTTGGACGACTCCAGAACACGTTAAGAACTGGTATGGGCTACGCAGTTCAACCATGATAGTTTGCGAAATCGATCTTCGTGTTGGAGGGGCTTGGCGCTATGTGCTACAAGCCCCAGATGGCAAACAACACGGACACTCTGGGGTCTACAAAGACATCACAAGCCCAGTTTCATTGGTCTACAGCGAAATGTACGAACCACTTCCTGATATGGATTACCTTGTCACCACCACCTTTACCGAGAACAACGGCAAAACACAATTGCAAAGCCACTTGCTTTATAAGAGCCAAGAACACCGCGATGGACACATTCAAGCTGGCATGGAATTTGGCATGAACCAAACCCTGAACCGTCTCGAGGAACTGCTGAACTCGAGAACAGCCCAATAAGCACAGGAAAAAGAATTATGCCGTATTGACATATTTATGTTCGTTTGGCATAAGGAGGAAAAACAACATGAGTTCACAAATGGTGGTTGGCGCTTGGAATCAGTTTATTGTGACTAGCCAAATCAAACGCCCAGAAAACGAATCGGAGTACCAGCAACTGCTCGAGCTTACCGATGATTTGACCGAACGTTACACCTTATCTGACCCGAAAATTTGTGGTCTAGTGGATTTGCTGTTTTCGTACATCAGCGATTGGGAAAACCACCAGCAAGCCCCTATTAACGCCCAACCAAACGAAGTTCTTGAGGAATTGATGCTCGAGCAGAACTTAACCCAGACTGCTTTGGCAAATGCGCTCAGTATCAGCCAAGGGTTACTCTCGAGGGTGCTGAGTAGTGAACGAGAAGTCAGTAAAACTCTAGCCCTAAGACTAGCCGCTTATTTTCGGGTCAGTGTTGAATTATTTTTGGTTTAGAACTGGTAAAAATAATGCCTACGGCTTGAGCCTCCGCCTAGACCTGCAAGCTGGTGGAATCCACCTGTTTTATTCATTCAGAAAACGATTTTGAGGTTATTCAGGGCTTAAACCATCAAGGCAGCAGCAGCACAGCCGCCACAAACGAAGCACCTGTACGAACATGATTCCAAAATGTCCAGTTGCGAAGGTAGTTCTGCCAAATCTCGAAACTGTTGGCATCGGTGGCTTGAACAGCTTCCAAGCTGTTATTGAGTGGAACATTAAATAGTATCGTAACGAGTACCGAACCCAGAACATAAATGGCTGCACCAAGTATCCAAAAAATAGCGTTGGCTTGTGGCAAACGCGAGGATGCTTGCCAAATTAAAATGACTGCAAGAATGGCTGTTCCAAAAAAACTCAGCATAAAAAATGGGTTCAGCACGGTACGGTTAATGCTTTGCATGGCAATAATTCCCGCTCGAGGCTCGAGTTGCGCCAATGTGACCATGACCGTACTCGAGAATGCCAGAAAAAACCCTGCAACAATGGCGCTGCCAAGTGCTGTGGAAAGCCGTAATGCCGAAAAAAATTCTTCACTCATAAGGTTCTCCAGTCTACTCGGGAAATTCGGCTTGATTGCTCGAGCCAGCCTACAGCCTACTCGAGTTAGAATCTAACCACGAACCCGATTGAGCAGATACACCAGTGCTTCTCGAGCCTCTTTTTTGCTTCGTTTAGGGGTTTTTGATTGAGCCACCCACAAAGCAGTTTGGTTCATTGCCCCGTTCAATAATTGCAGCAGTGCAAGAGCAGATGGAAACACAATCACTTTGGTACTTATTAAATGCTCTATGCCCTCGAGCAGTAATTTAGAACCATATTGTGCGTCTAGCTCAAGCCACCGCCCCCAGCCAATCACGGCGGGTGCATCCAGCAACAGAATTCTTTGGGTGGTTGGGTCTGTTGCCACCTCGAGCCATGCCAGACAACCACTGACAAAGCCTTCCCAGTCGTCTGTTGCAGTTTGGCTAATTGCAGTGGCAGCTTTTTGATGGATGCGCTCAACCACGGCTTCAAATAAACCTTGTTTACTGCCAAAATGATGGTACAGCGCACCTCGAGTTAAGCCGATTTCTTGTACCAGTGCATCGGTGGAAACTTGTGCGTAACCGTATTCGGCGAAGTGTTTTTCGGCAACCTCGAGTACCGCATTAATGGTTTGTTCGGAGCGTTCTTTTTTGGTTTTTGGCATTTTCAACCTCTTGACATACAATCTGTATGTATTATACATTTTTATTACATACAGATTGTATGTAATTGGAGGATTTATGAACATCAAAAGCCTATATGCCGTTATCTGCACCCAAAACATCGAAGCGTCAAAGGATTTTTACCTCAAACACTTCCCGTTTGAAACAACCTTTGAAGCCGACTGGTATGTCAGCCTGAAAACCAAAACCGAACCAACTTTTGAACTGGCACTGCTTGATGCAAACCATGAAACCATTCCAGCCGCCTACCGAAAAAGTATTTCGGGTGGGTTAATTATGAACTTTGAAGTTGAAGATGTAGACCCGATTTACCACAATTTCAAAGAAGCAGGTTTGCCAATTCTGCTCGAGTTACGCAACGAAGCCTTTGGACAACGGCATTTTATCACCACCGACCCCAATGATATTTTGATCGATGTAATTCAGGTGATTCCGTACTCTGAAGAATTTATGCAGCAAAACCCATCGTAAAATAACTCTAATTACCATGCTGGACTCGAGTTCTCGAGGTACAGCAAGAAAATAATGCAAGTAATTACTGAACAAGATTCAGGGAGTAATTCTCGAGACAAACCCCTAAACTTTTTACATGACACTGCAAATTGTTGAACCAAAAATCATGTACTTTGGTACTCCCGTTGTTCTCATTAGCACCATCAACCAAGATGGCACAGCCAATCTTGCTCCAATGTCCAGTGCTTGGTGGCTGGGGCAGTCTTGTATGCTCGGGCTGGGCAGAAGTTCAAAAACCCTCGAGAATCTGCGCCGCACAGGCGAATGTGTCCTTAATTTACCTTCAGCGGATTTGGTGGAAAATGTGGATAAACTTGCCCTCACCACAGGCTCGAGCATCATGCCAGCTTATAAAACCAGTATGGGATTTGAAATCATTGAAGATAAATTTATCCAAGCGGGTTTAACACCAATTCCTGCGGAACTGGTTACTCCACCACGGGTCTTAGAATGCCCAATCCAACTCGAGGCTCGAGTATCGCAAATTCATGATTTTCAAACCGATTTTGCTGCTGCTGTCGAAGTTCGTATTATTCGGGTGTACATGGATGATTCCATTTTGAATACTGAAAAACGACATGGTGTGGACACCGATAAATGGAAGCCTTTACTCATGAGTTTTTGTGAATTTTACAGTCTGGGCAAGAATTTACATCCCTCGAGACTGGCAAAAGTGTTCTAACCATCTCGAGTTCATGTTTAATCACTTGCGCCTTGGAATGCCACATTTTGAATCGCACCATCAGCGCTGGCTCGAATCGGACGCACAAAGCGCCATGCAATCAGCAGTGCCAGTGCAATCAACACCGCACCAGAAGCAAGCGGCGCACCAGGGAAGTAGATTGGGGCATTGGGGGCTACAAAATAAGCAAAAACATTGGTGGCAATTAAAGGTCCAGCTACGGCGGTTAAGCTCAGTAAACTGGTCAGCGCTCCTTGTATTGCACCTTGCTCATCTTCCTTGACACTCGAGGTCAGTAGGGCTTGTGCGGCGGGTTCATCCACTGCGCCAAGACTGGCAAGAACAATCACCAAATAGACCATCCAGCCTTGGGGAATCAGGGCATATGCCAAAAAGGCTAAGGCACTAACGCTTAAACCTACCAAAATACTGCGCCGTTCGCCTAAACGCTTGATAACTGGACCAACCAGCAGGGTTTGTGAAAGCGCAGTGCAAACGCCTATCACGGTAAATACAATGCCCACAGCAACGGTATTCCAATCAAATCGCAGAGTCATCGAAAGCACAAAGGTGCTGTACATACCTTGCAATGCTAGGCTCGAAAGAAATAAACAGGCTGCCAAGGCAAGCAGCAGCTTTGAGCGGCTGAGTAAACGCAATGAGCCAAGTGGGTTGGCATTTGCCCATGCAAAAGCACGGCGCTTATCGGGTGCAAGGCTTTCTGGTAACAATAAAGCACACAGCACCATGTTCAGCAATGTGATTCCACCTGCCACATAAAATGGCACTTGTAAACCAAGCCCGCCCAACAAGCCACCTGCGAGTGGTCCAACAATAAAGCCCAAGCCAAAAGCTGCGCCGACCATACCAAAACGCTCGGCTCGAGACTCGGGTGGGGTGATGTCGGCAATGTAGGCATTGATCGTGCTTAGAATCGCGCCTAGGATTCCACTGACACACAAGCCAACAACGTACCAAGCCAAGTTATCCGCCATTGCCAAGCCAAAATAACTGACGGCTGGTCCAATCAATCCAAGCAGCAGCACTGGCTTGCGCCCAAAGCGGTCACTCAGTGCGCCCATGACTGGTGCAAAGATAAAACTCAGTCCGGCGGATAGGGCTGCAAAAAGACCAACAAACTGAGCAGCCCGCCCATAATCGCCGTCAAAATAAGTACGTAGCAATTCTGGCAGCACTGGAATTAACATTCCCATTGCGGCTACGTCTATCAGTAAGGTGCTTAAAATCAGTCCGAATCCTCGAGTATTCTTGTTCATGTTGCTCCTTTTTGTGAATCTTTGGCGTTCACAAAAACAGCCTAAACTCATAACCCGTCAGGTCTTGTCGTCTTATAATGGCGGTTATGTACGACCCTTCAATGCGTGTTTTAACCATTCTCGAGATTCTCCAAGCCAAAGAACGTGTCTCGGCTGGTGAACTGGCTAACTTGCTCGAGGTCAGCAGTCGCACTGTGCAGCGTTATATTGCTCGGCTTCAGGATTTGGGTGTGCCGGTTAGTTCAAGTAAAGGACGCGGCGCAAGTTACCGCCTTAAACCCAGTTACCGAATGCCACCAATTATGTTTTCTAACGAAGAAGCCTTTGCCATTGCACTGGGCTTAAATGCCTTGCAGCACATTGGTTTAAGTGCGCTTGCTCCTGCGGTAGTCGGCGTAGAAGCCAAACTCGAGCGGGTGCTGCCAACCACCATTTGGGCGCGAATGCAGGCGTTAAGCACGGCTTTGCAACTCGAGAAAACCCCGTGGATTGCACCAGTCGAGGCGGGTTTAGTGGCAGAAATCAGTCGGGCTATTCAAGAACAACGCCAACTCGAAATGCAGTACCAAAATCAGCGCCGACTCTCGAGTCAACGCACCGTCCAACCCTTGGGTTTGGTGCGAGACGGTGGCACATGGTTTTTGGTGGCGTACTGCCTGACGCGCCAAGATATTCGTTTATTTCGGGTTGACCGCATTGGAGTTGTTCAAGTCAGCCAAGTGCTTTTCCAGCCACCAGCCGACTTTAATGTCCGTGAATTTGCCACCACGCGCCTGCAAAACATTCCAGCCACTTGGCGGATCGAGGTTTGGTTTGATGCCACGCCACAAACCATGCGCTATGACCTGATACCAGCACGCACCGAACTGACCCAACTCGAGCATGGCTTTGTGCTGCGTTGTGGTGTGAATAATTTGGTCAGTTTTGCGGCGCGTTTACTCGAGTTTGGCTGTGCTTTTCAGATTCGCCAGCCAGCAGAATTAAAAGCCGCCTTTAGAACCGTGGCAGAGCAAGCCATGCAGGTTTTTGAAGAAAGCAACTGATTATCCGCCCCCAATTCACAAATCAAGTTTTGTCAGTCTGTAAGACTTGTTGGCGTGTTAATTTTCAAAATTTAGCAAGAGTTTTCTTAGAATTTTTGCAAGCTGATGTCGTTCTTGCTGACTTAGGCACTCGAGTAAATTTGTTTCGCTGGCAATATGAGCAGTCATGGCTTTTTCGATTAAGTTCTTTCCCTTTTTACTCAAGACAATCAGTAAACCTCGGCGATCATTTGGGTTGGCTTGGCGGGTTATGAATTCAAGTTGCTCGAGTCGGTCTAAGCGGTTCGTCATTGCCCCAGAGGTCAGCATCATGGATTGGTACAATTGCGTTGGAGTCAGGCTATACGGCTCGCCATTTCTGCGAAGTGTGGCTAAAACGTCAAAGTCGCCACGTTGTAATCCAAAATTGGCAAACGTGTTTTGTAGGGCAATCGCAAAGTGCTGCTCGAGTTTACTTATTCGCCCGATAATTCCCATTGGGCTTGGGTCGAGGTCGGGGCGTTCGGTTTGCCATTGTTGCAAGATGATGTCTACAGAATCATTCATGTGTTTGATTTTACATCATATTAAGTATCTTTGTGTTAAGATAAACTGATGACCCAATACAAAGATACGTTATTGACTGCAATAGCTCCGTTATTTTGGGGAACAACTTACCTTGTCACGACCCAGTTGTTGCCACCAGACCGCCCGTTTTTCTTGGCACTGATGCGAGCTTTACCTGTGGGCTTGGTTCTTCTACTTATCACTAGGGATTTACCAAAGGGCATTTGGATTTGGCGCAGCGCATTACTAGGCGTTGCAAATTTTACAGCATTTTTCCCATTGCTGTTTTTAGCAGCTTACCGCTTACCCGGTGGTGTAGCCGCCATGCTGGGTGCGTTAAGCCCATTGATTGTCTTGTGTTTAGCGCGTTGGATGCTTGGAACTCGAGTGCAGCTGGTAGCGGTACTGATGGGTTTTCTTGGTGTTTTTGGAGTCAGTTTGGTTGTTCTCCGAGCTAATGCCCAATTGGACACCATTGGCATTCTAGCAGCGCTTTGTGCCACAACCATGATGGCAACGGCTACGGTGTTGATTAAAAAGTGGGGCTTACCGACCTCCCCACTTAATTTTACGGCATGGCAATTAACGGCTGGCGGATTATTACTTATTCCGATAACACTACTTCTCGAGGGTTTACCCAATACGCTCACCTTACAGCATTGGCTTGGTTTTGCCTACCTCGATATTGTGAACACGGGTTTAAGTTATTATTTTTGGTTTCGTGGCATTAGCAAATTAGCACCGACAATTCCACCATTCTTATCACTTCTTAGCCCCGTAGTAGCCGTACTGCTTGGTTGGATGGTATTGCAACAAGCCTTGAGTCTCTGGCAGATTTTGGGGGTCGCGCTGATTCTTTGTGCGATTATTGGTGTGCAATTTGTCAACCTCAACAAGTCCGAGATAGTGCTTAGCAAAATTGAACCGAGTACCCAGAATTAACTTTGAACACAGTCACGAAACAAAATGGTTCACAGTCAAAGTCTCATTTATTGGACAATACGCAGTTATTACGGTTCACAAAATCTGAGGTCAATCATGAGTGTACTTATACCAAATTTCGGAAGTTCGTAAGAACTTTCCGACCAACGGGAGTAGAAAAAAAATCGTCTTTGACGGATACGGCATTGAGCATCAACTGTTCAACATCCAAACAGCCATGCGTTTAGAAACCATGATTCATACCAAATTAAGGTAAAGAATCGCTTTTTGATTCTTTACCCGACCAACGGGAGTATTAACGATACCGAATTTAACGCGAGAAGCGCGAACAGCCCG
>JAYWGM010000060.1:0-20241 GCA_043778225.1 Deinococcales bacterium | reverse complement strand
ATCACTCCTTTTCTTGACCCTAAACACGCACCTCACGGGCAGGGTCGCTTAGTCGGTTAATCAGTCAAAATACACAACTGATTAACATAACTTGGTATCATTTACTTACTTTTTAACTTCTTTAATTACTTCGTCCGAAAGGTCTGTGCCTTCTGGGTCAGCATAAATCACCAAACCAGACTGAGCAGCAATGGCTTTATCCATGACCAGCACAAAACCCTGAGCTTTAGCAACTTTAGCAACGGCTGTATCCACTTGTTTGGTGATTGGCTCGAGCAGCTTATCAATTTGGGTTTTGAGTTGGGCTGAACGTGCCTGACCGGTTTTTACCAAGGTTTCATACTGTTGTTTCTCGGCAGCCGTAGCTGTGCCATTGGTAATTTTGGTCTGCAGCACTTGGATTTTATCCGAAAGTTCTTTGAGTTCGGTTTGGGCTTTTTTCTGAGCCTCGAGAACTTTAGCGCCTTGTGGGTGATTTTGTAAAACAACTTGGGCATTAACAAAACCAATACGGGTGGCTTTGGTTTGTGCCATTGGCACGGTAAAAGCGGCGGTCAGGGCAATAGCGGTGGCAATCGGCAGTAATTTTTTCAACATAATATCCATCCTTTTATTTCCCTCGAGTATTTGAGGGTGGCTGTAATCGCCTGCCCGAGGGTGGCTTAACGTGAGTCAAGGTATCATGAGAGAAACCAGCCGCGTGAGGTAGCCGTGAAAAATGTGAACGGCACGACTACGACTTTAGATAGAGGAAGCACGGATTCTCGAGTTGCGGGTTACTGTACTCACTCGAGTTGCGGGTTACTGTGCTTCTCGAGGAAAGTTCTTTGCAAATCTGGATACGAAATTAAACTGCTTGCTAACTCGAGTCGTTGCGTACTCGCAAGTTCTTGAAACACAGCCGCTTCTTTGGAATCACTGGTTTTAGCTAATGTCCTAGCCAACGAAACATATAACTCGAGTTTTTGCAAGGGTGGTAGGCTGGTGTTGGCTAAGAGTGCTTCGGCGGCTTGGCTGTCTAATTTGTTGCCAAGGGCGCTGTTTGCCTTTAAGCGAATACTCATGGCACAAGCAAAGATTGTGCTGGAATGGTCTATTTGGGCAATGGCAGCTAAGGCTTTTTGTGGCTGATGACGTGCCAATTCGACCATCCCAAGTTGATACATGGCATGGTGTCGGTTTTCGCGGTAATCGGTTTGTTTGGTTTGTAAAATCTGGGTCAGGCGCTGCCTAGCCGTCTCGAGTTGACCTTCGGCGTATTCGCAGCCAGCCAGTTGGGCTTGTACCAGAATATGGTCGTTGTAAGTACCTTCTTTGGCGGCTTTAAGCAATTGTTCCATAACGCTGCGAGCGCCAGCCAAATCGCCAATTTGTGAATGTAAACGCGACAAACCAACCACTTGCCAAACATGATTTTGTGACTGACCAAGCAAAGCTCCAATTTGTACTGCTTTACGATAAGACTCGAGGCTGGCAGCAAGGTTGCCTCTGAGCATTTGAATTTCGGCGAGTCGGGTCAGTAAATTACTTTCAGCCAGAGGTTCGTAGGGTTCTGGTAGTAAATTAATCACTTCCTCGAGTTTATTTTGGGCAATGTCAAGTTCGCCTGCTTCGACATGAATACGAATACAGTTGAATAAAAAACTCTCCTGTAAGCGTCTATCAAAAATCGCTCGAGCGTCTTTGAGGGCGAGTTCAAGTTCCTTGATGGCTTCTGGGCGCTTTCCTTGAGATAATGCCAGCCGCGCACTGGCATTGTAGCAAAGGGATCGTCCCCGTAGACTGTTCTGGGTTTCGCAAAGTTCAAAAGCACTTTTTAGGAAGTTGGCGGCTGCCACAAAATCGCTGTTTTGTACCGATAAATAACAGAGTTGCACACAAAGACCAATTTGCTTTTTTGCGGGCATAGACACTAATTGTTCAAAGGCTAACAGATAGACAACTTGGGCTTCTTGGCTTCGTCCAAGTTTCTCGAGTGCCATACCACGGTGGTACTGCCCTTCGAGTTGTAGGCTAAGACTAACATTTTTGGTGTCCAACACGCGCTGCCCAGCTTTGAGGCAATCCAGATAACGACCCGTTTTATAAGCAACATCGGCTTGTTTTGTGGCAACGATTGCGCTCAGTTGCGGGTCAGCCAGAGCCAGCGTTTCTAAGTTGCTTAGGGTTGCCATTTCACCTTGTGCATTGTGCAAATAACCAAATAAATCAAGGCAGACAAGATGAATCTTAAAGGCTTGGGCAGCATCTGCTCCATCTTGTAAAGCCATCTTGTAATGATTGATCGCTTCTTGATGCGCGTAGACTCGCCCCGCTTCTTCGGCGGCTTTGATACGCCAACCCACCGCTTGAACAGCTTGCCCAGACTGCTCGAGATGCCATGCGATGCGCGTAGCTGCCCCACCGCGCTGCTCGAGATTCACCGCGAGTTTTTTATGCAGTAAGCGCCGTCGTTCTGTGCCAAGTCCAGAAGCAATGGATTCTCGCACCAAATCATGACTAAATCGGTAGCCACCTGCTTGCTGCTCGAGCAGTTGCAATGCCAAGGCTTTTTCAAAGGCTTCTAGCGCTTGAAATTCGGTCAGGGTGGTGGCGTTTTGAATATCCTCGAGCGCAAAGGTATCGCCCGCTAAACTGGCGGTCTCGAGCAAGCGTGTGGCTTCTGAACCAAGCCGCGCCACCCGTTCGCGTACCACTGCCATGACACTGTGCGGCATCGGGAGGTCGGCATTGGTGGCATCCCACCTTCCGACTGTATTTTGTTGCAGCGCATCCGATTCAACCAGTGTTTTTAGGGTCTCGAGCGCAAAGAACGGATTGCCGCCCGTGGCACGGTACAATTTATTAGATAAATCAACATTTGCCCCGAATAAGTGCTGCACCAAGTGCTGAACAGCTAAGTTATCGAGCGGCTCGAGTTGCAACAGTGTGGCGGTGCCGCTTTGAATCATCTGGTCAAGGCTGTGCTGCATGGCTGGGCTTAATTCGCCATGCCGAAAAGCCAGAATTTGGCGTTTTTGGTTGGGGCGCTCGAGAAACCTCGAGAAACTGTGCAGCAGCATTTCAAAACTATCGGAATCAAAAAATTGGAGGTCGTCAATTAAATGCGTGTCAATACTCTGGGTGGTCATCCAGAGCAGTTCGGTAAAGGCATCAAATAATCGTAAACGCGATTCTGGACGGTCTTCAGGTGCGGTATCGTGCAGGGCTGGTATCAGCCTCGAGAGTTCTTGACGAATCCAAGCCGGCGGGCTTAGTTGCGGGTTTAATTCGAGTAAACCGCGAATCGCTCGGGTTTGGGTGGCAAACGGTAGGCTGCTGTCGCCGATTCGCCCTAGTGTAGTTAGGGTTGGTCTGGTGGTCGCAAATTCCTCGAGTAAACGGCTTTTGCCCATGCCAGGTTCGCCGCCGATAAAAACCATTTGCCCAGCTTGCCAAGCCTTTTCTAATTGCTGCCAAATGCCAGCCCGTCCAATCATTGGGGTGCGCGAGACAAAGCCACGAATGCTTTTTTGCACCACCACCGACTCGAGTTGCGTTTCTTGTTGGCGCATTTGGCTGGCAAGCAGCAGCGTTTCTGGGGTGGGTTCTAGCCCAAGTTCTAGTCCCAGTAAATCCCTAAAGCGCTCAAAGACCGCCAACCCTTCGGCGGGTTGGCGCAGTTGCAAATGCAGCCGCATAATCTGGCGCTGGTGCAGTTCAAGCAGTGGGTTGATGGCAATCAGCAACAAATGCTGTTGCAGTGCCTCGAGAAAATGTCCGTCTGCCTCGAGTTGGTTGGCTAGTTCGGCGAGGGCGTGTTGGTACTGCCGTGCGAAAGTGTTGCGCTTGGTATCCAACCAATCGTGAAAAGCACTGGCATCCTCGAGTTCAAGCCCTTCTAAAAAGACACCTTTGTAGAGTCTGACGGCTGTCAAAAAATTGTTGTGCTGTATGGCTTTGGTAAAATCTTGGACATCGCTCGAGACGACACCCAAAGAAATTTTATCGCTCTCGATTTGCAAGCACGCCGTTAATTCAGGTGGGCTGAGGCGGTACAAGCGCTGGCGTAAATTTCGTCTGGCACTGGTTTCGTCCAGTTCCGACCAGAGTAAACCGGCTAATTTTGACCTCGAGCCAGAACCTTCCACAGCTAAATACGCCATTAAAGCCATCAGTTTACGAATCGGCAGGTGCAATTCTTGTTTGTCTAGAAAAAATTCGGGTTCACCAAAGAAGCGAAATTCTAATTCTGTTTGCGTTTCAGTGGGCGCAACGGAATTCACCAGACCATCATGACACAGTTTGTGTTTTGCTGCTTTTCTCGAGCCTGACGAATCAAACGACACAGGCTACGCTCAGGCTACGGCAGCAATTCTAAGCTACGAACAGTTCGTTCAAAGGAGAACAAATGATGCGTCAGTTCCTCGGATTTACCTTACTACTTGTTGCCACGATTGGTTGTGGTAGTACCAGAATAGAAAAACCACCTTCCATTCCAAGCCCTGTTAAAACCCTTGGTTTACTCGAGGTGACACTGGATTTTAGCGATGAATTAAATCCAACCAGCCGCAGCAACTTTAAGCCGTTTGTCTCGAGCAAGTTGCAAACCCAGAGCTTAACTGCCAATGGCAACACCACCTCGCAAATTGCCATTAAACGCAACAGTGTTGGGTTTATAGATGCCAACGAAACCTTTGGCACAAAAACCCGCTATGTCCGAGCCACTTTTGATATTGCAAATTTTAGTGCCACCAGCTTTAAGAACCTCAACTTTGTGGCTACCAGCTTAAATACTCAACTTGGCACAATGTTCTCGAGCTTAAAAGATGGCGCAGATGTGGTTATCCCAGCCACCGATACTGTACCCACGGGCGAATTGACCTACCGTGCCATCAAACCCACGCATGGTATGCGCTCGAGTATCAGTAACGGTGTTGAAATCGAACCAGAAGCGGCGGATATGCAGCTTTACAGCGAAGCCGAAACCGATGTGGTGCAAGTAGCTTTGAATACCACATACCCAGCACTGCAAGTCCTCGAGTATGGGTACACGGCTCGGAGTGTACCAACTTCTGGCACTGCACGAACCATTGGTATGACACCAACCAGTGCCAATTGCTCGAGTACCCTGACCAGCCCACCAAACGGTTACACCTTTGTGACCAACAACTCGAGTTGCTTCAAGGGACGTGTCACCTTTGCTTTTAAGTTGCCACGTAAACCAATTCGCAGTCAAAATCCATTTACCTTTAGTTTTGTGTTCGTGGTTGCCGACGACATTGCATCTGCCACTTCGCAAAGTCAAGAAGAACAAAGTATTGCCGCTCAAACTTCACTCGAGCAAGTGCTGAACTTAAATGTATTGCCCGGAATTGGTGGAAAACGGTATATCCGTACCTTGCCGAGCAGTGGAATTTTTGGCTACCCAAACCCAACTGGTACAGGTGTGCAACGCGATCTGCTCTGCCGAGTCGAAACTGCCACCGTCACACCGACATTGGCTCAAGATTTTTTTAGTAATCAACCCGGTGTGACCAGTGTTTTACCGATTCCAAACAGTATGTTTGTAGCTGCCAATACCGTGGTACAAGCCAATACTTGCGATCTAATGTTTGATGCGACAAGTTCTAACTTTGTGATTAACAGTGCTGAAACAGGGCGGCGCTCGAGTAGCAACGGCGATTACAGTACCCCGTTTCCTGGTGATGGTCTTGTGTATACGCCTACGACCAATTTTAGGCGCGGTGAAGAAGTTGAAGTCAGCCTGACTCAATTTTTAACTCGAACTTTGGATAATGCTGCCCTAAAACCAATTGTCTACCGCTTTCGGATCGCCAGTAGCCCAGAAGCTGTGACTGGTTTTAATTCTAAAGTCAGTACAGCCACGGTTGGTACGCCAATTGGTTTAACCACAGGCGATTTTAACAGCGATGGTCATTTGGATGTGGTGGTCACAAATCCTGGAGGCAATCAAGTCAATGCCTTACTCAACACTGGCGGGGGAGGATTTTCAGCGCCCCTCAACTCGAGTACAGGGGCAAACCCGGGTGCATTAACCACAGGGGATTTTAATGCCGACGGCAACCTTGATATTGCCGTGGTCAATCAGAATCCAAATACCATCAGTCTGCTGCTCGGAAATGGTTTAGGTTTATTTCCAAACAAAACCGATTATGCGGTAGGTGCTGGGGCTGTCGCCATCAGCAATGGCGATTTGAACGGCGATGGTGCGCTTGACTTGGTGGTCGTTAATAATAGTGCAAATACCATCAGTCTGCTGCTCGGCAATGCCTTTGGTGTATTTACAGCCAAAACCGATTATCTGGTTGGTACAAGCCCTCGAGATGTCACACTGGGCGATTTTAACGGCGATGGAAAACTCGATGTTGCCGTAGCCAATAGCAGTGCAGATACCATCAGTTTATTGCTTGGTACTGGCATTGGAACGTTCGATACAAAAACCGATTTCCCTGTTGGCTCGAGTCCCAAAGGCTTAGCGGCTGGAGATTTTAACACCGATGGCAAACTCGATTTAGCCGTGGTCAATCAAGGTTCAAGTACCATCAGTTTACTGTTAGGCACGGGTTATGGCAGTCTCAATCCAAAAACCGATTTTATAGCTGGTACAAACCCAATAGACATTAAAATTGGCGATTTCAACGGCGATAACAAACTCGATGTAATTACTGCCAACTTTAGCTCGGTTACTGGTAGCGCCAGTGTACTGCTCGGTACGGGTACGGGTAGTTTTGCTGCCAAGACCGATTATAGCCCCAGTGAAAATGCTCGGGTTGTCAGCACAGGCGATGTTAACGCCGATGGCAAACTTGATTTTATCACAGGTAACAGCAGTTCAAATTCAATCAGTGTCTTACTCAAAAAATAACTGAGTATTCGCAATTTTCCCCCTCGAGCCATCAAGTTCTGGGGTTGTTTCAAGAGGAGCATTATGAATCAAGTTAAAGAAGCACCAAGCACCGAAGTGAACGTCGTCAAAAAACCATACGTCAAGCCAAGCCTCGAGACCCAAGGGAATTACGCGGTTTTAGTGGCTGGCATGGGTAGTTTTTAAGTGAATTAGAAGGGATGACATGGGACTTAAAATAATAATTTTTGCAGTGCTGTACCTTCTTTATCTTGTTGTTGTGTTTATCGTGCTTGGACTGATTGTCCGCTATGGGTATCAGTTGAATCTCGAGCAAATTGTGCCGATTGGCGTACTAATGATTGGTTTGTTGTTGCTACTGGTGGTGTTACTTGGCTTACCTTTTTTGGTTTTTATGAAGTCGGGAACGTAATAGTTAAGTCAAAGAAATGAATAGGTGTTTCGAGTTCCATGTTTTTTCGTCCTCGAGATACAAGAGGTGGTTTTATGAATCAAAATAATATCCAAATCGCTAAGCACGCGATTGTGATTGGGGCAAGCATGAGCGGTTTGTTGGCGGCTCGGGTGCTTTCGGAGCGTTTCGAGCGGGTCACACTACTCGAGCGTGATGTTTTCTCAGAAAATACGTTGCCGCGTAAGGGCGTGCCTCAAGGTCAGCATCCGCATGGGTTACTCAGTGCTGGCTACCGTGTTTTGCTGAGGTTATTCCCAGATTTGCAGTCCGAATTGGTCAAAGCTGGGGCGCTTTTGTTGGATGTCACCAAGGACGGTGCTTGGTTTCAAAATGGGGCTTTTTTAGCTGCAGCAACTTCAGATTTGCATGGTGTGGCAATCAGTCGTCCGAATCTCGAGGCGGTGGTTCGTAATCGTGTTCTGAGCTTAAAGAATGTGGTGGCTTTGACTGATGTGGCTGTGAAGGGTTTATTAATCAAAGCCAATCAAGTTATTGGTGTGCAGTACGAAGTGGACAGCATCAAACAGCAATTCAAAGCGGATTTGGTGGTGGATGCCAGTGGTCGTGGTTCGCAAAGCCCAGTTTGGCTCGAGCGGATGGGTTTTGTTGCGCCTCAAGTAAGCGAAGTCAAAGTCAATATGGCGTATTCAACCCGTACTTTTCGGCGTTCAAGCTCTGATTTGAACGGTAAAGCCCTGATGGTTATTGCACCAAAAGCCCCAAATCAAAAGCGTGGTGCAGTAATTTTAGCTCAGGAAAATGACCAATGGGCAGTGACCCTGATTGGAATGCACGGCGATCATCCGCCAACTGACCAAGCTGGTTTTCTCGAGTTTACTCGCAGTTTACCAACCCCTGAATTGTACAATTTACTTAAAAACGCCGAGCCACTCTCGGAGATTGTGCCGTACAAATTCCCTGCAAGTTTACGACGGCATTACGAAAAATTAAAATCCTTTCCAGAAGGTTTCTTGGTATTGGGCGACGCGATGTGTAGTTTTAATCCAATTTTTGGACAAGGCATGAGTGTTGCCAGTCTCGAAGCCCAAGCCCTGAGTACCGCTCTGAACCTTGGAATCAAAGGCATTGGCAAACGATTTTTTAAGCAAGCGGCTGGGGTTGTAGATACCGCTTGGATGCTGGCAGCAGGAGCAGATTTTGCTTTTGCCGAAACCATTGGTAAACGAGGACCAGAAGTTAATTTGATCAATGCCTACATTGCAAAATTACTGACGGTAGCAGCACATGACCCAATCTTGACCGTAGCATTTCATAGCGTGGGCAACATGGTCAAACCACCAAGTTCTTTATTCGTACCCAGTATCGTTTGGCGCGTTTGGCGAGGCTCGAGTCACGAGAAAAACCACCAACCGAGTTTAGTTGTGGCTCAACCATAACCCACGATTCACGGCTCGAGATTTTAAGAGGTAATTTTATGAATGCACATCAAATTGAACTGGTACAAACGTCGTTTGCTCAGGTAGAACCAATTGCGGTTGTGGCAGCCGACTTATTTTACACACGCTTATTCGAGCTTGACCCGAGTCTCAAAGCCATGTTTCATGGCGACATGACCGAACAAGGCAAGAAACTCATGACCATGCTGGGTGTTGCCGTGACCAATTTAACCAAACCCGATGTGGTCTTACCTGCTCTAAAATTACTTGGGCAACGTCACGCGGGGTACGGTGTGACCGAAGCACACTATGAAACTGTTGGGACTGCGCTTATCTGGACTTTAGAAAAGGGTTTAGGACTGGCATTCACCACCGAAGTCCGTGAGGCTTGGGGTGTGGTGTACACACTGGTAGCGGACACGATGAAAACAGCTGCTAAGGCACAACTCGAGGCTTAACTTGCTTTGAACTTATTTTTGATTCGTTCAAACCAAGTTGGTGGGGCAGCAAATCGCAATTTTATTGCCACTTTTTCATACCCATGCCCAAGATGATACTCGAGATTATGCTGCCCCGAAAACAACAGCATTTGGTGCGCCCCAAAAGTAATTGCATCTTGGTCAATGCGTTGTAAAATACTTGCCATCACACCGCGTTTACGCCAAGCCACCCGCGTAAACAAATCGTCCAACCAAGCAGTATCGGGCTGTAATTGGGCAACTCGCGCCCAAGCAACAATTTGACTCGAGTCTTGAGCCGCGTACAAGCGCACCCCCAAAGGCGACGGTGGCAACTGAGCCAGATTCAACAAAATTTCTTTGGCGGCGCTCGAGATTTGCTTAATTTGTTTTTGATTTTCGGCGCAAAAAACCCTCCAAGGTACAGGCAACTCGAGTTGTAGTTTTAAGTCTTGGTTCATGAGGTAATGACGATTGGTCAAAACAAAACCAGCCGCAGCAAAACGGGCTATTAAGCCAATTTGATCCGAATCTGGAGTTAAGAACTGATGAATCACCAACTGTTTTTTCAGACCCCACGCTCGAGCCGCCGCGCTGACTTCGAGTGGCATAGAATCGGTGTTGGTCAACATGGCGTTCAGGTTGGTTTGAGTTTGATACCACCAGATTCCAGCTTTTTCCTGAAAACTCGAGTCTCGAGTCGTGTTTTGCAATACCACCAGACTATGCCCAGCTATTTGAACGGCTGTTTCGAGTTGCATCATGCGTTCTCCAAACCTGAGCCACCATTTTTACTTGTACCAAACGCGGTACGTGATATAAATCCTAATCGGTAAACATCGGTTCAAAAATCAGGTCGTAGTTGATTTCGGCTAGGCTCGAGCAGCCACTCCAGCGCATTCCCTGTACAAATTCCTCGAGTATTCGGTGCGGGTTTAAGTTGCCCGGCACGACCACCGAGTCTGCACCCAGCGCAATATAGCGCAGCACATCCGAACCGCTGCGTAAGCCACCTCGAGCAAAAAGCAGCGTATCGCCAACTGCATCGCGGATGTCTGCCACAAGGCTTGGCAAGCTCGGACCGCCAATAATGCTGCTCAGGCTCGAGCAAGCAATAATTGCATCTGCGCCAGCTTCGGCAGCCAATTCGGCATCGCGTGGGTCGAGGATTCCAGCCACCACAAAAGGCACACCCGCCGCGTCTTTGAGTTCGCTCAGTTCGGCGGCACTGCGCGGGCGGGTTTCGGTGGCAATCTCGAGCAGCGCAAAGTCAATCCCCGCCGCAATCACGCCATACTCCTGCATTTGGCGCATCAGTGGCATCAGGCGTTTCATTTTATAGGGCGGCACAAGGTAAACACTGCCAAGTGCATCTTCGGCTCGAGCCGTGACTCGCCCCAGCCAATTGGCAGGCGCTTCTGCCCAGAGTGGACCCGCAAGCTCCGCACCAAGTGCCGAGAAACCCGGATTGACCTCATCGGCATTGTGAATCACACGCGGCAATAGCTCGAGCGCATCGAGCGCCCTCAGGTCTTTATGGTACATACAAAAAGTCTAGCACTTACTCACTGCAAAGCCCGACGCACACTACCAGCACATTGCTCAAGCAATGCCGTGGCACTTTCGGCAGATAAGTTCTTCTCGAGCATCACAATTGCGGTTTTGACATTCCAACCCACTTGGCTCAGGGCGGCTTCTGCCATGTCGTCGGGGGCATTGGTCGCCAGCCGTGTTAAACGAATAGCTCGAGCCACCAGTTTAATGTTGGTGGCTTGTAAGTCCACCATCAAGTTGCCGTAGACCTTATTTAAGCGCACCATAATGCCGCTCGAGAGCGTGTTCAAAGCAATTTTTTGGGCTGTGCCAGCTTTTAAGCGGGTGCTGCCCGAAATTACCTCTGCACCCGTATCGAGTAAAATCGAGACATCGGCAACCTCGAGAATTTTTGTATTAGGATTGTTCGATAAGCCGATTCGCAATGCTCCATGTTCTTTGGCAAGCTCGAGCGCCCCAAGAACATAGGGCGTACCACCACTGGCAGCAATACCAATCAGGACATCATGGCTTGTGGGTTTTAGCGCCAGCAGGTCGTTTCTGCCCATTTCAAAATCGTCTTCTGCGCCTTCAGCTGCCTGAAAAACCGCATTTTTCCCGCCAGCCATGGCGACCACGGCTCTGTCTTTTGACCAGCCAAAAGTAGGAGTCAGTTCGCTCGAGTCTAAGTATGCCAAACGCCCGCTTGTGCCAGCCCCAGCGTAGAGTAAGCGCCCACCAAGGCTGAGGCGCTCGGCGGCTAAATCTACGGCTTTGGCAATTGAATCAGCCACCGCCAGCACAGCTTTAACGGCATTTTCTTGGTCGCCAGCCAACAAGCGCACCAAAGCTGCGGTCTCGAGTAAATCAAGGTCTTGACTGCCTTGGTGAATGCTTTCTGTACCAGTCCCCGTTGCGCCGATGGTCATGTCTTAGTCTACACTGAATAGGTGCTTGCGTCTCGAGCTTTTTTAAGCCTTCATTTGCGTTGGAATCCGTTTTCTGAAAGCAGACTCGAGGAGCGGGCAGACTTGGCAGTGGATATACCCGAGTTTTTGCTCGAGCCTAAAACCGCAATTTTATTTTTAGGACAAAAAGGACGCGGCAAAACCACCCATCTTTTGGCGATTCACCAAAAGTATTCAGATGCGCCCTATATTCACCTGCCTGAGGTTGGCAAGCAGCCAACCATCCCTCGAGCCAAAACCATCTTCCTCGACGAAGCCCAGCGCTTGCCACGTCTGATACGCCCTGTTATTTGGCAACGCGCCCAAACGTGGGTGATTGCTTCGCACCAAAATCATCGCCAAGAACTCGAGCGAGCCGGTTTTCGGGTACAACTCATAACCCTAACTGGTCTCAGCCTCGAGAAACTCCAAGCGATCATCGAAAAACGGCTTGCGTGGGCGCGGCGCTCGGAGGGCGAAATTCCACGCCCTGCAATCGCCCGACTCGAGCAACTTCTAGAAATATATAGGGACGACCTGCGGGGCATTGAATCGGAGTTGTATGATGACTACCAAGCAATGCAAAGGAGCAACCCATGAGTTTTAAGCTCGAGATTCGACTTGACCGCCCTGATGGGGTCTACTTGGCTGGCGATATGGTTTTTGGTGTGGTCAGCATTCACGACCCAGACGGTGGACGCGGCAAAATCCAGTTGATTCGTGAGTGGCGGGCGCATGGGCGTGGCAGTGGCGACCATGGCTCTCGAGCCGAAACCACAATTGCCGAAAACTGGAATGCTGGAATCACCGAAGTGCCATTTAACTTTGAAATGCCCGATGGTCCGTTTACTTACCGAGGCACAAACACTAATCTGGATTGGTATGTTCGTGCCGAGTCTGGCGGAATGTTTGGTAAAACCAAAGCCGAAACCGATTTTATTTTTGGCGCATTGCCAAGCATGGCAAGTGTGGACTTTGGACCAGCATATCTTGCGCCCACGGTTCGAGCGCAAATCGTTGGGGTTGGCTCTAAAATTGGAATGCAGGTTGGTCTTGGTTTTTGTTTTGTTTTTTTGATTGGATTATTTTTTATTTTGTCGCAAGTGCCGATTTTTATTGCTATTCCAGTCGGTTTGATTTTTGGCGGTGTGATTGTTTTTATCGGCTATACACTTTTACGCAACAGCCTTGCCCAAGCCAAACTCGGGGCGGTCAAGCTCGAGATTGAACCTTTAGAAATCCAGCCAAGTCAAAGTATTCAGGTTCGCTTTGAAACCATTGTTAAAGCCGACCTCGAACTCGAGAAAATCGAAGTCAAACTGGTGCAGAGCGAAACCTATTCGACTGGCAGTGGCACAAATCGCAGCACTCATGTTGTCCCTATCTTTCAGCACCCAGTTTTGGTCTCTGAAAAGCGCTTCTTGCGAAGCGGCGAGAAACTCGAGTTTGCGCTCGAGCTACCAATTCCCGAAGGTGCAGCCACGACTTTTTGCGCCACCGACAACAAAGTAACGTGGCAAGTCCAAGTCACTTTACCCATCAAAGGCTGGTCGGACTGGCAGCATATTCAAGACATCACCGTGCGCCCATGAGACGCGGAGCGTGTATTCATGATTGATACCCACTGCCACTTGGATGCTGTGCCAGACCCAGACTCGAGCGCCGCCCAACTCGAGTATTTGGTTGCCATTGGCTTTAACCCAGAACGAGCCAAAAGTTGTCTGGCGCTTGCCGAGCGGCTACCCAATGTCTATGCCACCGTCGGTCTGCATCCAACCGATGCCAACCTGGTCTCAAGCCAAGTGATAGAAGTTCTCGAGCAATTAGCCCTGCATCAAAAAGTGGTCGGTATTGGCGAAAGTGGCATGGATTATTATTGGGATGCTGCCACACCGCAAAATCAAGTCAGAAGTCTCGAGTGGCAACTCGATTTAGCCAGAAGGCTTAAAAAGCCAATTGTGATTCATTGCCGCGATAAAGACAATTCACGACTGGCTTTTGCCGACTGCGCCGCAATTTTGCAAAACGCTGGCTGGACACAAGGCATTCTGCATTGTTTTGCTGGCGATACCCAATTGCTCGAGACGGGTTTAGAACTGGGATTTTATGTTTCGTTCGCTGGAAACCTAACCTATAAAACCGCCCAGAAAATCCGTGAGGCGGCTATTATTGTTCCAGAAAATCGGCTGCTAATCGAGACCGATGCGCCCTATTTATCGCCGATACCGTTTCGCGGTAAACCAAACCGCCCAGAGTACCTGCACCATACCCTCGAGACGCTGGCGATGGTACGCAAACTCGAGCTTGTAGAAATAGAAAAAATCACCAGTCGGAATGCTCGAATGGTTTATGGTTTACTTTAGGCATAGGCGCTGTCATGGTCAGTAAAAATTCTTTGTAGCTCCAACAAATTTCCTTTTCTCAGCGCAGCCACGCGAATTTTATCAGACACACGAAAAGTATAGTATTCTTTGCCAGAAATCCATTCCCAGTTAAAACCCGAATGTTGGTAGAATTGTTCCCATGTTAGCTGACGAATTTTTTTGCAAGCATTGGTAACACTGATAACCTCAGCTTTCTCGAGTTGGAAAAATGATGTTTGGAAACTGGCTTGGTTCATATCCAGTTCAATCATGTCCGTTCTTCTGCATATTTCAAAGCACGAGCGAACAATTCTTCCATTTCTTCTTCTGTGCTGGCTCGAGCCGTCCGCCCAGCAGATTCAGCCAATGCCTGCTGCATCAGTTTATCCACTTCGGGTTGATGCCAAAACCGCTGACTGTGTGGAATCACATCAGCGGTTTTGATTTGCCAAACACCTGTCTCGGTTTGTGTCACCAAGACGTGTTGCCCAGCAAATTCTTTGCCTAAGTAAATCTGCCCGCCTGTACCAATGGTTTTTACAGATGATTTCATGGTTTCATTATAATACAAATTCATGAGTTAGATTCCCTGCTCGAGACCGTTAAGGGTATTTTGAGCTTTTGTTCATACTTAAAGCCCAACCAAGCCTTAGGATAGCCTTATGCGTATTCTTTTTGGCGTTTTACTTTTGGCACTTGGGGCTTGTGCTTTTCAGCCCTCGGAGTACACCATCACCGATATTGTTTTGTATGGTATCCAAGAACGCCAGACGATTTTTTATGGCAAACTCGAGGCGGGGCAAACTCGGGCGCTACAACTCGAGAATAACACCATTACCCTGAGTGGCACAGCCCTGATTGGCGCATTGGCAGTTCCCAATTCACTCAGCGTTAATGGTGCTGCAACTTTACAAAGTCGCCCAAAGCCAATTCGTGAAGTGCTGTCGGTGGCAACCATTCCATTGACTGCTGACCTGAGCGTTTTAACTCGAGATGCGGTGCAAGCGCTGTATTACTTTGACGGTAAAAAATGGTTTGATGTCGGTCGCCGCGAAGAACTCTCCAAAGATTCTAAGTTGCGACTCGAGATAAAAGAACGCAATGCGGGTCTGCGCGGCGTTGGCGAACTGAACAACGCCGAATCTGACGCACTGCAAAGTTATTTACAAGAAAAATTTAAGCAGCCACTTGCCGTCGCCTTGCTCGAGTATCCAAACATCCCCGATGCTTACCTCAATCTTACGCCACGCCCAGACCGTGTAAATTTAACCGCCCTGTATGTCCAAGTCGGCTTACCGCTAGATTTATTGGGTGGTTTTACCAACACCGAACCACTGACTGTTCGTTCGCTGCTAAATGGCTCGAACGCAGCCTACAACAACCCGCAACCCTTATTGCGTTGGGACACAAGCAACTCGAGTTTTGCCCAGACATGGCAAATCATCAATGGCAATCAAATTCCGTTGCCCAGCGCCCCAAGCCTCGACTTTACACGCAGCAGTGCCATTAGCTTTTTTATAGGGCAAAAACCAACAGGTGGGTACGGAGTTGCCCTGTCTTCAACTCGAGTCGAAAACGGTGTCCTGACCCTGCGCTTTAACCTGAGCGAACCAGCCCCCGACAGACTGGTGACCCAAGCCCTGACCAGCCCATTTGTCAGCACCGTCGTGACAGGCGGGGCAAAATACCAACGGGTGGTGGCGGTCAATGGCTTAACTGGGGCAGTGCTGGCACAACTCGAGCAACCGAGCCGCTAATTTAATTCTTACCTACACCATGAAAAGAATTTCAAAATCTGGTGAAATTATCGTTGTCGTCTTTGAACAAGATGAACTATTGCAAATACGAAGTTTGTTGTTGGAAACTGCTTTTGCTTTAGGTTCTGAAATATCTGCGCGAACAGGTATAAACCAAGATGAAGCGATGACACTATTTGACAGCTTAGATAGGGTATTAGAAATGAAACTCAAAAAGCCTGCTCGAAAAAAACGAAGCCTTCAAACCATAGTTCGATAAGTTTTTTAGAAAAAAATGACTTTTACTCTTTATAATGCTGCCTATGTCGCCAACCGAATCAGCGCCAATCCAGCTACCAATTCCAGATGACCTTGGCATCGGTCGGGTTCAAGCCGAACAGTCCACCCGCTTTCTCAACAAAGATGGCAGTTTTAATACCCGTCGGGTGGGCTTGGGGTGGTTCTCGAGCCTCAGCCCATTTTATGCACTGGTTTCGATGTCGTGGACAATGTTTTTTACGCTCGTCACGGTTGTCTTTATTTTAATCAATCTGGTTTTTGCCTTTATTTATCTGCTATGCGGTCCAGATGCGCTCTATGCCGGTACACCCAACGAAGTCAAAGACACCTTTTGGCGTGGCTTCTTTTTTAGTGTCGAAACGCTGTCCACGATTGGCTATGGGCATATCTCGCCAAACAGCGTAGCGGCTCATGTGGTCTCGAGCATCGAGGCTTTCTTGGGTCTACTGATTGCGGCTTTGATTACTGGCGTGATGTTCTCGAGGTTTTCTAAGCCAGTCTCGAGAATTTTGTGGAGCAAAAACGCGCTGGTGTCGCCATTTCAAGACGGTTTAGGGCTGATGTTTCGGATTACCAACGGTTATCGTAACGAAATTATCGACATCGAAGCCCAAGTCAATTTTTCAAGGTTTGAAATGGTAGCTGGGCGCAGAATGCGGCGTTTTTATAATTTGCGTCTCGAGCGTGCCAAAGTGGCTTTTTTTAGTATGGCATGGACGCTGGTGCATCCGATTACGCCAGAAAGTCCGTTGTGGGGCATGAACGAAGCCGACCTTGACCAAAGCCAAGCCGAGTTATTGGTGGTGATTCATGGCTTAGATGATGTCTTGTTTCAAAAAGTCCACGCAAGGGGTTCGTACAAAGCCGAAGAAATTGTTTGGAATGCCAAGTTTTCGGAGATGTACATTCAAGATAAATACGGCGGGGCTGCCATAGATGTCAGAAAACTTCATGAATACGAGCCAGTCAAAAATGCCGCACTGGACGGCTCAAGTGCATAAACTTGACGAAGCGACCTAAGCCCGTTAGGTGCTGCTTTAAGGTCAAGAATATCGAATATGGTGATACACTCTTACCTATCAGCAGCCAAAAGGGGCTGCGTTTTTTATTGTTATACCCTTGGGTTCTCGAGCCACGCCAAAAGTTCTGCTTCGCGTTCTTGACTGATGCCACTGCGCCAAGTGTGGTTTTCTCGAGTCGCCGACCATTCAAAAACTTCTTGCACAGTCTCTTCAAGGCTGCGAAACTCGAGTCCAGCTTTTAGGGCTGCCGCAGTATTTGTGCCATCGGTGGTCGCATCTAAATCTGGTATCCAAAGCGGTAAGCTGTCCGCGCCCATCCATGGATTGACCTTGTGCTGCTCGAGAAAGGCTTGGTTTGCCCAAACAAACTTTGCATCCGAACTAACCACGCGCCCGATGGTCTCGAGAACTTGCTGCATTGAGGTCGCTTGCCCATTGAGGTTGTATGTGCCACTTAAATTTTGCTCGAGGGCGTGAATTGTAAACCGTGCCAACGAGAGTGCGTCTATAAATTGCACCCCCGTATTTGGATGACCCGGTGCAAGCACCGTTCCACCTTTTGCCACACGGTCTACCCAATAAGTAAATCTGTCCGATGGGTCTTGTGCGCCAACAATTAAGCCCGGACGGAGCAGCAAAGCCCGATTGCCATACTCGAGGGTAATTTCGTTTTCGCACAAGACTTTTAATGCGCCATAAGTGACCCCATTGACTTCTTCGGTATCTTGCTCGAGGGTGGCGACTGGCGCGTTTTCGTCGTGGGCTTTGGTAACGTCTTGGTAGACGCTGATGGTGCTGATAAAGCAATAGCGCCCAACACTTGCCCCCAAGGCTTGAGCGCTGATTTTTGCAATTCTTGGCACATAGGCACTGGTATCAATCACGGCATCCCAAGTGCGCCCAGCCAATATACCAAGGTCGGTTTCGCGGTTTCCAAGGATATTCTCGAGCTTTGGAAATGGGTTGCGATTGCCTCGGTGAAAAAGGGTCAGCTCGTGGTTTTTTTCTAAGGCTGCTTTGACCAAATGCCCACCAAGAAAGGCAGTGCCGCCTAAAATCAGGATTTTTATAACACCACCATCCTTTTTTCTTTGGCACTCTGATAAGCCGCTAAAACCAAGCGGACACTTTCGCGCCCATCTGCACCTGTGCAGATGGCTGGCGTTTTATTTTTAATGCTTTCCAAAAAAGCCGCCACTTGGGCAAAATGCCCGCCTTCATTGCCGACTTTATGGGTTGTGGTGTCGCGTGCGCCCCATTCGCTAGGTTGGCTGGCACGGTGATAGTGCAGTAACTGGCGAGGTTGCGCTCCTGCAAAATTGCACTCGAGTGTGCCTTTCGTACCATAAATCCAAAAGCCCTCTTCAAAACCAACACTTGACCAAGAATTCTCGACACTACCAAGCGCACCACTGCTAAACTCGAGGTGTACCAAAGCCAAGTCTTCGACTTCGACAGGATACGCCAAGGTAGCAATTTGGGCATAGATACTTTGCACATCGCCAGCTAAGTAGCGTGCCAAATCCATCAGATGACAGCCATTGTCTAAAAGTGTTCCGCCGCCAGCCTTGGCATAAGTGCTAAAGGTTTCGGGTACACGCCCCGAGCCTCCCCAATCGTGCGATTGACGCAAACGCACAAACGTGACCCGACCGAGTTCACCGCTCTCAATAATCTGTTTGGCTTTTTGGACATACCAATTCGAGCGCAAATGATGCCCTGTTTGCAGTACCACTGCCGCCTGCTGGGCTGCATCAATCATGGTTTGGCATTCGGCTAGACTCAGCGACAATGGTTTTTCGCACAGCACATGGATACCGTTTTTAATTGCCTCGAGCGTCAGCGGCAAATGAAAAGCATTGGGGGTACACACCGACACCGCCTCGGGTTTGACAGTCTCGAGTAGCGCTGCTAACGAGCCAAAACCGGGGGCTGACCACTCGAGTTCTCGCTTGGCACGCATTTCGGGATTGACTTCAACAAACCCCACCAGTTTTGCAGCTGCTTTTTCATAACCTCGGTAATGGGTCGCTGCGATATTGCCTGCTCCTAGAATTGCCACATTGATTGTCATGGCGAATTTTAACACCCAAAGAAGTTTCGTTGACTGTTAGCCAAGAAACTTCTCATTACCAAGCGCCTCAAGCCTTGTCAGCATTTCTTGAAAAGTCGTTACAGGGTAAGCTGTTGCCATGACTTGGGTTAAACATCAAAAAATTGGCATTGCCGATGTCTATTCGCTGACCGATGGCAAGTTTGCCTTGGATGGCGGCGCAATGTTCGGCACTGTGCCACGGGTACTATGGGAAAAAAAATGCCCACCCGACGAAAAAAACCGTATTACCTTGCGAATCAATCCGCTTTTAATCCAATTGCACGGCAAAAATATCTTGGTCGAAACTGGCATGGATGACAAAAGCGGTGAAAAGTTTGACTCCATCTTTGCCGTAGACCGCGACCAAACAATTTTTTCGTGCCTACGAGAAATCGGACTCGAGCCAGACGATATAGATTTAGTCATTAATACCCATTTACACTTTGACCACGCTGGGCGCAACACCACACCCTTACTCGAGCCAACTTTTAAGAATGCGCGGTACATTGTCTCGAGCCAAGAATTGCACGATGCCACCCACACCCATGAGCGCAACCGCGCCAGCTACAACAGCCACAATTTTGAACCGATTATCGAGGCAAATTTGTTTGACACCTTCGATGGCATGGCTCAGATTTACCCAGAACTGAGCCTCTTGCCAGTGCCGGGGCATAACCTTGGGCAGAGTGCGGTACGGCTCGAGTCGGATGGGCAAGTGCTGATTTACACCGCCGATTTACTGCCCACCAGCGCCCATGTGGCTTACCCGTACATCATGGGTTACGACCTTTACCCAGTCACGACACTCGAGACTCGAAAAAGATTATTTCCAGTCTGGCACGAAGAAGCAGCCCTTATTTGTCCGCCGCACGACCCAAATTTGGCATGGGGTCGGCTCGAGACCAATGCTAAAGATGGATTTGAGTTTGCATCAAGTTTTTTGAAATGATAAGAAACTCGGATAATCTATTAAAATAGTTTAATGGGTAGAGCAAAAATAAAACTCGAGCTACAACACACCGCCGAAGAACTCCAACAGCACTACCAAAAGGCGAGTAGTGCAGTAGA
>JAYWGM010000059.1:0-20243 GCA_043778225.1 Deinococcales bacterium | reverse complement strand
ATCACATTATCGTGAATGTCGTGTCCATACTTGCAGTCGTTGATTAAACCCAAACCATAGCCATTTTCCGAAAGCATCACCCATTTCTGAGCGCAGGTTTCAAAACGCGCCCAATCCCAAGAGGTGTTGCGGTGGGTTGGGCGTTCAACTTGTCCCCACTGAATTTCGTGGGTGGCGGTTGGCGAAAGAATATCGGCTGGGAAAGCCACTTTTAAGAGCGTCTGGCGTTCGCGCCAGTCTATGCTGGTCTCAAATTTTAAGACCTTACTCCAACGGGTCAGCGAAATTTTTTGGGTATACAGGCTGCCTAAAATCTGGCGCTCAAGCTCGAGGCTGACACGCAAAGACCCCGACTCGAGTATCCGAATACGGCTGGCTGGGGTTGCCAAATACATTTTGTCGTCGTAAAAAATGTCGATGTCCCACGCATCCCACATTAAAGGGCGGTCTTCAAAAGCCTGAAATTGATTGGCGATTGCGCCTTTGGGCAAGACTTCGCGCTTGACTTCTTTGTCAAAAATCCGCACAATGTCGCCAAAATCGTTGAGTTCGACCCGCAACAGGTCGTTCTCGAGTAGGTTTTTGGTAATCTGCAACGAGCCGTAAGGTTCTTCTTGAGGAGTTTGGGAAAACTGCAACGCCACAGGGCGATAGGGATACAAATCAGTCGCAATCAGTGTACCATCGGCTGTTTCTTGAGTGTAGACCCCAGCCCCAAAGCTCATGCCAGCCGGTAACTTCCCAGCCCAGAACGCCAAATCCGAGCGCTTAAAACCAGTCGGATTGACCAAGACAACATCGCCGCCGACCTGTGTTTTGATGACTTCGAGGGCTGACTCGAGAACCCCATTCCCTAAGCGCCTAATCTGCTCGTACTGCTGAAGCGATTCTTGATAGACCGCACCGATGCTGCTGCCGGGAATAATGTCGTGAAATTGGTTTAAGCAAACCAATTGCCAGGCTTGCTCGAGGGCGGCATGAGGATAAATAAAACTTGGCTCGAGTAGACTGGCAAAAGTGGCGACAAATTCGGCATCATGCAGTAAAAATTCGGCTTGGCGATTGGCGCGTTTATTGCGTGCCTGACTGGTGTATGTACCTCGGTGAAGCTCGAGGTAGAGTTCGGCATTCCAAGTTGGCAGTTGTGTGCCACTTTCGGCTTGCAGTTGCCGAAAAAAATCAATCACTTGACCTTGGCGCACTTGGGGAAGACCAGGAAAAGATTGAAGCACTTGGGCGTTCTCGAGCATTTCGCGGGTTGGTCCGCCACCACCATCGCCGTAGCCATAGCTCATCAGCATGGTTTTTTGGGCAGCTTTGTGCTTGAGTTTTGCCCACGAACCAAGTGCGCCAAAGGCGTTTAACTGGGCGTTGTAGGTCGCATAATTTTTCATGTCTGGGGTGCTTGGCTCGCCACTCCACGGGGTGTCTGGGGTGGTGCTAAAATGGGTCAGCACTTTTGTGCCATCAATACCTTGCCACCAAAATGAATCAAAGGGCAATTGATTGACCTGATTCCAGCCGATTTTAATCGTAAAAAAATACTCGAGACCAGCCAGCTTCATCAGTTGCGGCAAATTCCAAGCATAGCCAAAGACATCTGGTAGCCACAAAACGGGCGATTCTGTGCCAGCCCCAAAATGCTCGGTAAAAAACTTGCGCCCTAAAATTAATTGCCGCGCCAAAGATTCGCCCCCCGAGATATTGCAATCGGCTTCGACCCACATTCCACCAATCACTTCCCAGCGCCCAGCCTTGACTTTGGCTTTAATTTGTTCAAACAGCGCGGGGCTGTCCTCGAGCGCATACTGATACAACTGCGGTTGGCTTTGGGTAAAGTGGTAACTTGGGAATTGTTCCATCAGGCGCAGCACATTCTGAAAAGTCCGAGCAACTTTATGGCGGGTTTGCCCCAGTGTCCAAAGCCATGCGACATCAATATGGGCATGACCCGCCGCAATCACGGTGAGTTCGAGTGGCGCACCCGATGCCGCAATGCCAGCCCGCAGTAACTCGAGCGCCTTTGGTACACTAGCGTAAAAATCTCGAGCCTCGAGGGCGATAAAAGCCATATTCAGGGCGTTGTAGAGTAAATTTTTAGTTGGGTTGACTTCCTCGAGCAAATTGGCGGTTTGTAAGGCTGTTCGTGCTAAGGCTAAAAAATCTCGGGTGTTTTGGTCAATTTGCACCAAGCCATAATCGCCAATAAAAATTTGTCTGCCAGACTCGCCGCCCATTGCCCCAAGTGTGCCAGTCCAACCATGTAGCAGGACCGAATGCACTGCACCATCGGCAAATTGAGGGGTCAGTAAAACTTCTTGGTGATGCCGGTCGGTTGTACCAAACGGCACACCATCAAGATAAACCAGCGCCTCGGCATGACTAAAATCGCCAGCCTCGCCCAGTGGCAAAAATAGAGCCACCGGGGCAGTTGGGTCAAAATGGTTTGGTACACAAAAACTGCCATGCAGCACAAAATTGATGTCCTGCCCACCCCAATACGTGCGTGGCAAAAGGGCTATCCCCAAGCCATCGTCCTCGAGTGGCGGCTTCTCGAGTTGAATATGCTTAAAACGCAGTGGCTCGAGTGGCTGATGCTGACGGTAAACCAGTCCTGCAATCCACCCGAGTCGAGACTGGATTTTTTTGGCGGTCATGCGAATATCGTGATTCATTGGCTCGAGTATAAGACTGGATTGAGCGGACTGGCAGCCAAATCGCCGGGCTGACAACCGGGCAACCACGCGGCAAGGTCGTTTTGACGGTTGGCATGGTCAGCAATCCCTACTCGTGAATCTTGCGCCATATAGATAATCGTCATCACTTCGCGGCGAAAAGTAAGCGAGGGGTTATTGGGGGCATTGTGCAGAATCCAACCGCTATGAAACGTCGCATCGCCAGCCTTCATTGCTCCGTAAGTGCGGGTTTCCCAACCGTTCTCGAGAATAAAAGCCTTAAAAACATCATCAGATTTATTGCTAATCGGTAAATCGCCAAGGTAGCCTCGGGTGTGCGAACCGGGGGCAAAAGTCAGTGTCCCAACTTCGGCTGGAATGTCCACCAGAGGCATCCACATTGTGATGGTGCGATCAGTATCGAGTGGCCAATAATGTTGGTCTTGATGCCATGGGGTTGCGCCACCACCGGGTTCTTTGTAGAGCGCTTGGTCGTGGTACATCCGCACCCCAGAGACACCCAACAGTTCTGCTGCGACCCGCGCAAAGCGTTTGGCAAAACTAAATTGCTGTACCGCTTGGTCTCGAGTCCAGAGGTTCATGGTCTGCAAAAATGCCATGCCATAGGTGTCTCGTTCGCTCAGGGGGCGGGTTTCTTGATTAAATTGTGCGACTGCTTGGTTGATTTTCTCGCGGTAAGTACCAATTTCTTCAGGACTGGCTAAGCCCTGCACCAGCGTGACCGCATCGCGCTGGAAAGCTGTAATTTGTTCGGGTTGGAGGGCGTAGTGGCTCGAGAGGTCGGGTAAATGACTCATGATGACTCCTTTTGATTTAGCCCAGTCTAGCGATCTTGACCCAAAGTGTCTTATCGTTGACCAAACTCATTTTCTTGGATACTCAGGTATACTTAAAAGCATGAATTTACTTGGCTGGTTTGGCGAGCCTTGGGTGATTGAGCATTTACACCAGCACAGCGAAATAGAACTCAATCTGATTGCCAGTGGCGAACTGCATTATCTGATGGGCGGGACTCGAGTGGTGTTGCGGGCAGCCGAAGTCACGGCATATTGGGCAATCACACCGCACCGTATTATTTATTGCCAACCCGCATCAAAACTTGGCGTTTTACACATTCCGCTGACCGAATTCTTGCGCTGGGATATTCCAAGTCACCTTAGAAATGCTTTGCTGCATGGCACACCTCAGATTCGCCGCAGCCACAACCCAAGTTTGGATTGTGCTTTATTTGAGCGCTGGGCAATGGATTTACAACAGTCCGTTCGCCCACAAACCAACACCGACCCAATTCGCCAGCACCGTGCCGTGATGCTCGAAGCCGAAGCCTTTTTACACCGCTTTGCCCAGTTCGAGGATTCGACACACAATCAGATTCTTGACGACAGCCGACGCAGCACTGCCGAGCAACTTGCACAAGTGATTGCCCAAGAGTACACCAAGCCAATCACTGCCACGACGCTGGCTCGAGATTTTGGCTTAAACCCCAATTATGCCATGACCGTATTTAAACAAGCCTTTGGGCTGACAATTCACCAATTTCTGACCCAACACCGTTTGGCACACGCCCAGCGCTTATTGATTACCCAAGACTCGAGTGTTTTGGATGTGGCATTTGAGTCTGGCTTTCAGAGTCTAGCGCGGTTTTATGCTGTTTTTGCACAAGCCTCAAAAATGTCGCCACGTCTTTACCGCGCTCGCTATCGCTCTAGCGCTTTGTCAAGTTTGTGTGATTGACCTAAACCTGACCAGCCACAGCCACAATGCACAGTGTATGAAAAAAATCCTGACCGCATTTGGCATTCTTGCCACGGCTACCGTCCTCGCACAAAGCCTCAAAACCGAGCTAATTGGGTTTTCGCTGCTGCCAGCCGATACTTTTGCCACCGGTCCTGCCAGTGGGCAATTTAACGCCAACGGCAGCAAAGCCGATAGCACCCGTTTCTCGAGCCAACCTGTGCAAGGTTTTAGCGGCATCCAATTTGCCGCCAATGGCAACTACTGGATGCTCTCGGATAATGGCTTTGGCACAAAGTACAACAGCGCTGATTACTTGTTGCGCCTGCATAACATCACCCTCAACGCTAAAATTGCTACAGGTGGGGCTGGTACAGTAACTGTCAACAGTTTTATTGGCTTACGCGACCCCGACAAAAAAATCCCGTTTATTATCGTCAATGAAAACACCACCGAGCGCTTATTGACTGGCTTTGATTTTGACCCCGAGAGCTTTATTTTGGCGCAAGACGGCACAATCTGGATTGGCGACGAATTCGGTCCGTACTTACTGAATTTTGACACAACTGGCAAATTGCTGGCTGCGCCGATTGCCACCCCAGACTTTGGAGCGGGCAAAGACCCAACCAAGGACTTGGTGCGCTCACCCAATAACTCTGGTGTACTGGCTTCCTCGCCAAACCCAGGCGGAATGTCGGTCGCTAACCTTGGTGGCTCGAGGGGCTACGAGGGCATGGCAACTAACCCGAGCAAAACCAAGATTTTTGCGATGCTTGAGGGCAGTGTTTCGACCGACACGGCTGGTTTGTTGCGAATCAACGAATTTGATGTGGCGACCAAGAAATTTGTTGGCATAGCTGCTTTTTATAAACTCGAAGACGTTGCCAACGCGATTGGCGATTTTACCGTCATTAACGAGAACGAATACTTAGTCATCGAGCGCGATAATGGCTCGGGAGCAACCGCCAAGTTCAAACGGATTTATAAAATTGACCTCTCCAAAAAAGATACGGCTGGCGTTGCCCAAAAAGAATTGGTGGCTGATCTGATGAACATTACCGATGCCAATAAACTTGCCCCCAGCACCAAAGATGGCATTTTCCAATTTCCGTTTGTGACGATCGAAAATGTGATTGTCCTGAACAGCACCACGATTCTGGTTGCCAACGATAATAATTATGATGCCAAAGGTGGACGCGGCGCAGATGTTAAAGACCCCAACGAGTTTATCTGGCTGAAACTCGAGAAAGCCTTGAGCCTCGCAACTGGTGTGGGACGCTAAACAAACAACTTGGGAACTTCCTTCCTTTTATGCCCCTCGAGTGTCTCGAGGGGTTTTTTGTTTTTGTATTCCAGAATACTTGCAAACTGCCATCAAGTCTGAGTATACTTTGCAAACGATTGCAACTTAAACCAAAAGAACTGTTCTGCCCAGCTATTTATGGCTTGAGAGACGGTATTTCTAAGACCTTATTACTGCAATCGAATGCAGGATAATCGGATACGCTCTACAAATGGAAGCCATGATTGATGTTGACCAAGTAGCAAGTCTTGCCAAAGTTTCTCGAGCCACGGTCTCGAGGGCTTTTACCCGTCCGGATTTGGTCAACCAGAAAACCCGCGAACGGGTTCTCGAGATAGCCAACCAACTTGGCTACCAACCCAATCAGCTTGCCAGTGCTTTGCGGCGTGGTCAGAGCCAGAGCATCGGTTTAATTATTTCCGATGTCTTAAACCCCGGTAACGCAATGCTCGCCAAAGGGGTTCAGGATGCCGCCGCCAAACGCGATTACACCGTTTTTATGTTTAACACCGATGAGGACTCCGAAAAAGAACGCAAAGCGCTCGAGAGTCTACGCAGCCATATGCCGCAGGGCTTGATTATTATGCCGACAGCAGGCGCACAAGAAAACCTAAAATTGGTCGGCAATTTGCCAGTTATCGAACTTGACCGCGCCAGTGGGCTAAAAGATGCACACACCGTCATGGTGGACAACATTGGTGGCTCGAGAACGGCGGTGCAGCACCTCACCAGCCTAGGACACCAACGGATTGGCATGATTGCTGGTAGCTTTGATATTTCGACCGCTGTCGAGCGCCATACGGGCTACCGCGAAGCGCTTTTAGAAGCTGGGATTCCATACCGCGATAACTTGGTGCAAATCGGCAATCACCGCGATGATGGCGGCAGGTTAGCTGCCCATAATCTCCTTTCGCGCCCCGCCGACCAGCGACCAACTGCCCTTTTTGTCGGCAACAACGAAATGACCATCGGTGCAATTTTTGCGGCTCGAGACCTTGGGTTGCGAATCCCCCAAGACCTGAGCATGGTTGGTTTTGACGATTCACGTTGGGCAAAATTGTTGCAACCCAGCATTACCGTGGTTGCCCAACCGGCGTATGAATTGGCATATTTGGCGTGTGAAACACTTTTAGACCGCCTCGAGCGCGGCAGAACCCAACACCCGATTCAGATTCGTTTAGCCACCAACTTTATTCGCCGCTCCAGCACCGCTCCACCGCCTTAACCCATTTCTCGAGGGAGTGAATGCCCTCTTTAAGTCTGGTCTTGTCGGCAATTCGCCCTCTTTCAAATTAGGAGAACCACCATGCGTAAAATTGCTGTTTTAGTCGCCCTTGGCGCAACCACCGTTTGCCTTGCTCTCGCCCAAGGTAAAAGCCCAATCATCGGTTTAATCACCAAAACCGAAAGCAACCCGTTCTTTGTCAAAATGAAAGAAGGCGCTTCTAAGGAAGCCACACGTTTGGGTGCAAAATTCTTGAGCGCCGCCGGTAAACAAGACGGCGACAACGCTGGACAAGTGGCTGCCATCGAAAACATGGTCGCTGCCGGCGCACAAACGATTTTGATTACGCCGTCCGATTCCAAAGCGATTGTTCCAGCCATCAAAAAAGCCCAAGCGGCTGGTGTCCAAGTGATTGCCCTTGATTCCCCAACCGAACCAGCCGATGCTGTGGATGCCTTGTATGCCACCGATAACTTCAAAGCTGGCGTTTTGATTGGCGAATACGCCGCCGCCCAACTCAAAGGCAAAACCCTAAAAATTGCAATGCTCGATTTGTTTCCCGGTCATCCAGTTGGAATTGCTCGTCACAACGGCTTTTTGGCTGGTTTAGGGGCAACCAACATTGATGCTGACACCGAAGATTTGGCAACCACACCACAGGTTGTTTGCAGCCAAGATACTTTTGGCGACCAAGCCAAAGGGCAGACTGCGATGGAAAACTGCCTCCAGAAGAACCCAGATATTAATGTTGTCTACACAATCAACGAACCAGCCGCCGCCGGTGCATTCCAAGCCCTGAAAGCCGCCAAGAAAACCGCCGCTATTTTTAGCGTAGACGGTGGCTGTGAAGGCGTTCGCAACGTAGACAAGAACGTAATTGTCGCAACCAGCCAACAATACCCACTCAAGATGGCTGCCTTGGGCGTGGCGGCTGGCGTGAAATACGCCAAGACTGGTGTTAAAGCCAAAGGCTACGTGGACACCGGCGTGACCTTGATTGCCAAACGCGCCATTGCTGGCATTGGCAGCAAGAATGTCGCCTTTGGACTTGCCAACTGCTGGGGCAACTAAACTCAAATTCGTATCTGGGAAACCGACTTGGGGGTAAGTCGGTTTCCCACTCCTCCAAAAAAAGCGAGGGTGCAAAATCAGCGCCCTCAAAACCTCTTAGGAAATAACCATGTCAAATGCAAATAAAACCAATTGGCTCGAGAAACTTCCCAGCATTTCGGTGTTGGGTCCATTCATGGCATTGCTTTTAGCGGTGATTGTTTTTAGCACCCAATCAGATCGTTTTTTTACAGCCCAAAATTTTTCGTTAATTCTGCAACAAGTCATGGTCATTGGGGTCATGGCAATCGGACAAACGCTGGTGATTTTAACGGCTGGAATTGATTTAAGCTGCGGTATGGTGATGGCACTTGGCACAATGGTAATGAGTAAATTTGCCACCCAACTGGGCTTACCACCAATGCTGGCAATCTTGTGCGGCTTAGCGGTCACGACTGGTTTTGGATTCCTGAACGGAATGCTGATTACCCGCATTAAACTACCGCCTTTTATTGTCACGCTTGGCACATTAAATATCGCTTTTGCTTTAACCCAGATTTACTCGAGCGCCCAGACGGTCACGATAGATGCTCCAGATTCGGCGCTGCTGGTTTTTGGCAACACCTTTAGCCTAGGCAGCACAGTCATCAATTACGGCGTGATTACGATGATTAGCCTGTATTTATTTGTCTGGTTTATCCTGAGTCAAACTGCCCCCGGGCGACACTTGTACGCCGTTGGCAACAACCCCGAAGCTGCTCGTTTAACTGGTATTCCAACCCAGCGTGTGCTGCTGTTGGTCTACACCTTGGCAGGTCTGATTTATGGGCTGGCTGGCTGGCTCTTAATCTCGAGAACCGGAGTTGGCGATCCCAATGCTGGACAAACCGATAACCTCGAGACGATTACCGCCGTGGTGCTGGGTGGTACAAGCCTATTTGGTGGGCGAGGCGTGATTTTTGGTACGCTGCTTGGGGCGATTATCATCGGGGTTTTTCGCAATGGTTTAACCCTGACGGGTGTACCAAGTGTTTTTCAGATTTTGATTACTGGTATTTTGGTGATTCTGGCAGTCACTGCCGACCAGCTTTCTAAGAAAAAGTAAAGCTCGAGGAGTTAAAAATGAACCAAGACACGATTTTCCAAGCCCGAAATTTGGTCAAGCGCTATGGACAAGTGACGGCGCTGGATGGCACAGATTTTGAACTCAAAGCTGGCGAAATTTTGGCGGTCATCGGCGACAACGGCGCTGGCAAAAGCAGCTTAATTAAAGCCTTATCTGGCGCAACCATCCCCGATTCTGGCGAAATCATGCTCGATGGTAAACCCGTTAAATTTCGCAGCCCGATAGATGCCCGCCACCATGGTATCGAGACGGTTTATCAAGATTTAGCGGTTGCTCCCGCAATGACAATTGCTGAAAATTTATTTTTGGGGCGCGAAATTTTGCGCTCTGGATTTTTAGCTAAACTCTTTCGGGTGATTGACCATAAAAAAATGCTCGAGGAAGCCACGCGCCACATGGATGGCTTAAAAATCGGCATTCGCAGCATGAGCCAAGCAGTCGAGACCTTATCCGGTGGGCAGCGTCAGGGCGTGGCAGTGGCACGAAGCGCAGCTTTTGCCCGCCATGTGGTGATTATGGACGAACCAACAGCAGCGCTGGGGGTCAAAGAAGGCAATATGGTGCTGGATTTAATCCGTCGGGTGCGCGATAACGGCTTACCTGTTATTTTGATCAGCCACAATATGCCCCATGTGTTTGAACTCGCCGACCGAATTCATATTCAGCGCCTCGGCAAACGCGCCGCCGTGGTCAACCCCAAGAAAATCAGTATGTCCGACACCGTAGCGATTATGACTGGAGCAATGAAAGTCGAAGACATCGCACCAGAGATACTGGCGTGAGCGGCACAGGTCACGATACTGGCGTGAAGAGCAGGTTAAAAGGTCAAAAGGTTAAAGGGTTAAAAGTAAAATACCTTACTCGAGAAACTTTTTCCCTTTTTCCCTTTTTCCCTTTTTCCCTTCTTTTATGCTCCTAGGACTTGACCTTGGTACGGGGTCGTGCAAAGCCTTGCTGCTCAGTCTCGAGGGTCTGGTTTTAGGACAAGCCTCGAGAACCTATGCGGTCAATGCGCCACAGTCTGGCTGGTCAGAAAGCAATCCGCTCGAGTGGTGGGCGGCGATTGGCGCGGCGGCTCGAGAAGCAATTGGTCAGCACAGCGCCGAGGTACGTGCCATTGGTCTGTCTGGGCAGATGCACGGAACGGTGCTGTGCGATGCTGTCGGGCGACCGACTCGAGATGCGATTTTATGGTCGGATGGGCGTTCCGAGGCGGTTCTCGAGCCGTATTTGGCTCTAACTCCACGGCAACTCGAGCGCTTGGGTAATCCAATTGTGACCGGAATGATGGGCGCGACTTTATTGTGGTGCAAGAAATTCTCGAGTTTTGAGGGTCTGCGCTGGGCGCTGCTGCCCAAAGACTGGCTGCGATTTTGCTTAACGGGTATGTTTGCTTCCGACCCTTCGGATGCTTCGGCAACCTTACTTTATGACCTCGAGCAGAATACTTGGGCGCTCGATGTTCTCGAGCAATTAGAACTGCCAAACCTATTGCCCGAGCTTCGCGGCTCGAGTACCATAGCTGGGCTATTGACCAAAAAAGCCGCCGAGCATCTTGGCTTGGTGGCTGGTATTCCCGTCGCCACTGGCGGCGGCGACACGCCTTGTGCAATGCTTGGCAATGGCATTCTACAAGCTGGCACAGCCCAACTGAGTGTTGGCACTGGGGCGCAAATTATTATCGCCCGAGAAACTGCTACCTATCAAGCCAATATCCATTGTTACCGCACGGTTCTCGAGCATGGTTACTATGCCATGGCAGCCATGCAGAATGCTGGACTGGCGCTCGAGCGGGTGCGGGGTTGGCTGGGCTTAGACTGGGCTGAGTTTCATCACTTGGCATTTGAAGTGCCAGATTCACAAGACCTGATTTTTTTGCCGTATCTCAGTGGTGAGCGCACCCCACACTTAAACCCACAGGCTCGAGGTGCGTTTTTGAATTTAGGTTTACAACACCGCCAAGCTCATTTGGCACGGGCGGCTCTGGAAGGCGTGGCTTTTAGCATTGCTGATGGCATGAGTGCCTTACAACAAACTAACTTCGAGCTTCCAGCTTTGCAATTGGTCGGTGGCGGGACACTCGAGCCACGTTGGCGGCAACTGCTGTGCGACTGTCTCGAGACCCCACTTTATTCGAGTGGCACAAGCCATGCCAGCGCTCGAGGGGCGGCTTTATTGGCGGGTCTAGCGATCGGCACATACAAGAATGCCCAAGAAACCAGCACCATGCTGCCAAGCCCAAAACTGATTGCCGAACCAGCTTCAAACCTCGAAGTAACCCGCCAAGCTCGAGCCAAGTTTATGGCGGCATACACCCGAGCCTGAGGGGTAGGTCGTTTTGTCACACCAAAATTTGTTATCTTGGGCAATGTGAAGTTGACCTTTTTGGCGCGAAATGCGTTTATGCTCGCGCTTTTATTTTCTGCCATTGCCTTAGCGCAAAGCACCCAGCCAGCCCGCCAAGCCACCCGTTTGGCAACTCGGCAATTGGTCTGGCCCTTGGATGCTAATTTCGGTTTTTTGAATGGCTCACGGGTGCAATTTAGCTCGAGTGCGCGTACTGTGGATGGGCGAACGGTGCTGCCCTTGCGTGAACTCGGGCGGGTTTTAGCCATTCCAATCGAAACCGTGCGTGATTTTCCCGATGGTTTACGCTTTGGCAAACTCGATATTTATCCAAGTTTACGTTTAGCCCGTCTCAATGGGCGGCAAGTGCCACTGAGTGAAGTCGCTACGGTACTCGAGGGCAATATGTTTGTGGTCGCACGGGTGTTAGACCAAGCCCTCAATGCCACGGTTTCGTTTGATACCATCCAGCGCTTGATTAGTATTACTGTGGCTCGAGACGGCAGTGTCGATACCAGTTTACCAGTGGCACGTTTTGCAACCGATAAAAAAGAATACAAAATTGGCGAACCTGTGCGAATCATCGAGTACAGTTACGACCCCAATGGTGTGCCGATTACCTTGGAGCGTTTTACAGGGCGCGAGGATGCCTATTTTAGTGGTGGTATCAAAAGCATTGCGCTGGTGGTCACCAATCGCAATGGTTTAATCTCCGAGCCATTTATTGTCAACATTAAAGTCAGCAACGAAGTGCTGTATACCGCTAAAGAATTTGGCTTACGTTTTGTGCCCGTCGGGCGAACCTTCCCAGACAGCAATGTGCTGACCTACCCACAAGCCCAAATCAGCCGTGAAGACGAAGCTGTACCGCTTATTTTTTCGGATTCACCCGAAGAACCCGACCGCAGTGGCTTACTCTACGAAGAAGTGATCAATGGTGCGGCACGCTTAATGGCGTACCACACCAATGGTATGAATTCCTTGGGGCGGCTGATGGTTTGGGTCACAAACCTCGAGACAACCCCCGTGGCGGTCAAGGTTTCACGCTTTGGGGTGACCAGTGCCACGACCGTGGTAGCAACCCTTGGGCGGGCAAGTTTGCTCGATTTTCTAACCTCGAGCGGCTTAGAAACACTGGTACTCGAGCCGGGCAAAGCTGCGCCACTTTACCTTTCTAATTCGCTCGATACAGGCGAAGGCTTAAACCTGATGTTTGACCTCGAGAGCAACGGACGAATCCAAAGCTCAATTTTTTTCTTAGATGAAGCCTTGGTCACGCCTAGCCTGGGTGATTTAGCTGGCGCTTTAATGCTCACGACCTTACGCAATTTACCAGCTTTACCTCGAGATGGGATTCATCAGCGTGGCACATTTTATGGAGCAGTGCGGCGTATCCGCGTGGACTTAAATCAAGTCCAGACTGGGGCGGCGATTCGTCAGATTATTGGCGATGGCAACTACGACCCGAACATCATTGGGCGCGATGCCCTGACCGGTGAGCAAATGAACCTCAAAGGCAATTTTGGCGTGACCTACTCGATTATTCTCGAGAACGCCCGAGGCACAGTCGGGGCGCTTGTGCCGCGTGGTGGTCCATATGCTGGAGCAATGAAAATCAATGGGGTTTTTACCGCCCTGCCCGACAGTGGCACGCTGTATCGCAACGATTTACCCGTGGTGGTTTACCGCGCCAATGACCGCGACCGAATCGAAATCGAAATTGTGCCAGCCAGTGGTTCGTACTTGCCGATTAACTTTTTGTACTACCGCCCTGAGCCGCGTATTCTGAGTTTGGTTGGGAGGTGATAAGAGAGGGTGAAAAGGTCAAAAGGTGAAAGGGTGAAAAGTAAAAGCTTTTAACCTTTTTCCCCTTTCACCTTTTTTCCCACGCGCTTTATGCTCGAGATTGTTGCTGAAACCAAAGTTCCAGTTGGCTTGCGCCCCAAATTACGGCGTGTCCTTGGTTTTTTAATAAAAAACCACGCCGTCTCGAGTGCGGTTTGTCTGGTCTTATCCACCGATGCACGGCTCAGAGCCTTAAAACTCGAGTTCTGGGGCGAAGATGCCGTGACCGATGTCTTAACTTTTCCGCAGTGGGAACCGGGCGACCCGTTTATGCCGCCAGTCTTGGGCGATATTTACATCAGCCTCGAGACCGCCCAAGTTCAAGCCCTCGAGCATGGTCATGACCTAGAAACCGAAGTGATTGTGCTTGCCAGCCATGGCTTAACCCATTTATTGGGTTTTGATCATCAGACCAAAAAAGACTGGAAGCCATTTAGAAAAATGGAAAAACTGGCATTGTCGGTTCTGGTCTAAAGGCTGGGAACTTTTGGGCTGGTTTATGCGTATACTGATGTCATGAAAGCGATTATTTCGGGTCTTGTGGTTGTTGCAATTTTAGCCGTCATTCTGTTTTTTACTTGGGGTTTTTATATCCCGTTCTTTGACAGTTCAATTCGGGTTGGCACACTGATTTTGACGGTTGCTATACCGCTTTTGGTCGGTCTGCTGGTCGGCTTTTTTATGGGACGCAACAGCGCCAAGCCTAAACTCAAGAACTAAATCGCGCCAAATAACTTGCGGCGACTGCAATGGCTCGAGCTTCATCCGAAGCCAAGCGCCCTTCAATCACAATCAGCCCAGTGGTTTTAGAGATTTTCTCGAGTAACTTTGGGACAATGGCGGCTAAGTTCAAACGCCCTTCGCCCAACAGCGCATGGGTCTTTTCGTCGCTGGTGTCTGATAAATGCAGATGCACAATTCTTGGAACAGTTGCTAAAAATTCTTCGGGGTCGCCAAGTGTGCCAGCATGGGCGATGTCGAGGCAAATGCCGACTTGTCTGGCGCTGACCGAATTCAGTAGCCTTGATAAACGCTCGAGACTGGAAATGCTGGTCACAAATTGTAGCCGTTTTTTTTCCATGGCTTCAATCGCTACCGTTAAACCCAAGTGGGCTGCCCGAGCATCGAGTTGAACTGCGTACTCCTCGAGCCGTCCCCAGTATTCCTCGGGGTCGTCGGTGCTGCTCGAAAGCGCCCCCGGATGCACCACCACGATTTTTGCCTCGAGCCGTGCCGCTACCTCGAGCGAATCAAGCACCAAGCGGCGCGATAGACTGCGAATTTCTGGATTGCTCGAGAGCGGATTCAGGTCGTAACTCGGGGCGTGCAACGATAAAGCTAAGCCCAGTTCATTGGCGCGTTGCTTAACCAAAAGCGGTGGGACTCGAGACTCGCTGATGTGGCTTGCCCAGACTTCGGCTGCCGAGAAACCCGCTTTGGCAATCCCATCCAGCGCACCAAGCACCCCAGAATGCCAGAGTAAGCGAGTGGCAGGAGCAAATTTGTTTGAAAGAACAATCACGTTCTCGAGTCTACCGAATCTAAGCCCTAAAAAGTGTCAGCCATCGCCTGTTTTAACGTAAGATAACCGTAATGATTGCTAATGTAGTAGGCTACGGAATGATCGACGGGTTAGGTCATCACCCGCAAATGTGCTTTGAGAACCTGCTGAACGAGACCGATTTTGTGTCCGACTTGGATTTTTTTGTCAATGGAAAAATTAAGCGAGGCATCAAAGCCAATCAAGCCGATGTTCGCCTACCGATAGGATTTTCAGACAAAGGTTTAACCCGCACCCAACGCCTTGCGATGCACGCCACGGCTCAGGCACTCGAGCATTCTGGACTCAAGCACAGCACCAATGTGGCGGTGATTATCTCGACCGTTTCTAACGATTCAGAATTTATCGAAGATGCAATTCCAAAATTTGTCGAGAACCGCCGGGTTCACCCGCTCGCCATCGTCAATCGGCTGCCCGATATTGCTTGTAACCAAGTGGCGTGTCAATATAATTTTCAAGGTGTGTCGTATTCGCTTTTTGCTTCGTGCAGCACTGGTTTAATTTCAATAGACAGCGCCATGAAGTTACTCGAGGAATACGATTATGTGGTGGTTGGGGCAGCCGACGCGGGTTGTTTTTCGTTCTCGATGAAATACTTTGCTTATATCAATGCGCTTGGTAATTTAAGCGCTCCATTTGACCAACGGCGCGAAGGTTTTTGTATGGGCGAAGGCGCAGCTACCCTAATTTTACAAAGCCCAGCCAAAGCCAAAGCCTATGGCAGCACCGTTTACGCACGGCTCTACCCAGTTGGTATGGCATCCGACGCACACGATGCAACCTCGCCACATCAGGATGGTCGTGGCGCAATTTTGGCAATCCAAAAAGCCGTCCGTGAAGTGGGTACAATTCATGCCATCAACGCCCACGCGACTTCGACCCCAATTGGTGATGCAGTCGAATACAAAGTGCTTTCAGAGTTGTTTCCGTATATTCCGATTTATGCCCCAAAAAGTAAAATCGGTCACACCTTGGCAGCCTCGGGAATTTTAGAGACGATTTATGCCATAAAAGCCATGCAGCATGGCGTTATTCCGCACATTCACAACTTGCAAAATTGTGACTTCCTAAAGCCCCAAGGCAAATTAAATTTTACCAACAGCCCTTTTCCACCCGAAAAAACCTTGCGAACCCTCAAGAATTCGTTTGGCTTTGGTGGCAAATGCGCTTCGATGGTGATTGAAGTGACTCGAGACCAGACCGATATGACTGACTCGAGACCAGACCGATATGATGTGACTCGAGACCAGACCGATATGACTGACTCGAGACTCAAGTCCCTTTGTCTTCGCCTCGGTCTATATTTTCCATATGGCTTTGCAACAACGCCTTGAATTGCGAAGCAAACATTGAACGCTGTGAACGCAGACGATCCATTTCGACCCGAATGTCTCGAGCCTTGTTTAAGGCTTCGCGCAGCAATTGTTCTTTTTGATTCTCGGCTTCTTGAATCAGGGTTTGGGCTTGGTGTTCGGCATTTTTAATCCGCAAAGAGGCTTCGCGTTCGGCATTGAGCTTCATTTCGTTGGCGATGCGTTCGGCACTGACCACTGCCCGCTTGAGGGTTTCTTCGCCTTGGCGCAGTTCGTTGACTTGGGCTTCGAGGTATCCAATTCGCTCTTGGGTGGTTCTCATGCCACGTTCGTATTCCTCGAGGTCTTCGGCAACACTGGTCAAGAATTCGCGCACGTCTCTTTTGGAGTACCCGGAAAGCGCATTAGAAAATTCTTGGTGTCGAACATCGAGTGGTGTACGTTTCATCAAATCCCCTTCGTACTTTACTCGAGAAAGCATGAGAACAACAAGAGATGACAAATCTTCGTGTTAGAATCCTAAGTTGCGACCATTTGTCGCGGAGGACTTATGACCCAATTACAAGAAAAACTTGAAAACCTTCGGGGGTATCTTTGACATCGCTGGTAAAACAGCCCGTTTAGATCTTCTCGAGGTTTCGCTCAACGACCCAAATCTGTGGAACGACGCGAGCAATGCCCGCCATGTGACCAAAGAAAGTACCACCTTGCGCCGTGTGGTCGACGATTTTGTGCGGCTCGAGTCGGATGTGCTGGGCTTGGGCGAAATGCTCGAGTTGGCATCTGATGATGAAAAAGCCGAACTCGAGCCAGATTTACTCGAGGCAACAACTCGGGTGGATGCGCTCTACAAAGAAACACTATTTAATGTCCATCATGCCGAGGCTGCTGCTATTTTGGTGATTAAACCAGGCGCGGGTGGCACAGAAAGCCAAGACTGGGCGCAAATGCTGTTGCGGATGGTACAGCGCTATGCCGAACGCCATGATTTTGCAGTCGAGTTGTTGGATTATACCGCCGGCGACCAAGCTGGAATTACCTATGCCGAATTGATTGTGCGCGGCGAACGGGCGTATGGTTTATTGCGAAGCGAAGCTGGGGTGCATCGCTTGGTGCGGGTCTCGCCATTTAACGCCCAAGGTAAACGCCAAACCAGTTTCTCGAGCATCGAAATCATGCCCGAAATCGAGGATGCCTCGGAAGTCGAAATTAACCCCGCCGATGTTCGGATAGATGTTTTTAGGGCTGGTGGACACGGCGGACAGGGGGTCAACACCACCGACAGCGCGGTGCGTTTAACCTATAAAGCTGGCACACCCGACATGATTGTTGTGGTTTGCCAAGATGGGCGCAGCCAACTTAAAAATAAGGACAAAGCCTTTACCGTCTTGCGCTCGAGATTGTACGAAATGGAAATGCGTAAAAAGCGTGAAATCGAAGACAAAGCCCGTGGGCAACAAAAAAGTATCGAGTGGGGCAGCCAAATTCGCAGTTATGTGCTGGATAAGCAATATGTCAAAGACCACCGCACGGGGGTAATGCAGCACAACCCCGCCAATGTGCTGGATGGCGACCTTGACGAATTTATTTGGGCGGGTCTCGAGTGGCTGGCTGGGCAACGCGCCACAGCCACCAGCAGCAGCGATGAGGATTAAGTGGCTTGATACCCTTTGGCTTGGAGCTTAAACAATTGGGCGTACATCCCGCCGCTTGCCACCAAAGCCTGATGCGAACCCGACTCGGCAATAATGCCATGCTCGAGAACCAAAATCGTATCGGCGAGGCGCACGGTACTAAAGCGATGCGAAATCAAAACCGTCATTCGGTCGGCGGCTTGGGTGCGAAGCGCCTCAATCGTGTCAAATTCGGCTTGGGCATCCAGAGCGGCGGTTGGTTCATCAAAAACCAGCACACTGGCATGGCGAAAATACAACCTCGAGAGCGCGAGCCGTTGCCATTGCCCACCAGAAAGCTGCCGCCCGCCTTCAAACATTCGCCCAAGCATCGTGTCGTAGCCATTTGGCAAGGTTTCGACAAATTCATTTGCGCCACTTTGCGCCCCCGCTTCTTCGAGGGCTGATGTGTCGGTAATCCGCGTTAGTTCGCCCAGTGCGACATTTTCTCGAGCCGTCATCTGGTACTGCCCGTAATCTTGGAAAATAATGCTCATTTGGGTTTGGACACTGCGCGGCGAATAGGCACTGGCATCCAAGCCATTGAGTAAAATCCTGCCCGAAGTCGGTTCAAAAAGGCGGGTTAAAAGTTTAACAGCCGTGGTTTTGCCCGCCCCATTTTCGCCGACCAAAGCCAGTGCCTGCCCTTTGACAATCTTAAAATTTACGCCTTTTAGCACGTCTTTGCTGGTAAGAGGATAGCGAAAAGCAACATTCTCGAATTCGATGCTTTCAATCGGTTCAGACCAGACCAAGCCAGCATTGAGGTCGCGCTGTGGCAACTCGAGAAATTCAAACAAATTTCGCATATACAGTAAACTTTGATAAATGTTGGAAACACCCGACAGCAGGCTCGAGAATTGGGCTTGGACTTGGGCTAAACCGCCAATAAAAAGCGCAAAATCACCAACCGTAATCGCCCCAGCAGCCGCTCGAGCCAGCACCGAAAGCGTAGCCACACCAATCAGTAAACTCGAGCCAAGGCTGGCGGCAAAACTCCAACCAGAACGGCGCATGATTAACGGCACAAGTTGCGCCCGAAATTTTTGGTAGTACATCTGCCAGCGCTCAATTAAATATGGCTCGAAACCAAACAGACGCACTTCTTTAACCAAGGCATCGGAGGTCAGAAGCGTTCCCAAATAGTTCTGCACTCGAGCATCGGGAGTGCGGCGGCGAATCAGGCGGTAGGATTCTGCCCCAAAGCGATTTGAGACCACCACGCCCGGCAGCGTGGCAACCAATGTGAGAAGCAGCACCAACCAACCCAGTTGTGCCAGCAGCACACCAATTGAACCCAGCGTAATGATGGCTTGAGCCAGCGCCAGCACTTGTGTCGCCACGTTCATCGGACGAAAACCGACTTCGTTATAGGCATTTTTTAAGGCATCGTAAGTCTTGGCATTCTCGAATTGCTCGACCTCGAGATTGGCGGCTTTGCCCAAAATCTGCATCGTAATACGGTTTTGAAGCGCATCGCCCAGCAATTCTCGAGATGCGCCCTGCAATGCCCCAAGCAACACCAGAAGCGCCCCGATGCCAACCTGAATAATGAGCAGCGTGGTCAGTGCCTCTAAGCCACCCTCGAGCTTACCTTGGGTTGCTAATGCCACCGCATCCAACAGCAACTTGCCAATCCAGAGGGTTGCAGCAGGGGCAAATGCGGTCAGCAAACTCGAGACGAGAATGATACTTGAGTGGAGCGCACTGGCATCCCAGACGAGGCGCAGGGTGGACAGTAAATCGGCAATCATTTGTTGAGAATCTATTTTTGGCTCACTGGGTTTGGTAGGAGAACTCACGCCCTTAGAATACGCCAAAGAAATAGAAGAAAGCCTACTCGAGTTGAAATTTGAGGTATTTTGTATCTTGAGCCAGCGCTGAACACATTTTCATATGTATAGAACTCATACCTATTGGGTACGGTACAAGTTGACTACGCGAGGTTACGAATGTAATCCCATTCCCAAAGAAAATCAGACAACCCAAATGTGATACTTCGTAATCTAAATAGTTCCCGTTCAAAATCTTCAGTCGAATTGCAATGCTCTAGCAACTCCTGAAACTGTGAAATACACAAAAACCATATTTCATGTTCCAAAATATCTATTCGCTTACGATCCCATTCCTCTTTACTGAAACCAACATCTGGAATTGGTATGGTGTCCGCAGTTGCTAGAATAGCTTTAGCAAGTTTGTTGCTTTGTGAATTAACTTCCTTTAGTGACTCGCTAGGTTCTTCAGAGTTAAACTTAGAATTAGCAAAACGGATTATACCAACTTTAGGTAGATAATACGGAATGTCAAGATTAGGCACACCTCTGACCGCGCACCACACAACTGAAGAACTCGAGAAGCATTACAAGCAGTG
>JAYWGM010000058.1:0-20586 GCA_043778225.1 Deinococcales bacterium | reverse complement strand
GATACCGAATTAACTTAATCACTCTCGTTTGCCTGAAGAACGGCAAACTGTCGTTCTTGCTCACAAAACAGCACCTCGCGGGCTGTTCGCGCTTCTCGCGTTAAATTCGGTATCGTTAATACTCCCGTTCTTGACCACATACGCGCACCTTCGGGCGTGGTCGCTTGGTCGGGTAAAGAATCAAAAAGCGATTCTTTACCTTAATTTGGTATGAGACTGTTCCAGTGGCAATGCCCAGCAATACAAAGCTCGACTCGGCTGTTCTCGAGGATTGAACGCAATTCGGCACTGGGCGCGTAGCCACCATATTTGGGCAGTGGCTCGAAATAAAAATTACCGAGCATCGAAGCCCCCGAAAAAGGTGCGTGGCTAAAAATAACACTTGGGCGCTCGGTTTTTAAGGTGCTTTGCAACCATGTCAAATCAGACGCTAAAAAGCTCCAGCCATCGTTGCCAAGGCTTGGGTTGCAGTACCAAAACACCAGATTCCATTCGCCATACTCGAGAATTCGGCTTTCGACACTGCTCAGTACATTGTTTACTAAATGCTTTGACTATTTTCCGCTTCGCTCCAAAGAGTCTCCGCACTCGTCAACAATGTACTTTGTGTTCACTCGCATAGCTCGCAAAAATTCTACGAATTTATTTAACAGTATATTAAGTAGCTCGAGCCATGCAGTAAACCCCTCGAACCAAAAGCTCGAGGGGTTTGTTGTGGTGGGCGATCGCGGACTCGAACCGCGGACCTCCCCGTTATCAGCGGGGTGCTCTAACCAGCTGAGCTAACCGCCCTAGGTCTCTTGCCACGCACAGGGTGGGCATTGATGCTGCGCGAGGGAGGACTTTAACATCCTAAAATGCAACTCGTCAAGCGTCGGTTTTTTGTAGGGCAGCTTGGATGTCCAAAAGGCTGTTGGTATTGATCGCCAAAAAGTCCTCGAGTTCGGCACGTTCTAGCCTTTTTTCGCCGTGCAGGATGGTACTTCCGTCAGGCAGAAGTTGCTCGAGTAAAAGATGGGTATAGGGTTGGCGGTGCATGATGCAGAGGGTATAGCCATTTTCTATTTGGATTCGACTCATGGTTATTCACCAAGGCGGAGTGTGGGTGATGTTGCCATTCGGGCATGGACAACATGGGCTGGCTGGAGTACGGTTTGCCTGAATACGACCATACCCGCTCAACAGGGCATATCGTAAACGCTTACAATAAATTTGACATCGGGCTTTTGGACTGCCAAAAAACCAAACCAAAGACCAGCTAAAAATGTCATGATGAAAACAATGAAGTTACTGCACACTGCCGATTGGCACGCTGGACGCACCCTGCGCGGGATTGAGCGCACCAGCGAAATTCGGGCTGCTTTAGCAGAAATCTGTGCTTTGGCAATCTCAGAAAAAGTCGATGCCGTGCTGGTGGCTGGCGATATTTACGACACCCCCAACCCCAATGCCGAAGCCGAAAGTGCGGTCTATGATTTTTTTCTCGAGTTAGGGGCTGCTAAAATTCCAAGTGTGGTAATTGCTGGCAACCACGACAACCCACAGCGCCTAGAGAGCGTAGCTGGACTGCTCAGTAGGGTGAAGGTCAGTCTGTTAGGCACAGTCCGCCCAGACCTCAAAGCGGTGCGGCTCGAGCTAGAGGTTGGCAGCTTGGTGGTGGCTGGACTGCCGTTTTTATCCGAGCGGCGTTTGGTCAAAGCTGCCGATTTACTCAAAGCCCCAGACATTGGCGAATGGCGACAAAAATACCGCGATGGAATGCGTTTTTTTGTCAATCATCTGTGTAAAGATTTTGATGCTGGTGCGGTCAATATTCTGATGCTGCACACCACGCTAGACGGCGGCTTATTGTCGAACTCCGAGTACAGTTTTCATGTCAGCAACAGCTACAGCCTTGACCCACAGAGTTTTCCTTCGAGCGCCCAATATGTGGCACTTGGGCATCTGCATAAACCTCAAGAACTTGGGGTTGCGCCGCCCGTGCAATACTCGGGCAGCATCGTTCAACTCGATTTTGGCGAAGCTGGCGAACAAAAACGAGTCAATCTGATTGAAGTCAGCCGCGGCAAACCCGCCAAAGTGCATCATCTGCCACTCTCGAGCGGCAAAACCTTGCGGAATATCCGCACCAATTTAGAAGGCATTGAGCAGCAACTCGAGGTCTTAAAAGGTTTTTCGGGTCATGCCAAACTGGTGGTGCAACTTATCGAACCAATTCCGGGCTTAAAAGACCGAATTTTAACCAGCGTAAAATCGTGGTGGAATCCAAACCAAGTTTTTGCACTCGAGGTCGAAGTCCAAAACCAAGAAATCAAAGCCGCCCTCGAGACCACAAATACCCCAGAACTTAATCCGCTCGAGGCATACCGTACTTTTTACAACGAACGGCGCGGTAGAGAATTACCTCTGGACTTGGAAAAAGCCTTTCTCGAGTTACTGAATGAACAGCAACTCGAGGTTGGATAATTTAGCCCTCAGACAAGACAATAATTTTATCCTTATTAGAGAAACTTAGCTTCTCGAGTTTATTGGGATTAACCTTGACCCCATACGACTGGCTGGCATCGTGGGCGTGCTGCTCGAGGCGGTATCCAATGGCGGTTTCGTTGCGGCGGCGGGCTGCCTCGAGAACGGTGTAAAAATCAACAGTTGTGCCTTCTTGGATGTACATTTGGCTTGGGCGCAAATAAATTTCGCAGCCATCGTTAGAGAATAAATACCTAAAGACTTCGGCAAGCTGCTTATTTTCAGAAATCTGACTGAGCATTAAGCTAATCAGCTTATCGGACACAATAAAATCATCGGCTTTGGTGACTTCGGCAAGTTCGCGGTTGCGTGAATCGAGCATTTCCGAAACGATGCTCAAGTCGTGTCCGTGCTTATCGGCAATGTCACGCAAGTGCAAAAGCGTAATCAGGGTTTTGGCATCGGCGGCTTGAACTGGCAGGGTATCGTTGGCTAAAGCAATAATGTGGTCGTAATCATAAGGCGCTAAGGTCTCGAGGACAGCGCGGCTTGAGGGGTCGCCATGACGAAAAACCAGCTTTTGATTTTCGGTCGGCTTAAAGGTCGGGGCTGGTAAATCAGCAATAATTAGGGTTTCTGAGCCAGCCGCGACATATTGGTCAAGTTCGGCGATGATCGTCTCGAGGCTCGAGTTGATGCCCAGAATCAGGGTTTTTTCGGCTTGGGGCAGTGTTTCTTTAGCGCTTGCGATGGCGCTTAGATTGAGTTGCGTTGGCGGCGAGGTGCGGGTAATCAGGCTGTCGTCTTCGGCAATCACAATCAGTTCGTCGCTAGACTCGAGCTTAGAATCTGGGGATGGATTGAGATGAATAGTTCCACCTCGAGAAAATCCCATCACCGCCGACTTAGCAAATGCCATCTGGACTTCAAAATAGGTTTTACCAGCGAGGTCTGGATGCTTAGAAAAATAAATTTCATCGCCACCAAAATCTAAAAGTTCGGTGTAGACCACACTTAAACCGCTCTGCCGACAGGTCTGAACCGTAATTCTCGAGATTAAATCTTTTGCCAAGACAAAATGGGCTTCGTCTTTACCCACCAACTTGGCGGCTTCAAAGTTACTCGGGTCTTGGATTTCTGCCACAATATGAAATTGTTTTTTGCTGCGCTTGGGATGATTGGTCAGTGCCAGTGTGGTTTTAATGATGCTCGAGTCAGCGTCGGTACTTGGAGCAAGCAAAATAATACTGCGGGCAGCATTAAAATTGCCCAACTCGAGGTCGGTCAAATCCATCGGATTACCGTTGCGACAAATAATTCGGGTTTTACCATTTTGGACCCGTTCACGAATCGCTTCTTCCATTTCGGATTTATCGGTTTCGGACATCACCACAATTGCGGGTCGGGCACGTGACTGGTTGGCTAAACAAATTTCGGATAAAATACCAAAAACCTGTGGATTCCAGCCCAAAATCAAGGTGTGGTCGGTCTCGAGTACCTTGGAACGTCCTTTTTTGAGTTCTTCGATTTTCCCGTCAAAGGCACTCGAGACAATGCCAATTAAACTGGCGACCAAAAATACACCACCCAAAGTCACAATCAGCATAAAAACCCGAAAGCCCCAGCCAGTATCGCCACCCATTGTGCCACTGTCTAGGGTTCGCATTAAGTTACCCCAAATCACATCAGGTAAACCTTGGGGTTTGCCATCTTCGCCGGCTGGCGCAAAGCCAAAGAGCGTCACCAAAACACCAATCACGCTGATAAAACCTACACTTGCTAAAAACAACAGCGCAATTGTAGCAAGTGGACCTTTTGCCATTAAGTTATCAAACCAATACCGAAATTTCTCTTGCCAAGTGATATTTTCCATGTGTGACCTCGAGCCTTATTGTAACTTGAATCACCTCTGGGTAAGTGTTTGTCATGATTGCATCGCGTCTCATCCTTTGGGCATAGAAACCCGATGAAACTTTTTATTAGCAAAAAGCGTAGAATGGGAAGTAGTCAATTCCTATAGGAGGATGCCTTGATCGAAGTCTCTTTAACCCCACACCGCAACTATTTACGTGCCTCGCCGGAAGGCAGTTCGGATACCCAAAAACTCTTTTTGTTAGCCCAACTGACCCCACAAATGACAACTCGAGCCGCGCTTGCCCTGACTTTTATTGTCGATACCTCGGGCAGTATGCGCGAAAAAGTCGCGGGGGGCAAAACCAAATTGGATTTAACGCTTCATGCCATGAAAGCCTTGGTCTCGAGTTCTAATTTATCCGACCAAGACACGGTAGCGATTGTTCAATTTGACGATGATGCCAGCACCATGACCGCCCCAACCAGCAACCGCAACCAGATGCAAAATGCAGTCGAAGCACTGCGAAAGCACTCGGGCGGTACAATGATGGGCTTGGGGATGCTCGAGGCACTCAACCATACGGTGGCTGGAAACACCAATAAACGGGTAATGCTCGTGACCGACGGGGCAACTTTTGACGAGGATGCTTGCCGCGCCGTGACCAACACCTATGTTGCCCAAGGGGTAGCGATTACCAGTATCGGCGTGGGCGACGAATTCAACGAAGACCTAATGAGCGAAATTTCTGACCGCACGGGCGGCAGAGTCATCCATGTGGTTGGACAAAATGCCAAGCCACCCGCCAGTGTGCTTGCCGATAACCTCGATGATGTGCTGGGCGAAGAATTTAAGCGGGCTGCCAGCGAAGTCGTGACCAACCTCGAGTTTAGCTTGCGTGGCGTTAAAGGCGTGACCTTAGACCGCGTAACCCGCGTTTATCCATTTCTAGCCGAATGCGAAATGCAAAACGTTGGCGGGGCAATGAAATCGCGGGCAGGCAACCTCGAGTCCAAAGACCAGACGGCTTTTTTACTTGAACTGACCCTACCACCACGCCCACCGGCTCGAGTCCGCATTGCTCAGATTGGCTTGACCTTTGATATGCCTGGCGAAGGCAGGCGCGGCGAGATTCCACCAATCGATGTGGTGGTCGAGTTTAGCTTTGACGAAAACGCCACCGCCTCGGTCAATCCAACCGTCATGGGGTATGTACAACAGCGCAACCTCGAGGGTCTGGTCAAACAAGCTGCCCAAGAAGCCCAAAGTAACCCAAAGGCAGCCGCCAAAACAATCGAAATCGCCCGAGCCATGACCGTTCGCCTTGGCAATGCTGCCATGACCCAAGTCTTAGACCAAGCCAAGTCAGAACTCGAGTCTGGGCAAGGTATCTCGGCTGGGACTGCCAAAACAATCAAAATGGGCGCAAAAACCCAAACCATCAAGGTCGGTGGTGGCTCGAGCAATGCCAGTGGTTTACCCTCGGATGAAGAAATTCGTAAGCTGACAGGTGCATGAGTGCAAACTTCACGCAATCCTTGTTAAAATAAAATCATAAAGGAGTTACCATGATTGTTTGTCACGTATGCGGTACAGAAAATCCAGATGGTTCAAAGTTCTGCGAGGGTTGCGGCGTGGAGTTAAGCGCTCCTGTCGCGCTCAACACGATTAGCACCCCAGAAGTTGCGCCTTTTGTGCCACCAACGATCGAAAATACCGAGCTTTTCCAAGCCACCCCAGAAGCCGTCGCCGAAGTTCCGGCTATACTCGAGACAGCTTTACCGTCATTGCCAGAATTAGAACTGACCCCGCCACCACTTCCAGACCTTGATTTAGTTGCCCCAAGCGACGAGTCAGCCCTAGACCTCGAGACCGAAGTTGCGGCTTTACCAGAAGTTGTTGTGCCAGAAATTGTTGTGCCAACAATTCCAGCCATTGCCATTGCCATTCCAGCAGTTGCACCAATTGCGGCGGTGCTTGGCTCTACCTTGGATGGCAGCGTCAATCCCAAAGCCACGATGGAAACACCTATCAGGGTGGCACGTTTGATTCCGCGCAACCTTGGTGCAGGGAGCAACGAGGGTTACACCATGCACTCCGAACGAATGGTGGTTGGGCGTTTTGACCCAAGTGCTGGACCTGTGGATATAGACTTGTCTGGTGGGCAGGGCGAAAATTATATTTCACGCCGTCATGCCGAAGTCTACCTCGAGCATGGGGCATGGCTGGTACGCGATTTAGGCAGCACCAATGGAGTCTATGTCAAACGGGCGGGACAAGCCCAATACAGCCCACGAATCATCGAGCCACAAGCCCTTTCAGATGGCGATGAAGTTGCATTTGGCAACATGAAATTCTTATTTGTTTACTCGAGTGATGGCGCGTGAACAACCAAGACCCACGTCAGGGAGATGGCGTGATTATATCGGATACCGTCGAGTTATCTGAGCCTTACGATATGCTCGAGACTGACGAAGGTGTCTATGTGCTTCCAGAAGAGTCTGGGGTCTTTATGCCACCACCAGATGTTCTGGCTTGGGAACAAGAACAAGCAGCCCTAAACGCGCCAATCCAGACCGAGGACAACAGTTTTCTCGAGGAAGAAATCCTTGAGCCAACCACCACCGCCAGCGCTGCACCGCAACTGGTTGTACCGCCAATCATGAAACTCGAGCGCGGCGAGTACGCACTTTTAACCCAAGAATCCGCCGGACGGGTCATCGCCAAAGCCCCCGATGGAACAGAAGTCCGAATTGCAATTTACAGCAAAGGCGCGGATGTAACCCGAGCGCTTTATCCGCATCCGATGTTGCCGATGCTGATAGATGCTGGCGAAATTGACGGCAAAATTTTAATTGCTCACCCAAAACTCGAAGGCAACACGCTCGAGTCAGCCATTTACGAAAAAAATAAAAACACGGTCGTGACCGCCATTGTGGATTTGGCACGGCTCAATCGCTATTTGCACGCCCGTGGCTTTGCAATGATTTCGGTAGACCCACGCGATGTGTTACTCGAGCCAACCCGCTTACAGCGCCTTCCCAATGTCCATAAAATCGGCGATAGCGTCAGTGCCGAAGCGCCGCGATATGGCGCACCCGAACGCGCCGCCGGTCATAAAATTAGTGGCAGTGAAGGTGTTTATGCGCTTGGGGCGCTGCTTTATCATGCCCTGACGGGTCAGATTCCAATCGAAGGCGAAATGTTGACTACTTTTCCCGAAACGCCCGGTGTGCCTCAAGCCCTGACCGCCATGCTTTCGCCCTCGACCACTCGAGTCAACCCTTCGGATGCTTTAGAGCTTTGCAGCAAACTTGAACGGGCGCTTGAACCACGTTTTGCTTGGGTGCTAGGAACTGCCACGACCGTCGGTATTAACCCCGACCGTGTGACCAACGAAGATTCGGTTGGCTACCGCTCGAGACGCGCCACAGGGGCAGCCTACAACGATGCGATTGTGGTGGCGTGTGTTGCCGATGGTATCGGTGGCATGGCAAAAGGCGAAGATGCCAGTCAGGCGGCGGTTTCTGGCTTTTTGGATTATCCGCTTTCCGAAATTTCAAAAGATGTGGTTCATGATGCGATTGCCTTAGCCAACGCTCGAGTGATTGGGGCATTGGAAGGTAAAAACGGCGGCTGCACTTTTACGGGGGTAATTGCCGACGGCGATAGAGTTGCACTGGCTCATGTTGGCGATACTCGAGCTTATTTAATTACCGATAGTGTTAGGCAAATTTCTGAAGACCACAGCATGGTGGCGATGTTTGTTAAAATGGGGATTATTCCAGCCGAAGCCGCCCATAATCACCCCGACAGCAATAAAATCATGCGGGCGTTGGGCAGCAACCGCGAACTGCCGCCCGATTATGTGGAACTCGGCGAACACACCATTCCAGCCAATGCCAAAATCGTGATTGTTTCCGATGGCGTTTGGGGCGTTTTTCCACCCAAAGAATTTGAAACTGCCCTCTTAGAACCACTCGAGCCTCAAGACCTCGCCGACCGTCTGGTGCGTCAAGCCTTAGAACGCAGCACCTCGGACAATGCCACCGCGCTGGTCATGAAACTCGAGACCCGAGACCCGCTTTAACCATTAGGAAATACCCATGATTGTTTGTCCTTATTGTGCCACCCAAAATCCAGATGCCAGCAAAACGTGCAGTATGTGTGGCGCAAGCCTCGAAGGCGCACAGTACCCCACTGCCATTAAAACTGGCACAGCCTTACAAGGCGGCAAGTACAAAATCGAAAAAGTCCTTGGGCAGGGCGGCTTTGGTATTACTTACAAAGCCCAGAACACAACCATGGCAATTCCTGTTGTGGTCAAAGAATTCCAACCTTCAGGCAGTGTGCGGATTGGCATGAGTGTCCGTCCACCAGCCACGTATGGGGCAAAAGAGTTTGCCGAAGCTCGAGCCAGATTTGCCGATGAAGCCCGTCTGGTAGCGCGTTTAACGCTGGCTACGCCAAGCGCCCATATTGTACGGGTCTACGATGTCTTTACCGAAAACGACACCGAGTATTACACCATGGAATTCTTGGAAGGTAAGCCACTGCAAAGTTTGGTCGAAAAAGGCGGGGTTCTAAGCGAACAACAAGTGCTACAAATTGCTCGAGAAGTGGTAGATGCCCTGACTTTGGTGCATAGCTCAAACCTTTTACACCGCGATATAAAACCCGATAACATCATGATGGTACAGCGCGGTGCAGTGCTGATAGATTTTGGCAGCGCTCGAGAAATCGCGGGTGGCGCTCGAGTCAGCATTATCATTACGCCTGGTTATGCCCCACTCGAGCAGTATGCCTCCGAAGCTCGCCGTGGACCGTTTACCGATGTTTACGCGCTGGCTGGCACATTGCAATTTGCTTTAACCGGTAAAGAACCGGTGGCTGCCACCGACCGTGCCAGTGGAGTCAAGCAACCAACCGCCCGCGAACTCAATCCCAAAGTCAGCAAAGCCTTCTCGGATGTTCTCGAGAAAGCCATGAAAATGAAGGTGGATGAGCGCCCACAAACTGCCCAAGCCTTTTTAGCACTACTCGAGCAAACCCAAGGCAAAAAACCAGCCGTACAGCAAACCATCAAAGTCACACCGCCAGCCCCGCCAGCCGTCAAACCACCGCCGCCTTATGTCAGCCCACCAACCAACCCCAAACAAGCCCCCGGCGGACAAATCTGGAGTAGCACACCACCGCCCAACAGTCCGGCTGTACCCGTCATCAGCACCCCGCCCACGCCAGTTTCCAATCCCAAAGCCCAACAAGGTGGAGATTACCTATGGCTGCTCTATTTGGTCTGTGGCGGCTTAATTGTGCTGGGCGAAATGCGAATGCTGCCCGCTCAAGCCGCCTTAGTTGGTTTTTATGGCGCGGTATTGCTGACCGCCTATTTGGCTTTGCAATGGCTGATTGGCACATGGTTCGGTCGGGTGGTGCTGATTTTAGTGGTTGCGTTATTGGCAGCCGTGATTTTCAACGTCATTCCGACCCCGTTTACCCCATAAATCAGATACTTCTGGCATTTAGCCCTTAAAAAGCGTATGATTTGGTCATGTATCCCTTGTCAAGCCGAATGCAGTTCGCAAAACCATCCTTTGTCCGAGAAATCCTCAAGGTCGCTAACCGCAAAGATATTATTTCGTTTGCTGGTGGACTACCCGACCCAAGTTTATTTGATGTCGAAGGGATAGAAGCTGCCACCGAGACTGCACTCTCGAGAAACAGCAGTGCGGCTTTGCAGTACGGCGCAACCGATGGCTACCTTGGTTTTAAGCAGCAAATCGCCAAAGTCATGGCAACCCGCAATGTACCTAGCCTTGACCTCGAGAACGTGATTGTGACCACGGGTTCGCAACAAGGGATTGACCTGATTTCTAAAATTTTACTTGACCCAGACGATCTGGTGCTGGTCGAACGCCCAGCCTATTTGGCGGCAGTACAAGTCTTTGAACTTTACCAAGCCCAAATGGTCGGTATCGAGCAAGATGCCGATGGGATTCAGATAGAAGATTTAGAACGCGCCATTCTCGAGTGCAAAAAAATCGGTAAGCGCCCTAAATTTATCTATACAGTTGCCACTTTTGGTAATCCAAGCGGTGCAACCCTGTCCTTGGAACGCCGCCAAAAACTGCTCGAGATTGCCACCCGAGAAAAAATTCTTATTGTCGAAGACGACCCATACAGCGAATTGCGCTTTTCGGGCGAAAGTATCTCGCCGATTTATGCCTTGACCGACTTGGTGGCTGGCTCGAGCGATTTTGTACTTTACATGAGTACCTTGTCTAAATTTGTTGCGCCCGGATTGCGCCTAGGCTGGATGATTGCCCCAAGCGGATTGATTCAAGCCCTGACGATTGCTAAACAAGCCGCCGATTTACACTCCTCAAGTTTTACCCAGCACGTCGCGGCGGCGTACCTCGAGACGGGTAGACTAGAAGCCCAACTGCCAAAAATTCGGGCAGCTTACGGCGCAAAAGGTCAAGCCATGATGCAGGAAATTGCCAAATGCTTTCCAAGCGGGGTTCTCGAGTTTAACGCCCCAAGCGGTGGAATGTTTATCTGGGCAAAAATGGCAGAGGGTGTGGACACCATGACTCTGGTGCAAAAAGCCATCGAGACTGGCATTATCTTTGTGCCGGGGGCTGGGTTTTTCCCAGATGCCAAACGCAGTAATTACTTACGCCTGAGTTTTGCGACACCCAACATCGAACAAATCCAAGAAGGTATCAAGCGGCTGGCTCGAGCCGTGCTGGACTAATCAGCACGTAGAATCAGGGTCTTTAAGTATAAGGACTCCGGAATTTGTAAGACCCATGGATGGTCAGCTGGCTGGTAGGTCACATCCATGACCTCGAGTTTACGCCCCGCATCCGAACCTGCCATTCGACACGCCTCGAGTAAATCATCGGTTTTGATGTGGTAGGCACAAGTGCTCACAAAAATAATCCCATGAGGCTCGAGCATTTTTAGCACATTTTTGGTGGCAATTGTAAAAATACGTTTGGCTGCCATGACTTCTTCTTTGCGTTTTGCTAGGGTTGGCGGGTCAATAATCGCATGAGTAAAGCGTTTTTTCTCGAGAACCAACTGGTCAAGTACCTCTAGGGCATCACCGAGTCGCACCGAAATTCGTTTCTCGAGGTTGTTCTTGGCAGCACTGCGCTCGAGAGCTTGCAGCGCAATCGCGTCTTTATCCACGGCAAGCGCCGTTGCCCCAGCTTTTGCCGCATACAAACTAAAACCGCCTGTATACGAATAGACATCCAAGACTTTACTGCTCGAGTTGACCAGAGCAGCTAAACGGCGACGATTATCGCGTTGGTCAAGGTAAAAACCAGTCTTTTGGGCTTCAAACGGCTTAAATTCAAATTGAATCTGATCTTCAATAAAACGCACGACTTCTGGCACATCGCCCCATAAAATCCCAATTTGCGGCTGTAAGCCTTCCTTGTTGCGCTCGGTGGTGTCAGAGCGCTCATAAGCACTGCTTGCGCCAGTTTCTTTTTTGAGTGCCTCGAGAATCATCTCACGGTGATTTTCTAAGCCAGCATTACGAATTTGTACCGCCAAGACACCATCAAAATTGTCAACAATCAAACCGGGGATACCGTCCGATTCAGCATTGAGGATTCGCACCGCATTCGTTTGGGTAAGCTGGCTGCGTTGCTCGAGGGCAGCCGCTATTTTTTTACGGTAAAACTCAACACCGATTTTGACCCGCTCTAAGCTGATGATTCGGGCTGGGATATTGGCTTTGGCGTTATAAAAAGCCAAACCGACAAATGCGCCATTGGCATCGCGTACTTCGAGCAACACACCGGGCAAGTGGTCACCAGTCACATGAGCAATGTCGTCCTTAAAAATCCATGGGTGAAAATTTCGTACACGGCGGTCTCGGTTGGCTTTTAACTCAATCATTGGTTGTTATTGTACCTCGAGTTTGCCCTGTCCTCGAGTGACATCACGCAGCCAAAGCTCGAGTTTTGAAACATCCGACAAAAGCGCTGAGCAACACACCTCGAGTCCATCTTGGGTAAAAGTATCGGTTCGTTGTGTTAAATCAAATGGCTCAAGCAACCGATGAAGTAAGCTCGTTTGCTCAAATCCGACCACAAGTTTGAGGCGCACTCGAGGATGCACCTCTATTCTATCGGCAATTTGCAATACCTGTAGCACCGCGCCGCCATATGCTCGTGCCAAGCCACCCGCCCCAAGATTTGTACCGCCATAATAGCGCACCACTGCCAGCACCAAAAAGTCCAAGCCACTCATCTCGAGAACGCGGTAGATTGGTGCGCCAGCCGTGCCGCTCGGTTCGCCGTCGTCGGAAAATCGGTAAAGCGAACCGATTTTGTATGCCCAGCACACATGACTCGAGTCTGGATAGCGCTTTCGCAGTTGCTTGAGCCAAGAAAGGGCAAGCTGTACACTGGAAACTGATGCCGCAAAAGCCAAAAATTCTGAGTTTTTGACCACAATACTGTGGCGAACCTCGCTCGAGATGGTGGTATACATTAAAAGCGGTAAGCCAACGAAAGCGCAAACAATGGAATGGTACTTAAATTACTAAAAAATGGAGTGATGGCATAACTGAGTGGTTGTATATCAAAGGATAAGGCAAGATTTTCTCCCAACCCAACCTCAACACCAGCAAGAAAGTAGACCAAACCGCCAAAATAGGTACTTGGAAAACTGGAATTTGGATTCGTATTCCCATTACTGACATAAACCGCACTTGCCCCAAGCCCAAAATAAACACTCGAGAGACCACCAATCGGCGCACGATAGATACCTTCTGCGCCACCTCCTATCGCCCCTGTTGCACCGTTGCCATTGGGCAGTAGCGTCGCCCCCAAATATGCTCGAGCCGCAAATCCTTGATTTGGTGCTTCAAAATTATAAGTATAGACCACATTAAAAAGCAGCGAAGCAGAAAGCCGTAAGCCAATGCTCGAGCTTTGTGCCTGTGCCAAACCAAAAAATCCAAACACCACCAAAAGAATCAAAATGGGCTTTTTCATGTCGCAATTCTAACGCATCTCGAGAAATGGCGCATTTCAAGGCTCGAGAATCATGCTAAACTACCAAGCGTGATGTCATTCTTCTGGGCTATTCGCACCACCCGAACCCCTCGCGGGGTGTGATTTGATGTGTGGGTGCGGTTTCTCGAGAAGTGTGGCGCGGTCATGCCTCGAGTCGGTCTAAACAAAAATTTCTCTTGAGGTGAACAATGCAAGTTTTTCTTCCAGATGGTAAAGCCCTCGATTTACAAGTGGGCGCAACAGCTTTAGATGCTGCCCTTTTAATCGGTCCAAAACTCGCCGAGCAAGCCATTGGCGCTCGAGTCAACGGTAAACTGACCGATATTTTTACGCCCCTGCCCGACGGCGCAAAACTCGAGATTCTGACCACCCGTAAACCCGCCGAAGCCATAGATTTATTTCGACATACCTTGGCGCACGTCATGGCACAAGGTATTCTTGAGGTTTACGCGGCAAAAGGTTTTGCCCGCGAGACGATTAAAATGGGCATTGGTCCGGTCATCGAAAATGGTTTTTATTACGATTTTGATTTGCCCGAACCCTTGAGGCAAGAGGAACTTGAAATTCTCGAGGCAAAAATGCGAGAGATTATTGCTCGTGACTTAAAATTAAGCCGCTTTGAAGTGACACGAGACCAAGCACTGGCAGAATTTTCTGGGCGTGACCGCTATAAAACCGAACTGATTGAAGGCTTACCCGACTCCGAACCGATGACTTTTTATCGGCAAGGCGCAGAGACCGATTTTACCGACCTTTGCCGTGGTCCACATATCCCGCGAACGGGTTTAATCCCCAGCCATTTTAAGCTGACCGCCACCAGTGGGGCGTACTGGCGTGGCTCAGAAAAGAACCCGATGCTGCAACGGATTTATGGCGTGGCTTTTGCGACTGCCACTGAACTCGAGAAACATTTATGGCAGCAAGAAGAAGCCAAAAAACGCGATCATCGTAAGCTCGGTAAAGAAATGGACTTGTTTACTTTTTCCGACGAGGTTGGACAAGGTTTGCCGTTATGGTTGCCCAAAGGCGCATTTATCCGTAAAAAGCTCGAAGATTATATGTACGAAAAAGAACAAGAACACGGTTATGATTATGTGATTAGTCCGCACATCACCAAAGAAGCGCTTTATCATAAGTCTGGGCATCTGCCCTACTATGCCGACGGGATGTACGCGCCAATCGTGATTGACGAAGAAAATTACTACCTCAAACCGATGAACTGCCCGCATCACCATATGATTTTTGCCGCCCGCCCAAAATCGTACCGCGACCTTCCCGCCCGTTATGCCGAAGCTGGTACGGTCTACCGCTTTGAAATGTCTGGGGCTTTAACAGGTTTAGCTCGAGTGCGTGGTTTTACCCAAAACGATGCCCATATTTACTGCACCAAAGCCCAAGTCAAAGAAGAATTTATTAAAGTCATTAAACTCTTTGAAGAGGTTTATACCGACTTTGGGATTTCGGATTATTGGTTTAGATTATCCTTACCAGACTTTGAAAATAACCCAGAGAAATTTGGCGAACCGGGTCCACAGTGGGATGAATCGATTGCCGCCATCCGAGCAGCCCTCGAGGAAACCGGCGCTAGTTTTGTTGAAGGTATCGGCGAAGCCACCTTTTATGGACCTAAACTTGATGTGCAACTCAGAACTGTGGTTGGCAAAGAAGAAAGTATTGCCACCAATCAACTGGATTTTATTGTGCCAAGTCGCTTTGACTTAGAATTTACCAATACAAATGGCGAAAAAGAAACACCAGTCGTGATTCACCGGGCAATCATGGGCAGTTTTGACCGTTTCTTTGCGCTCTATCTCGAGCATACGGCTGGAAATTTCCCGATGTGGCTTGCTCCTGAACAAGCACGAATTATCACCATTTCCGATCGGCATTTAGACTATGCTTCCAGTCTTGAAACGACCATGAAAAAGCAAAAACTGCGGGTGACTGTGGACTCGAGCAGCGAACGAATGCAAGCCAAAATCCGCGATGCCGAACTTGCTAAAGTGCCATTTATTCTGGTGGTTGGCGATAAAGAAATTCTCGAGAATGCGGTTGGATTGCGCGAACACGGCAAGGGCGACAGGGGCAAAGTCAGCACCGAAGCCTTGATTGGCGAAATGCTCGAGCGAGTAGAGAATAGGCAGTAAAGTCTTTGAAAGGTTATTTTTATGAGTGCAACAGAGCGCCTATCAAAAGTTTTCTTGAAAGGCTTAGCGGATAGAGGGCATTCGCTAAAAGCTGACAAATATCAGTTGTACCTAATCCAAGACTTTATGGTTGAGTTTGAAATGAACTCACTGTCTGGGTATTTTTACAATCGCTTGCCAGAACTTGGCTACATAAAAGCAACAATTACGGCTATGCGTCAATTTGGATTAAACACGTTAGCAGAATTACTCGAACAAGCCTATAATCTGTTTCAGGACCATGTTGACCCTTTAGAAGTTACTACTTGGAATGCTGTGAGGAGTTCGTATGACCCAGATAAGAAATTGGAACAAATCGATATGGAAATCACAAATCTAGACGATTATGGCTTGGCTGACTCGAGTATCTAAAATCCCACCTTCTGACCTGTTACAGTAAAGCGGTGAGTCTCGAGCCAACAACACCAAAACCCGTCATTCATCTCGAGAATGTCTCGTTGGACTTTAACGCCCGCCGTGTTCTCGAGAACGTTTCTTTGTCGGTTGCAAACGGCGAATTTATCGCCGTGCTTGGCTCGAGTGGTGGCGGTAAAAGCACCCTGTTGCGCCTGATTGCTGGCTTACTGCACGGTACAGGCAAACTCGAGGTCACGGCTGCGACCGCTATGGTTTTCCAAGATTACCGACTTTTACCGTGGCGCACGGTGCGCCACAATGTACAACTGCCTGCCGAAATAGGGACAGCGGGCATGAACCCCGACGAAGCCCTGACTTTGGTCGGAATGCAAAATTTTGCCAGCCTCTACCCGCATCAGTTGTCTGGCGGAATGCGGGCGCGAGTAGCCATTGCTCGAGCTTTGGCGCAGGATGCCCCAATTTTACTGATGGATGAACCTTTTGCGGCGCTCGATGCGCTGGTGCGTGAACGCTTTAACTTAGAGCTCAAAAAAATCCATGAAAAAACCGGCAAAACGATTATTCTAGTCACCCACAGCATCCGCGAGGCTGTTTACCTCGCCGACCGCGTGGCGGTGATTAAAAATGGGCAAATTGAATTGATTATGGAAACCAAAGGGCAGGGGCGAATCACTGCCTTTACCGAACCACTCGAGGCACAATTGCGCGAGGTGCTTGGGGTTGCCGACAGCACCCACATCGAAGAGCCACCTAGGGCTTTGCGTTTTCCATGGGAATTGGTCGGGGTTTTTGGGGTAATGCTGCTGTTGCTGTTGGCTTGGACTGTTTTTGTGCCAGAGTCCACCCTGACTTTTCCTACGCTGGCTCGGGTCTGGTCAGCCTTGCTCGAGCGGCGGGCAGTGCTGGCATTGGGCGCACTCGAGACACTGCGAATTACGGGGCTAGGGCTGCTATGTTCGCTATTTCTTGGCGTTGGGGCTGGCTACATCTTTGGTAAAATTAAAATTCTCGAGCGCTTATTTTCGCCAATTGTGGTGGCGCTCCAAGCCGTACCCGTGATTGTGATTGCGCCGATTTTGGTGGTGCTGCTTGGCTATGGCACAACTTCGCGGGTGCTGGTAGCCACCCTGATTAGTTTGTTTCCGATTTTAACCGCCACAATGATTGGCGTGCGCGAAGTGGACAAACTCTACCGTGAGGTCTTTACTACGATGGGTTCGAGTTTTTGGGGCATATTATCGCGGCTCGAGATTCCGGGCGCACTGCCAGTGATGCTTGGCGGCTTACGCAACACCGCCAGCTTAGCCTTAATAGGCGCAGTCGTTGCCGAATTTACCTTTGGCGCAAACAGTCAAGGTAACTCTGGACTAGGTGCATTGGCACAAAGCGCTCGCTATGAAGGCAGCACCGATTTTTTATTTGCTGCCGTGATTGTTTTAATTGCCCTTGGGATTGGTATTTACGCCTTTATCACACTGCTCGAGACTTGGGTGTTGAGGTACAGAAGAAGATAAAGAGGAGGTGAAAAGGTCAAAGGGTTAAAAGGTTAAAAGTAAAACAAACCGTCCTTCACTTTTAACCTTTCTTGACCCTAAAGATGCACCTGTCTTGACCCTAAAGACGCACCTCGCGGGCTGGGTCGCTCACGGGCAGGGTCGCTTTCTACTTTTCCCCTTTTTACCTATGCCCTCCTCTAACCGTTCCTCATCTGGTTACAGCTTATTTCTCACCGCAAAATTGTTAAACTCCACTCTCGAGCTACGGCTCATCCTTCGTAGGCGGGGTGGAACTCCCGACCGGCGGTGAAGACACGCAAAACATAACGTGTATCAGTCCGCGAGCCTTGAGAAATTTTTAACTCGAGGTTGAGGCAGAAAAGCTGCCACCGACGGTAATTGCTTTGAGCATCAGTCCGGATGAAAGAAGGGGACATTATGAAGTACAAAATTGGCTTTTTGGCGGCGGTTTCTTCGTGTGCGTTACTTGTTGGGCTTGCCAACGTCTCGAGCGCTCAAACTAACCTGACAACCGTTCGGGTCGGCTTAGGTTACATTCCCGATGTGCAATTTGCGCCGTTTTACGCGGCTCAAGAGGCTGGATATTACAAAGCCAAAGGCTTAAATGTCACTTTTCAGCATGGCTTTACTTCCGAACTCTATCCGCTCTTGGCGGCTGGTAAGCTCGACTTTGTGGTTGGCGATGCCGAAGATGTAATTCTGCTTCGCACCAAAGATGCCAAAGCCACACCGTTTAAGTACCTGATGGCACTCTATCAAGTTACGCCTAACGCACTTTTTAGTAAGCGTGAAAAGAACATCACCAAGTATGCCGACCTGAAAGGCAAAACCATCGGTATCCCCGGTAAGTTCGGTAGTTCTTGGACGAGCTTACAAGCCATTTTGGCTGGCGCAAACCTTAAAGAAAGCGATGTTAAAATTGTCGAAGTAGGCTTTACCCAACTCGAGGCTTTGGTCGCCGACCGTGTGGATGCGGTCATGGGCTTTGTCAACAACGAAGCCGTGATTGCCGAGGCTCGAGGCTTAAAGCTCAATATCTTTTCGGCAGCCTTGGTCAACAAAAGCCCATCCAATGGTGTGATTGCTGTGGACGACACCCTGAAAAACGAAGCCTTGGTCAAGGGTTTTCTAGGCGCTTCGCAGTTGGGCTTAAAGCTGAGCATCGAAAACACCAAACAAGCCTTTGATTATGCCAAAAAGTTTGTACCGAACATGACCGGTGACCGCCTCAAGATTCTCGAGAAAAGCGTTAAGCTCTACCAGAGTAACTTTAGCAAAGCCGACAAACAAGGACTTGGTTTTTCTAACCCCAACAATTGGGAATACGCCATGGCACTCCTAAAAAGCGTCGGGCGGATAGACAAAAACACCAAACTCCAACGCAGCAACTTTTATACCAACAAGTTTCTGACCCCAGATATTCAAGCCAAGTAAAGGCAGGTTAAAAAGGGAAAAAGGTTAAAGGGTGAAAAGTAAAGCCCTTTTAACCTTTTCACCCTGTCCTCACGCTCGAATCTCGAGGACTTTATATTTGAGTTGTCCTTTAGCGCCTTCGACCAAAAAAACCTCGTTTTTCTTACGCCCAAAGAGTTTTTGCCCCAGTGGGCTGTCGTCTGAGACTTTACGGATTGAACCACCCGGCACACTGGCTTCTGCCCCAGAGACCAGTTGTACCTCGATTTCTTTACCGCTTTTTTCCTCGAGTAAGCGAATAACGGTGCCAAAACCAATCGCTTTGCCACCCTCGGCGGCTTCAAGCACCACGGCTCGCGCCAGCGTATCCTCGAGTTCGTCTATCCGAGTTTCGATGTTCATTTTTTCGCGCTTTGCGTCTTCTAAGCCCGAGCCATCGTAATCGTCGGAATCTTCCATTTGTTCTTGTAAAATTGCGGTGGCTTCGACCAAGCGTTGACGCTCGAGTTCGAGTTGTTTTTGCAGACGTTCATAACCCTCTTTGGTTAATTTAATTTCGCGTGACATAATTTCTCCTCTTGCCAGATGATGACCTAAAAGTGTACACTCCTAAGGTTGCCTCGAACGTTACGCTCGAGCAACAAGCTGTAGTGAACGCGCCGCGATTATAGCACTCGCGCTCCGCCTACAAGCAAAGGGGCATTATGAAGATCAACCGTGGAGCAATCCTCAAAAGCGTCGAGCAGGCACACTTGCGTTCAGACATTCCCGATTTCCAACCGGGCGATACAATTCGTGTAGACTACAAAGTCACCGAAGGTACACGCACCCGCGTCCAAGGCTTTGAAGGTGTGGTTATCGCCATTAACGGCAAAAGCACCGGCAAGAGCTTTACGGTGCGTAAGGTTGCCTTTAACGAAGGTGTCGAGCGTATTTTTCCATTCAACACGCCGCTGATTGATAAAATCAGCGTCATCGAACGCGGCAAAGTGCGCCGTGCCAAGTTGTACTACTTGCGTAAATTACGCGGTAAAGCCAGTAAAATTAAGGCTGACCGTGGACGGATGCAAAAAGCCAGCGCTGCTGCCGCAAACGGTTAATCGGTTTTATAGGGGCTTGCCAAGGCAAGCCCCTCTTTTTATGGACATCAAACAGCTTTTTACAGCACAACTCGAGCGTGAATTTCAACGCCACCAGAACCCGACTCGAGCCGCCGAGGGGTTGTATGGCTTGTGCCTCGACCAGCAATTTGCGCCAAAAATGGTTCTGCAAGAACTCGAGATGTTAAAAATTTACCCAGAAGCTGTGGCTGCCACACGGCGCTTATTGACCGAAAACGAAAACTTAGAAATCCTGACTCGAGAACGCCTTTTGGCACGGCGCAACACGCCTCGAGCCAGCGCGCTTTTACTTGCCCAGCAAAACGACCTTGAAGGCTTACGGCGCTTGACAGGTAAGGATTTACAGTTGGCACTGCGGGCGGCTTCGGTTCTCGAGGCAAAACCGATAATTGAAGCCTGGAATGCCTTGTCGGTCTATGAGCAGACTCGAGGGTAGGCTTGGCTCGAGCCATGGCATTGTGAGTCGTGAAAGTATTTTATGGTTTTAGAATATCTGCATACAAACCAAGACCAGGGTATCTCCAACGTGGATTAACCACCTCACGATATTCTGGTTTTGCAAGTTCTTGCCATTTTGCGATCACAACAGCTGATTTTGATTCAAGCCATAAC
>JAYWGM010000057.1:0-20891 GCA_043778225.1 Deinococcales bacterium | reverse complement strand
TTTAATTCCTCGAGATGGCGGAACGAGTTTAGGGGCGATGTTACAAAGTGGAAATTAAGCAATTTTAGAGAGGCTACACCCCACTTGAAAAGGTGGGGTTTTTAAGTATAAGCGCGAGAGTAGCCAATAGTGATGATTTATAATTTTCCTCGAGTAAACACAGCATCCATTGCTTTGATAACCGATTTGAACAGCCGACTGGATAAGACATTCTGTTCTAAATCTGGTGTTTCGGCGACCAAATCTGCAAAAGTAAGCACCACGTTATTGCCTTGGCTCGAGATTAAAATACTTGGTTGGTAGAGTTTACCGTTTGTATCCTTGTACGCCTCGGCTCGAGCCACAATTTCGAGTAGAGTTTTACTGATTTCTCGTTCGGAAGCATTGGCAAAGAGCAGATCAAAAGAACGAACCTGTGCTAAAACCACGCGGCTTGCTTCAACACGAGTGGTTTTCCAAACTAAATTCTCGAGATTATTCAAGTCTGCATTGTCGTCGGAAGTGGCGGCAGGAGCGCACGCCAGCAAAAAATAGGCGAAAAAGCCGAGTAAAGCCATCAGGGTTAAACGCTGCATAAAAACCGCCTTGTGTGTTGAATAATTTGCCACCCGCTAGAGCATAAGCGGGTGGCTCGAGATGATGGGCTTGAAGCATTCTTGAGTAACGCCGCATAGAACGTTTAGAACTTGGCTATAAACGCCGTAAGAAAACCCATTCATCAGGACTTGTGATAGGTGGTACAAAATTATTTTTGTCGCAGAGTTCCCAGCCGTTACTACCGAGTTGATCCAAAATATCAAGCGTACTCAAACCATTTGGCATTGGCTGATTGAGGACTTTGCCGTTGGCATGGAAAGTAAAAGCCCAAGTTGTACCCACTACGTTTAATAAACCATATTGAATTTTCATAATTTTCTCCTTTGGGGTGTCTCGAGGCAGCCTAAAACTTAGTCGCAAACAAGCCTTAAATGCCTCGAGAATTTATTGAGTTTGTGGAAGGCGCAAGGTCATTACACTCACGCCCACAGTAGTTCAGGCATTTTGTAAGAGAAGTGAAACCTCATTTCATACAATTATGGTGTGGGAATGGTGATTGCTTTGCCTTGATTTACCATTCTCGAATTTGCAGGAAACGTGATAGTACCGATATTTCTAGCATCAAAATTGTACCCATATACAAAAATACTTGGATTTTTTGTCGTATCCAGCGCTAAACCAGAAATGGTTGCACCAGTTGTGGTTAGCCAAGGCGATGATTTATCCGAAGTTTGGTCAGTGTTATTTAGAACCCTCATATAGTAAACCTGCGCCCCTGCTACGCTTGTCCAAGTCGCAGAAACAGCATTTATCGAGGCTTGAGTTATGGTAATTACCAAACGATCCAGGGCTGGCGCGGTGATGTCTACAGCTACAGATTGACTAACAAAAGTTTCATTATTATATGTCACACTCATCTGATAGTTACCTGACACTGGAGCAATCGCCAGTGTTCGAGTACAGCCCAAGCTATTTAATGTCACAGTCCCGGTTTCACAGCTTGTCACACTTGCAATGTTATTGTTCCACCCGGTCGGTCCAGTTGTACTAAAGCTAAGACTGGTTTGTACTGGAATAGCTTGTCCAGTTTTTAGGCGAAAGCGATAAAGATGGTTTGTCCCATATGCAGAATTTGTACCAGTTGCCCAAGTCCCAAAAGTTGCCTCGAGACCATAGGTTGTTTGACTGGCTGTCGCTCCTGAAATACCACCCGAACTCGCAGTAATAATTGCGGCACCAAATTTCTTAGCTGTGACCACTCCTGCCGCGTCTACACTGACCGCATCGGGGTTACTCGAGACCCAAGTAAAGGTTGCTCCTGCTATGGCTGTGCCGCTTGAATCTAAGGCGCTTGCGGTTAGTGGTACTGGTACGTTCATTTTGATATTGTTGTCGCTTGGTGCGCCTGTTACGGTTATGCTGCTGACCACTGGTGCTGGTGGTACTGGTGTTGGGCAAGCTGTGAGTAATCCTGCCAAAATTGTTGTGACCATACCGAATTTCCAAAATGTTTTTTTCATACTTCCCCTTTTGCTCGAGTTGTCTCGAGTCGTAATACCTAATTTTTTGTGAACCCTGACCACACCGTTTGACCCTCGAGATTTTCCATGGTCTGAATTTTTTCAGGTCGGGGTTGAATTTGCCTTGAAAAAAAGCTGAAAAAATTCAGGTGAACATGAAGGGCTTTTGAACACAATTTATTTGAGTTAAATTTTAGATAATTTTCTTAGTACCTTAGAAAGCAGTTTAATGACCAAAACCCGATTTAACCCTTCATTCGCGTTCATGTTTGCCGCTCCTTTGCTCGAGTCAGAACAGCTTACAAACCAGACCGTAAACAAGCCGTAAACACCAAAAATTTCTCGAGCCAGACGCGCTTAGGCTCGAGGCGGCTTTACACATCCGCCGCTTGCCAGTGCATTCCGTCTAGGTTGCTCCATTTCCCTCCCCATGTCCAACCCTCATCGGCAAATACCTCGAGTACAGGCTTATGCTGCTCAAAAGCTGGCGTACTATCCCCAAAACCATTCTTGGCTGGGTCAAAGTCCACCGCACAACCCCATGCATGCATGGATAATTGGTTCACCCCGCGCATTAACCTATAGTTGTAAGCCCCGCCAAATAAGTGCATTCCCCAAACTCGGATTTGTTGTTCTTTTCTGCCTGAGGCTTGCCAGATGCTCTCGAGGACAGTGCTTAGGCTATCCGCGCATTTTTTGTGAATCCGAATGCCACGCACCAGTGTTCCGTCCTATGATGTAACCAGTTTCCAAGGGGCTGGGATGATGATTAGGTTTTCGCGTTCCCATGTGGGTGAGGCACTTCCGTTGCGTCCGCGAGGGTTGCCGTAAAATGCGTCTACATTGGTTTGGGCTATCCATTTGGGCATTTATGCGCTCCTTTTGCTGCTTGGTTTGATTCAATTACCGTGTTGTTTTAATGTGCATGATGAGAGTAGCAAACCACTACCCACCAACAGCCCACCAAGAAAACTAGGCGTGTGGTTTAGTCATGTAATTTGAGTGTGATTGTGTTAAGTTTGGCGTTTTTTGCGGATGCGTTCGGCTAACTCGAGAATCCAAAGTTCATTTTTACTCTAGGAAAAAAAGATTTGCTTTGCTACTATTTGCATCATGGCAAACACCTTCGTTAATCCATTCACAGATTTTGGATTCAAAAAAATCTTTGGTGGCGACCCAGCCCCGTCAGGTGGCGTTTTGGGGTCAAGACAAGAAGCCAGTAAACCACACTTAATTGACTTCCTGAATTCGTTATTACCAGCAGTCGCCCAAATAAAAGATTTGAGTTTTAAGAACCCAGAGCAATTACCAAAAGGCGAAAATGATCGTAAAGCGATTTATGATATTTACTGTCAAGGTTTGAATGGGGAATACTTTATTGTTGAATTGCAAAAACTCAAGCAAAACTTTTTTAAGGACAGAACTCTTTTTTACGCTACGTTTCCGATTCAGGAGCAGGCTAAGAAAGGGGATTGGGATTATCGTCTCGAGCCAGTTTACTGCATTGGTGTTCTGGGATTTACTTTTGATGATGATAAAGTGGGTGCTAAACAAGTGGTTCACTTGGTTGAACTTAAAGACCAGAATAACTTGGTTTTCTGTGACAAGTTAAGCCTGATTTACCTCGAGATTCCAAATTTTAATAAGCGTCTCGAGGAGTTAGAAACATGACTTGATAAGTGGTTGTATTTTATTAAGAATTTAGAGGATTTACAAAGTATTCCAGAACTTCTTAAAGATGAAGTGTTTACCAATGCGTTTGAAACAGCTAAACTCGCCAATCTCGAGCCAAAAGAGCGAGAAAGCTACCAGCAGAGTCTTAAAATCCTGCGCGATAATTATGCAACGCTAAAAACAGCAGTGGAAGAAGCGGAGGCAATTGGGGAGGCTCGAGGGGAGGCTCGAGGGGAAGCTCGAGGGGAGGCTCGAGGGGAGGCTCGAGGGCGTGAAGAAGGAAAATTAGAAGCTAAACTTGAGATAGCAAGGAATTCAAAAGCCGCAGGGCTAACGTTAGCGCAAATAAAAGCTATTACGGGACTAAGCACTGAAGAACTCGAGCAGTACGAGATTTTCTAAAAATGTATCACGTTCGGTGCTGTTGCGGATACGTTCAGCTAACTCGAGAATCCGAAGTTCATCAAAGAGGTGATCTGGTTGGTATTCCAAACGATGATTCTCGAGTCTCACGGACTTGAGGCGGTACATCCTACGGACTTGAAGCGATACATCCTAATAAATTTATTTTAAGTCTGATTCGGACAAATAAAGATTTGGTACTGATGGCGCTTGGTAACACACGAGCGCGATTAAAAAATCCTTCACGAACAGCCAAAGCAGCACAGTGGATGCTCGAGAAAACACTGTTTTGACTCAAGCCAGACGCGCCTAAGCCCAAACACGTTATAATGAGAAGCGTGCAACTCAAAACACTGGGAGGACTGCGGCTCGAGGGGAGTGCTTTAACCCGCCCTAAGCCGTTGTCCTTGTTGGCATACCTCGCACTCGAGGGGCTTAAATCCCGTGGTCATGTGCGTGATTTGCTGTGGGGTGCTGCTGCCGATGCTGCGGCGAGTTTGCGAATGGCGCTGAAGCAACTAAGAACTGCGGGGGTCTTGCTCGAGAAGGCGGATTTACTGGGTTGCGCTGTGCCTTCGGATGCTCAGGGTTTGCTCGAGGCTTTGGATGCTGGCGATGATCAAAAGGCAGTGGCTTTGTACACCGGTGCGTTTTTGCATGGTTTGGATTTGGGCGTTGCCGAATTTGAAGAGTGGCTGCTGACCACCAGCGAATACCTTGCGGCTCGGGTTTCTTTGGCACACTTGCGGCTTGCCGAAGCGGCGCTTAAACAAAATAATCTTGAAGTGGCAACTCGAGCCGCCCAAGCTGCCTACAGTGTCGAAGGCAATACAAGTTTAGAACCCGATGTCTTACTGCGGGTTTTGCGGGTGCTTGAATGGGGTCAGGATGATTTAGCCGTCTTGGTGCGGCGCGAAGCCCTTGAATTGGGTTTGAGTATCCCCGATTTTAAGTTTCAATCTCAAATCAGTTCTTTGCCAATACCGCTCAATCGCTTTGTGGAACGCCCAGAACAAGCTGTGCTGACCGAATACTTGCAAGATAACCGTTTGGTTTCGATCGTTGGCTATGGTGGTGCGGGTAAGTCGCGGTTAGCCCTCGAGGTAGCCCTAGAATTACAAACAAGTTTTCAGGTCTGTTTTGTGGCGCTCGAAGCGGTTATGGATAGCTCTGAAGTGTCTTTTACTTGTCTTAGGGCGTTGGGCGAAACAGAAATAAAGTCCGATGCACTCGAGCAGTTAAAGCAGCATATTGGGCAATCTAAAACACTGTTGGTTTTAGATAATTTTGAGCATCTGCTCGAGTTTACGCCGTCTTTACTGGATATACTCGCCGCTTGTTCGGCTTTGCAAATACTGGTCACCAGCCGAGAACGCCTGAATGTGCTGGGCGAGGTGGTACTGCCACTCTCGGGCTTTGAATCTGACAGCACCGCCCTCGAGTTTTTTAGTATTTGTGCTTTGCGTTCTGGTATAAAACTCGAGCCGAATAACCCAGTTGTGCTTAAAATTTGTGATTTGCTCGAGCGTTATCCCTTAGCCATCGAATTGGCGGCGGCACTGACACCTGTTTTACCACTGACCGATATTTTAAGTGCTTTGCACCAACACTTGGATGTTCTGACAACCCAACACAACGGCAGACACAACAGCATCAGAGCCGTGTTTAACTGGTCATGGTCGTTGCTGAGTAATCCGCAACGCATGGCATTAGCCCGACTTGCCGTTTTTAAGGATGGGTTTTCTCGGGTCGCTGCCTTAAACATGATAGACAGCAACTTAATCATGCTGATTGCTTTACTGCAAAAATCCTTGGTGCAAAATCAGCAGCATGGACGTTACCGACTGCATCCATTGATTGCTCAGTATTGCCTCGAAGCGCTCGAAGCCATTCCACTCGAGCAGCAAAAAGCCAGAAGCAACCATGCCAATTTCTTTTTGGATTGGCTTGAATTAAACGCTGCCGATGTTCGCAGTGAACGCGCCGCGAGTGTTCTGGCTGCTTTTGAAACCGATTTAGAGAATTGTAAAAGTGCTTGGCTTTGGTTGTGTAAAAATCCAGATTACACACGGTTTAAACGATTACAAGATGTGGTTTTACTGTTTGATGCACGGGCAAGATTTACCGAAGGGATACAGCTTTTTGAAGCAGCGATACGGGTTCTCGAGCCAAGCATGGCATTGGGATACGAAAAAGAAGAAGCGACAACCCACGTTTTACTTTTGTTGTACGCCAACGCCGCATGGTTGGCGCATCGTACTGCTCGAGGACAAGCTGCCCTTATGCTGGCAACTCGAGCCGAGCAATTACTCGATGACCACTCGCCAGCGATGCACAAATTAAAAGTATGGAATGTCTTGGGTAGTGCCTATAATCACTGGGAAAAACAACTTTTTTACTTTCAAAAATCAGTCGAGTTGGCTTCAGCCCTCGGATTACATACCCGAGAAGCTGTGGCACTGCAAAATTTAGCCAATCTCTATGTTGGTCAGGGTCGGTATGAAGAGGCAATCGGATGTTACTTGAGGGTACAAGAGATTTATGAAATCAGCAAAGACATCAAAAGTGCCTTGTATCTGAATGTTGCTTTGGTTGATTTATATGTTTTTAGTCTACCAAAGGCTTTTGCCGAGCTTGAATTGTTTATTGCCAAAACTTTGAAATCGGCTGAACAGATTCAAGAAGAATTTATTATTCAACTGATGCTGACCTATTCGATATTTTTTTATAGTCAGCATCATTGTTTAAGTCAGGCTCAGATTTTACAAAAATTATTGTCAGAACGCCCAGAATCGCAAAGCAAAATGCTCGAGGCTTTTGGTCTACTTGCCAACGCCTATTTCTATTTGCAAGGTCAAAATAGGCAACAAGCCCAACAATACTTACTCGATGCTATTCGTATTGCCCAGACAAATCAGATTGATTCTTTGACCGACCATGCTGTTTGGTATTTTTTTCAGATGCAGTTAGAAGAAAATAACACCACGCGAGCTAGGCAGGCAGCCGCTTATTTATCGTCACGACTCGAATTAAAACACTGGATAAAAAAAGAATTCCATGGACTGCTCGAGCAAAAAAGTATTTTGCTCGAGCAGTTACCGCAGCCGCCTGAGCAGCTTTTTTGGGAATATTAAGGACCAACATTTGGCGGAGGACCACCGGGACCAACGGCTGTGAGAATCTTGACTCCGCCTGATGGGTCTGGTTCTATTTCGGGTATGCCCAATGGGACTTTTTCCCAAACGCCAGAAATTGTATGGTCTGAGCTTAAATCATCATCACCCAAATAGACATACAACTGCCAGTCTTGGTAACGCAGATGCTCCCATTTTTTTTCTCGTTCAGCGTGGACTCTAATATCGCTGCGCTCCTTGCTGTCCAGTTTACCTTTGCTAATTTTACTTTTATCGCCATCCCAATTACTGATTAAAATTGGAATCCACGGACAGACCAAATTGACGATACTTTCGTCTTGGCTGATGGTGTAACGACTTGGTATGGCTTTGGCTCTTGCGGTGTCTTGATGCAGCATACAGCGATAAACATAGGCTTTATAGCTGCCAGACTGAACCGCAAGATGGCTACCTTCAACAATGATTGTATATCGTGGCATAACCCCTCCTTATTTCACCACTCTCGAGCAGTGTGCCAACAGCCTAGCGCATCTGGCGTAAACAAACCGTAAACACATTCGGGTGGTGGGTTGTTTCATGACGAGGGACTTTAGAAAGCATGGTTACATTTTCAGCAGATGATAGGCACGCTCGAGCAGAGCGTCATTTCCTGTATTGACTGTTTTAGCCTGGTCATCTGCCATTTTTTCGTTTGGCGTGACAAACTCAGGCAAAGGCTTTTTGGTTAAATCAAGGGTACGGGCATTGGTAATTTGCAAAGCACTTCCATCCGATAACTGCCAAAATTCAGCAGTTGTGTTTAATCGCCCATCGGTTGTTTCACCTAAAACCAGTATTTGATGACGTTGCAATAAATTTGCCATGACCTCGCCACAACTTGAGGTTACCAAATTGACCAGCACAACGGTTTTACCTTGCCAGAAGGCTGGTTCTGGAATGTCATAATTTTTTTGGTCTCGAGGGTCGTTGGTCATACAGCGCCAACCGTCGTAACCAACAGTATAGGATTGTAAACGTGTTTGACTTAAATTTTTTGCCTCAAGCACAAAGGCGCTTGCCGCCCCATAACATTCTGAGACCGCACCGCCATCATTGCCTCGCAAATCTAGAATTAAAGACTTTGCGCCGATTTCTTGGATTTGACGAACAAGTTGGTGGACTCGAGGGGCAATACTTTTGTTACCACGAAAACTTGGAATTCTCAGAACAAAAATAGGAGTTGTCTGACTGGGCGGCGAATATCTGTATACATAAGGTAATTTAAGGTCTGGCAATCTGGTTTTTTGCAGGCTGACTTGGAATTCGATTGGATTGTTGACCGAACCTCGAGCGATCAAAAGCTCGACAAAACTGACTTGTGATAAATACCAATTCAAGTTTTCTTTGCTTGAAAGGCGTTTTTTGTTGACCCTAACCACCCGATCAAATGGTTGTATCCCTAGCATGGCGGCGGGAGAATCTGCCAGAACTTCGTTGATTAAAATTTCAGTCCCAGAATCATTTGAGGTCAGAAAATCCAAACCAAAACCTGAATCATACTGAATTTTGCCACTGTAGATTCGTACCAGTTTGGAATATTCATCGGCGTTGTGAAAGAGTGTATGTGAATCGGCGATTGCACCTCTTAATTCTTCAATATACCGATGGGCATCTTTGAATTCACCTCTTTTTCCACGCAAGTCTTGGATTAGGGTTGCTGTCATTCGCCTAATTTTGGGCGCTAACCTCAGGGTTGAATGCCCAAAATAATAAAATTTTAGATAAAAACAGGCTTCATGCCACAACTCAAGAGCGGGTTTCATTTGCCCACATAGCATACCAAATTCATTTAAGGTAACGCCATCTGGATTGACCTCGAGCCGTGAAAGGTTAGACTAATGCCGTGAACGGTCTACCCGCAATTGTGCTTGTCTCGCCCAAAGGTCCAGATAACATTGGCAGTGTGGCTCGAGCCATGAAAAACTTTGGCTTGTCGGATTTACGCATTGTTGCGCCGCGCTGCAAACTTGTGGATGCTAAAAAAATGGCGGTTCATGCTTTTGAAGTCATCGAAAATGCCACTCTGCACAATACGTTACTCGAGGCGGTCGAGAATTTAGAATTTGTGGTCGGCACGACGGCTCGAGAACGCAAAGATTTTACGCAAGTCACCACACCTCGAGAAGTCGCGCCAAAGTTTTTAACCCCAATCTCGAGTGCCGTGGTTTTTGGACGCGAGGAACATGGGCTTTTTAACGATGAACTCGATTTGTGCCATGCTTTAATTCGTATTCCGACCCAAGGCGAATATCCAGTCTTAAACCTCGCCCAAGCGGTTCAAGTCGTGGTTTACGAATTGCTGCTGGCTCGAGAAGACCACACGGCAGAAATTTTAACCGAACGTCAAAAACTTGCGCCACGCCATGCGCTTGAAGGGATGTACGCCCATTTGCTCGAGTTTATGCTCGAGGTTGGCTATACCGACCAACACCGCCAAGACCATGCCCTGCGGCGCTTTCGCAGTATTTTTAATCGGGCAGACCTGAATAACCACGATGTCGCCTTTATTCGCGGTTTACTCAGCCAAGGCTTGTGGTCGGCACGTAAGGCTCGAGGCTTAGATACCCCCGGCACAGTGCCTTATCCGTTGGTGCAAGAAGTGCTAGATTAGTGCCATGAGTCAGCTTGAAATAGCCAAAAGAGAGATTGTTCAGTTATCACAAAACGATTTGGCACAGTTGCGTCTTTGGTTAAATAATTTTGAATTGGATGCTTGGGAACAGCAAATGGCAAATGATAGTTTGACTGGGAAACTTGATGCCTTCATCGCCCAAGCTCGAGCCGAAAATATAAACTAATGAATCAAACGCTCACTTGGTTTGAACGCATCGGTCTGGCGGCTTCTCGGATTCCAGGCGCATTGTACCGCCGTGTTCGCACCGCCCAAGTGGTTTTGCCACCAATGATTGTGCTGGTGGTGGTGCTGTATCAGCTTTTGGTGGTGCGGCTCGAGCCAGGACGCACGGGTTTTTGGGCAGAATTGCTGTTTTACGGCATCATCGGACCACTGGTGACTTTTTTTGTTTTAACTTGGATTGCTGCCGAAGTGCGCGAACGCGAACGTGCCGAAAGTGAATTGCGTGGCTTGTACACCGAACTCTCCGAATCCCATGCTCGTTTAGCCGCCGTGCAGCGCGTGACCCGCAATGTTTCTGAAGCCGGAGACCTTGAAAGCGTTCTTGAAACCGCGATTGCCAGTGTTTCCGAAGCGGTTGGTGCTAGTGCTGGGGCAATTATTCTCGAGAGCGGCGTGGTCAGGGCATTTAACCTCGAGGAATTACCGCTCGAAGTGACCGACCTCGAGCCACTGCGCTATGCGACCACGATGCTCGACCGCCCTTCGAGCATCAGCAATGCCAAAAGCCGTTTATCCAGCCCATTGCGCTTTGGGGAGCGTTTTTTGGGGGCGTTGCATTTGTATTTTACGGGAATGCCCCGCAGCGAGAGCCGTGAATTGCTCGAGATTCTGGTGGGCGAAGTGGCAGTGGCGGTGGATGCCGCCAGTATCCGTACCCGTGACCTTCTGACACTTTTTGAGGTAGACCGCAGCATCCGTGCCGAAATTAACCTCGAGCGTTTACTTGAGAATGTGCTGGCGCGAATCCGCGAACGGGTGCGTGCTGAAGCCAGTGCGGTTTATCTTGCCGATGAAGACGAACGCTTGGTACTGACATGGGGGCGGGATGTCCAAGGGCGGGTGGTGCGTTCGGGCGGCGACCACGGTTGGATGGTCGGCAACCTGGCGCTCGAGAGTGCCTTGCAGCGCTTACCGTTGTCTGTTCCCGACCTGGAATCCCAGCCGATGCTCGAGACCAAAAATGGCTTGGTTTTGCTGCATCAACCCGACGACCCTGTATTGGGTGGCGCTCGAGCCGCAATTGCCTTACCGATGCTGACCGAATCGGAATTGGTTGGTGTGATTGTGCTGGGTCATAGCCAAGAAAATGCTTTTGACACCCGTGAATTACCACTTTTGAATTTGTTGGCAAGTCAGGTCACGCTGGCGGTTCGCAATGCCAAGGCATATTTGTACAGCGAAGAAATTGCAATTTTTGATGAGCGCAGCCGTATCGCTCGAGAAATCCACGACGGCATTGCTCAGAGTCTGGCGTTTACTGCCATGAAACTCGATTTGGCGGGGCGTTTACTCGAGAAAGACCCAAAGCGGGTGCTGTCCGAAATCGAACTGGCAAAAACCACCCTGCGCGAACAGATTAAAGAAGTCCGCCGCAGTATTTTTGCGCTTCGTCCACTCGACCTCGAGCGGCTAGGATTTTTAGAAACCGTGCGCCAATACACCAAAGATTTTGGCGAACAAAACAACCTCAAAACCATGCTCGAGATTCATGGTGAACCGCGCCTTAGCCCAACCAATGAAGCCGTGATGTTTCGGATTTTACAAGAAGCCTTGAATAACATCGCTAAGCACAGCCGCGCTAAAAATGTCTCGGTGACTTTACAAACCAACCCCAACAGCAGCCAACTGACGGTTCAAGACGATGGCATTGGTTTTGACCCCAATGCCTTGACCGGCAAAGTCACCACGGCTGGCGGCTTAGGGCTAAATCAAATGCGCGAACGGGTCGAAGCCCGAGGCGGGCAATTTGAATACTCGAGCAAACCCAGCAACGGCACTCGAGTTACGGCGGTGCTGCCGTAGGATGACCATTATTCGTACTTAAACGCCCTCGAGCCAATCGCAATAAAAATAGCCGCAAAGCCTAATAAAATCGCGGTATGAGGCAGTAACTCGAGTACACTGGACTGCTTGAGGATAACTTCCTGCATCGCGTTTAAGCCCCAATAGGTCGGTAGGAAACGCGCCAGTTGTTGCATCCATTCGGGTGTGACCTCGAGTGGCCACCACAAGCCGCCCAATGCCGAAAGGATATTGACACTCAGCACGCTAAATGCCCCAAGTTGCGAGGGGGTACGGGTTAGGGCAGCACAGAGCGCTCCAAAACCAGCCGAGGCAAAGGCAAAAGCAAAGCTGGGCAGAATTAAGGCTGGCGGATTACCCCAACGCACTCCCAAAACCAAATTAGAAAAGGTCACCATGATCAAAAGTTGAATGCACAAAACCAAGGTGTTACCAAGTAACTTGCCCAAAATCATGCTGACCCTCGAGACTGGGGCAGCAAAAAGACGGGTCAGTGTGCCAGCCGTGCGCTCACGCAAAAATGCCAAGCCAGTCTGTGCGCCAAACAGCAAGGCAAACATCAGGGTCATGCCCGGAGCGATTTGTTCTGAACCAGCGATTTCGACCACTTTGCTGTTTTTGACGGTCACTTTTTGGCTCGAGATGGTCACGATATTGGTTTTTAAGAGTTCTATGGCGCGTTCGGCAGCATTGGTATTTGGGGCGGCTTGGGCGGCGATAAACGGGGTTTGTAAACGCACCACGGCGGCTCGAATGCGTTGAATCGCATCCCAGACACGGGTGTTGCCAGCGCTGGTAATTAGCTCGAGCTTGATTGGTTTTAAGCCCGTCAGGTCAGCGTCAAAACTGTTTGGCAACTTCACCCAAGCATCGCGGTCGGCAGTGGTGACCAAAGTCTGGGCGCGTAAACCCGCAAGCTCGACGGCTGCGCCTAGGCTGCTCAGTTCGCGTTCAAAAGCCAGTGCTTGTGGTGTATTTGGGCGGCTGATTAAAATTCGGACTGGTCCAACATCTGAGCTTTGCAGCACCGACAAAATACTCGAGAAAATAATTGGCAAAAGAATCAGCATCGCCAGTAAATGCGGTTGCTTCCAAACATGACGCGCTTCGGCAATCGCAATGTGCAAAATAGTCCTCATGAAGAAAAACGCCTCGAGAGTTGAAACGCACCAAAAACGACTCCAACCACTGCCATTGAACACAAGACCGCAACCGATAGATACAAATGTGGGTCGCTCGAGCCAATTGCGGTCAGTTGAAAGGCTTCGATGCTCCAACGGTTATAAGTAAACCTTGAAAGCATTTGGGCAACCCCCGGCAAGGTCTCGAGAGGCCACATCGAACCACCCAATAAACTCATCACCAGCACAAAAACCAACGACAGGGTATTGAGTTGTTCCCTCGAGCGAGAAATCCCAATAATCAGCCCACCAAAGCCAGCCGCCGCCGCCGCCGTTGCCAAAATAATCGGCAGCACTGCCAGTGGTGCGCCCCAAGAAACCCCATAAATCAGGCTCGAGAAAAGCGCAAAAGCCACCAATTGCCAAATCCCAAGTAGCCACAGGGCTAAAAATTTACTGACCAACAATAAAACTGGCGTGACTGGTGCAGCCAATAAGCGGTGAATCGTGCCGCGCTCGAGTTCGTCGAGTACCCCTCCAGCCCCATTGGTGGCACTAAGCAAAGTGAACATTACGCCAAAGGCAACTGCATAATAAGCAAAAATACCTTGGCTGCGCCCAGCCGCTTCTTTGGTTTGTAATTCGATACTGGCAGTTTGGTACTGTTTCTCAACTTTTTGCCGCACCATTGTCAGGGTCTTTTGCAGTTCTTGGGCGCTGCTTGGGGCAATGGCTCGCACCCCGCCAAGAATTGCGGCTCGAGCCGCCTCGAGTTGCTGCATATAACCAAGCACCAACTGCTTGACGACTTCGCCACGCTGATGACTGGTTGGGTCTATCAGCAAACGAACCTCGAGTTTATCGTTCCGCAACAACTTGACCTCGAGCCGCTCTGGTAAAATCACGGCAATGGTGGCTTCGCCAAGGCGGACTGCATTTTCAGCACTGGGGCTGTCGGGCAATGTAAAAACTTTGGCGAGGTTGGATTGCTCGAGCAAAGCACCAATGCTTTTGGCAATTTCGCCGTTGCCAACCAAGCCCACTGGCAACGGCTCAACTTTGCGCGTCCCTCCGATGGCGTTACCAATCAGCAGCGTTAAAATAAAGGGCAACAATAAAGTCTGCACCAAAAAACTGCGCGAACGCAATTGGCTTAAAAGGTCGTGCGAGGCAATCACCCATAAAACGTTAATCACGTAATCTCCGCCCAGTTAATTTCAAAAAAACCGTCTCGAGGTCTGGTTCATCGAGTTCTAAATGATGGACGTGCGCCCCAAAACCAGACAACATTTGCAAAATACTTGATAAGGCATCCTTGGGGTCTCGAGTAAAAAGCGTGACGGTGTTGTCTTGGCTCACTACTTCATCCACCAAGGTTTTGAGTTGCTCGAGGTGCTTAGCCGATAAGGGTTCGCGCAACTCGAGATGAATCGGCGCAGTTTCGCCAGCCAAATTCCGCATCTGTGGCAGCGTTCCTTCGGCAATGATTTTGCCTTGGTCAATCACTCCAATGCGGTGGCATAGTTCTTCGGCTTCTTCCATATAGTGGGTGGTGTACAAAACAGTCAGACCGCCAGCATTCAGGGTTTTGACCAAATCAAGGATTTTTCGCCGCGATTGTGGGTCTATGCCAACCGTTGGTTCATCCAAATAGAGCATTTTTGGTCGGTGCATTAAGCCAGCCGCGATGTTGATGCGGCGCTTCATGCCTCCCGAAAACGTGCCAATTGCCTCACGCCCACGCTCGAGCAAGCCAACCGCCTCGAGCAATTCGTTGGCACGGTCTTTAAGTTCACGCCCAGCCATACCGTACAGCCGCCCAAAGAAGATCAGGTTCTCGAGCGCCGAGAAATCATCGTAGAGCGCAAATTCTTGTGGCACAATACCAATCGAGCGCTTGACTTTGGCTTGGTCGCGCACCACATCAAAGCCATCTATTTGGACCGAACCCGAATCGGGTTTAGCAAGACAGGATAAAACCCGAATAGTACTCGATTTGCCAGCCCCATTAGGACCCAGTAAACCGTAGACTTCACCGCGTTGCACATGAAAACTGACATCATGGACGGCGATGAATTTCTCATAGCGTTTTTGCAGATTCTTAACGACCAACACAAGTGGAGTATTGTACAGTAAATAAAGATGGGTGAAATAAGACAAATTGACTTTATGTTGACGATATGTCACATTTTCTAGGCACAGCGCAAAGTTTCTCGATGTTCAGGATAATCCAGCCATGAGTTCAGAAGAAGTGATTTGTAAGCCTGTAGCTAAAGTCACAATTGCAACCAAAGACAGGTTGCGTTTGCCTTGTTCAATCCCAGAAATATACGTGCGGTCAAAGCCAGCCTCAAACCCCAATTCTTCTTGCGAGTACCCAAGTGCCTTGCGATACATCCGAACTCGAGTCCCAAAATCTTTGAGTAAGTTTTTATTTTTTGGTTTCACAACCTGAACGTAAAATTTTGTAGACGAAGAGTCTACGGACAATCGGTCACATTGTTCGAGCCGCCAAAGCCAGTAAATGCTTTTTGACCCCCAGCCACTCAGACTCGAGAATGCTAAACATTGCGGTGTCGCGCACTCCCCCATCGGTGGCTGGCATATGGCTGCGAAGCACACCCTCAAAAGTTGCGCCAATCCGTAAAATGGCATTTCTGGATTGTTGATTGCGAGCGTCGGTTTTTAAGGTCATGCGCCGCACCCGCCACGTTTCAAAGGCATACTCGAGCATCAGCAATTTGGCGTTGGTATTGATACCACTGCGCTGGGCGGCGGGTGCTAACCAAGTCCAGCCAATCTCGGCGGCATCTGGAATGTCTTTCTTGCCGTTTGCCCAAGCCCAATACTCGAGGTTGCCAAAGCGGGTACTGCCCACAACTTCGCCAGTCTTGGCATTGATGGTCGCAAATGGCACGGCTTGGCGCTGGTCTCGAGCTTGGATGGCACTTTCTACATAAGTGGTCATGCCCGCCAAGGTACTCGGGGCGTTGGTCAGGCGGTACACTTCTGGGGTCGCTTGAGCAATTACCAGTAATTGGGGGATATGAGCTTCGGCGATAGGCTCAAGCCGAACAAGGCTGTTTTCAAGGGTCAACATCCGAGTAGTTTAACCGTTTGGCGCGAGAACGGTTAAACTAAACTTATGCAGCTTGCTTCTCGAGTCTTGGGTTTTAGCCCTAATCCATTTACCGAACTGACCGCGTTGGCGCAAAAACATCAGGCAGTCAATCTGGGGCAAGGCTTCCCAGATTGGTCACCACCCGATTTTGTGCTGGCTGCTGCCGAGGAATCGCTCAAAAGTGCTTCGCATCAGTACAGCGCCCCGCGAGGAGTCAATCGGCTGCTTGAGGCGGTGGCTGCCCTGCTTGAGCCACAAATCGGAGCAGTCAATCCGCAGACCGAAATTACGATTACAGTTGGCGCAACCCAAGCCATTCATGCAGCGCTGGTGGCACTGGTCAATCCAAACGACGAAGTGATTTTACTCGAGCCAAAGTTTGACTCGTATGCACCACAAGTTCGGCTTTGTGATGGGATTCCAGTTTTTGTGCAACTCCTGCCCCAAGACGGCGCTTGGGTGCTTGACCTCGAGCAACTACAAGCTGCAATTACACCACGCACCAAAGGGATTCTGCTCAATTCTCCACACAACCCAACTGGTAAGGTTTTTAGCCGTGCCGAACTCGAGGGCATTGCGGCGTTGGTGCGCCAATTTGACCTCTGGGTGATTGCTGATGAGGTCTACGACCGAATTACCTTCGATGCACCACACATCAGTTTTGCTTCCTTACCCGAAATGCGTGAGCGCACGATTACGGTTGGCAGTGCTGGCAAAATCTTTTCGGTTACTGGTTGGCGGGTTGGTTGGGCAGTTGCTCCCGAAAGTATCAGCCATGCAATCCGTGGCGCACACCAATGGATACCGTTTCATGTGACTGGTTTTGTCCAAGAAGCGATTGCGATTTGTCTCGAGACCGCCGCCCAAAATGGCTATTATGCGGCTCTGCAAGCCCGTTTTCTGGCACAGCGCAACGCCCTATATTTGTGTCTCGAGCAAGCTGGCTTTGACCCGATGCTGCCCCAAGGCGGCTATTTTATTGTGGCTGGCATCAATAACTTCTCGAGCAATAGCCAAGAATTTGTACGTTATTTGGTTTCTGAAATTGGTGTCGCAGCCATGCCAGTACCGATTTTTTATGACCCCAGCACCAGAGCCAAAGCCCCCAACGCCTTGCGATTTGCGGCTTGTAAATCGCTCGAGACGATAGCTGCTGCCGCCACGCGCCTTGAGCGATTAAAGGTTTAGAAGCTGTAAATCGAGCTAAAGGTTCAGAAACTGTAACTCGAGCTAAAGGTTTAGAAGCTGTAACTCGAGCTAAAGGTTTAGAAGCTGTAACTCACGCCAAAACCAAGTCGCCAAAAAATTGGGTTGACAAAGCGCAATTTGAGTTCGCCGTATGCCGATAAACCCAAAGCAATTTGGTAACGCACACCAGCAATCGCACCGATTTGCAATGCTCCAGATGGTGTAATCGGCAAAAACACCGAAGGACCACCGTAAATCACCACGGTCGAGACCTGAAAGGTGGCTAATGCGGCTGCACCAGCCCCAATAGCAATGCTGCTACCAAAAAATTGTCCCTCGAGTTCAACCCGTCCATCCACGCCAATTGGTCCGATTCGCGCTAAATCCTGAATCCCTAAAATGATGTTAAAGGTCAGGGTGCTGGTGATGTCGCTACCTGCCGAACCACTAATGCCACCACCAATCGAAAAACTCTGCGCTCCAGCCAGACTCGAGAAACCAAGTATCGCCACAAAAATCAGTAACCACTTTTTCATAATGCCTCCTTGTGCCGCTTTACTTTACATGACCAAACCAGAAAAAAGCCAAAACCCAGAAAAAAAGCTGTCTGGTAAAACTTTATTTGACTATGGAATTTTCTCTTTACCAGCCCACCAGCTGCCATTTTCGCCACCCAGCCAATGCCATTCGCCATTCGGGCGAGACTCGAGTGCAGCTCGAATTTTTTCAATCGGGACACGAATTACAAATCTGGTTTTGCTGTGCCAAATTTCTAGGTGCGTCATGCCTAAAAGTGTTGTGACTCGGGCGGCTCGAGTCACGGCGAGGTCAAAAAGGGCATTGCCCGCAAAGTCAGACACGAGTAAAGCCAATCCCAACCCGTGCGCCTTTTTCAAGATTTTCGGCTCGAGTTTCGCCGCCATGCACTTGGGCAATCGCTGCCACAATTGCTAACCCTAAACCAGTGCCGTTGCCAAGTTTAACAAATGGCTCAAACACGGTTGGCAGTATCTCTGGGGCAAAACCAATTCCCGCGTCCTCGAGCCAAATCCATGTTTGTTGGCGGTTATTTTCCAGCACAAAACGAGTTGCACCGCTCCCATGATCATTGGCATTTTTGACTAAGTTTTCGATTGCTAACTCGAGTAAATCGCGCTCGGCTAGAATGGTTGCCTCGCCGACCACTGGCAATTCAAAATTGGCTTCTAAAAAGTCGCGCAGCAGCACCGTTTGCCCAGTCACTTGTCCGCGCCCCTCGAGCCGCGCCAAGGTCAATAAACTGCCCAAAACACGTTCGGTACGACGCACCGCTTCAAGGGCTTGTTGGGCTGCCAAGGGTTCGCTTGGGTGGCGCTCTAAAACCTCGAGATAATTGCGGGCGGCGGTCAGTGGATTACGCAGTTCGTGCGAGGCATTGTAAGCAAAACGTTTAGCGCTTTGTTCTTGTAGCCGCGCCCGCGATAAGCTGCTGCGTAAATCATCGAGTAAGCCATTGAAGGCATGAACGGCTGGTTTTAATTCCGGCAACGGCGGGCTGGCGATTGCCTCGAGCCGATTGGCATTGCGACTGGCAATATCAGCAGCAAAACGCTCGAGCGGCACAAGCGAACGCCGTACCCCAACCGAACCAAACAGCAGCGCCACTGATAAAAGCAGCAATCCGCCAAGCCAAATGGTGGATTGGTTGGAAAATGTAAAACTGTCACCTGCTCGAACCTCCTCGAGTTGTCCTGCACTAAAACGCAACAAAGTAGGTTCACGTCGAGTCTGTAATTGCGCTAAGGTAATTGCTCGAGTTAATGGTTGAACAGTGGTACTTTTTGGTGTTGGAATCACTGGCTCGGCATTGATTTGGGGTGTTGGGCTTGACGGTGTGACTGGTTTGGTGACCCAAAATGGATTAAGGCTGCTCGAAGTTGCAGGACTGGCTAAATCTTCGGCTGGTTTTGTAGTCGTAGGGGCTTCCATCGAGTTTTGTATTTGTGGGGTATCCCTGAGTTTTACAAATTCCAATGAAGTGGTTTGGTGTAAAGCAAACCAAACCATCATGCCAACCAAAATACCTGCTAATGGTGCAAGCCAAAACAGCAAGCGCAGACGCAGGGTCATGCTGAACCAGCCACGTCATGGGATGCTGAACCAGCCACGTCATGGGTCATGTTGGGCTAACTCGCAAAGCATAGCCAACGCCGCGCACGGTCTGGATTAAATTCGGGCTGCCAAGACTGCGCCGTAAACTGGCAATTAAAGCATCCAGAGTATTGGGGTCTACTTCTTGTCCCCAGACTGAGCGCATTAAAGATTCTCGAGCCAAAACCCGTTGTGGATGCTCAAACAGCACTTGCAGCAAGCTAAAACCCTTGGGTGTGACCTCGAGTAAACGCCCACTGCGCCGTGCCTCGAGCGTGATAAAATCCAAAACCACATCGGCAAAATGACTGCGGACAACTTCGGTTTTGCTGCGCCGCAACAGTGCTTCGATTCGAGCCAGAATTTCGGACAAACTGTAGGGCTTGACCACATAATCGTCTGCCCCAGCTTTTAAGCCGCGCACTTTGGCACTGACTTCATCCAGAGCGGTCAGCATGATAATTGGCACGACCGAACGCGCCCTGATTTGCTCGAGCACCCCAAAGCCATCCATTCCAGGCAGTACAATATCGAGCAACACCACATCGGGCAACCTCTCGAGCAGGGCTAAACCCGACACACCGCGCTCGGCTTCAAGCACTTCTAAGCCTTCAAGCCGTAAACCCAGAGCCAGAGATGCCCGAACAGCCGCATCATCTTCAATCAGTAAAACTCGAGCCTTCATAACTTTATTTTATGCCAAGAACCTGATTTTTGTCTGACAAAAGTTCATCCAAAAAAAGGCACTGCTATCTGGGAGGGGACAGCAGTGCTTTAAGAATTGTACACCATAAATTGAGGTGGTTTGGTCATCCATCACACTTGCACAGTATAGTTTATGGTATGCCGATTTGGACACCGTGGCTGGGTATGGGCTTGTACTTGGTTAATCTGGGCTTTGGACTAGGTTTGCAGTTGCGTTTGTACCATTTGCGGCGTGCCAAGTGGCTGCATCATGCACTGTATTTTTGTGTTTTTGTCAGTGCAATTGCCAGCGCCCTCTCGAGTTCGCGCTGGTGGTCTCTGATTCCGACTTTGCTTTGTTTGGCTGTGTTGCCACGTTTTAAGGGTGGCACGAGAATCCATGCGGTTTTAACCTTGACTGGTCTTTTTGGCTATGTTGGCTTGCTGATTCCAAGTTGAACAGGGACATGACAAAGCACCTGAAACAAGTAGAATGTCATCAGGAGCATTGCCATGGACTTTTTTGAAGTTTTACAGAACCGCAAAACCACCAATGGACCATTTGACCCGCGTCCAGTCAGTCGTGAACACCAAAAAACCCTGATGGAAGCGGCTTCTCGAGCGCCGAGTCATTTTAATTCGCAACCGTGGCGTTTTGTGCTGCTCGAGGATAAAGCACGG
>JAYWGM010000056.1:0-84593 GCA_043778225.1 Deinococcales bacterium | reverse complement strand
TAAGCGACGGAAACGTTTGAAGGCGTTATTACATGATGATTACTTGCTATCGTTACTTGGTTTATCAGGCAAGGCATAGTTGGTGCGTTTGCCCTACTGATTCGGGCGGGACAAGTCGAAATGCTCGGCGAGATTCGCCAAGAAATCCTTTCAGGCTTACGAGAAATTGATCGTTTTGTTGGTTTTCGCACCTTTCTACGGTTCTTTCCAGGTCGTCTTATTCAAACAAGTGTTTTTGAAAATGCCGCCGCAATTTTTAATTTACTGCGCTCAAAAGGCATACAATCCTCAAATACTGATTGTCTGATTTGTGCTTGTGCGCTCGAGTGGAACGTCGCCATTCTGACCAAAGACCAAGACTTTATATTGTACCAAAAGCACCTTCCAATTCGGCTTTATGCTTCGAGTTAAGTTTTAACTTTGACCACTAGCGCCTATCTCGAGTAATCTAGGCATAAGAGGTGTAAAATGAATGCGTTAGAAATAGTGCTGGCTGGTTTGATGCGCCGTTACCAAACAAGAGTGCCTGATGTGCAGAAAGTCATCTCGGCAATGACCCAAGAAAAGTTAATCTCGAGTGTCACCGAAATCGAAAATGACCACATTGCTTTTAGAACCATGGGCGTACCGCAACTGGGCATGAAATCGTTTGAAAAGATTTTTTTACATTATGGTTTTGAGCGCCGCGAGGCTTATGCCTTTAAGCACAAAAAACTCGATGCTTTTTGGTACAGCCCACCCGACCCAAAATACCCAAGAATTTTTGTTTCCGAATTGCGAGTCGCAGACTTGAGTCTCGAGGCGCAGCAAATTGTTACCCGTTACACCAACCAAGTGCCAAGCGACCCTGTAGACGACCTAGACTTAGACAATGGTCTAGCGGTGGATACTTTTTTGCACAGCCCCTTATGGCAATTGCCGACGCTCGAGGATTACGAAACCCTCCAAGCCGAATCCGAATATGCCGCTTGGGTGATTTATAACCGCTATTACCTCAATCATTTCACGGTCTCAGTGCATAACCTGCCAGCGCCACACAATACTTGCCTAGGTTTTAACGAATTTCTTAAAAAGCACGGCTTGAAGCTCAACAATGCAGGCGGCGAAGTCAAACAAAGCCCCGACGGATTTTTATTGCAATCCAGCACCGTTGCCGAAATGATTGATGTGGAGTTCTCGAGCGGCGAAACAAAACGTATTTCTGGTTCGTATATTGAATTTGCCGAACGCCGTGTGCTACCGCAATTTATGCACCTCGAGCCAACCCAAATTAAGCGCCAACACCGTCGAGAAGGTTTTGAAGCAGGCAATGCTGACAAGATTTTTGAAAGCACCTTTAGCACCCAAACCAACCAAAGAACCTAAACCCAACTGTAGGAGCAACCCGTCTTGATTCAAAACACGCACCTCACAGGCAGAACTGCTTGTGGTCGCCCTTGCCCTGACTAAGCCCAAGCCATTTGCTAATTGGATAAACAAAAGGACAAAACTATGAAAACCTATGCAAACATCGTCGGTGGAAAAGCCATCTCGAGCCAAAAAACCTTTCTTTCGCATAACTCGAGTAACCTCGAAGACGTGCTTGGGGAATTCCCAGAATCCAGTCTCGAGCAAGTGCGAGATGCTTGTGTGGCAGCCAAAGCTGGCTTTGAAGTCTGGCGCAAAACCCCAGCCCCAATTCGTGGGCAGATTATTGGTAACATCGGTAAAGCCATCGAACGCGAAAAAGAAGCACTGTCGCAGTTATTATCTCGAGAAATGGGCAAAACCCTCAAAGAAGCAAGGGGCGATGTCCAAGAAGCCATTGACACCTGTCATTTTTTTCAGTCCGAAGGGCGCAGATTGTACGGGCAAACCGTGCCATCGGAGATGCACAACAAAGAACTTTCCACCTACCGCCGTCCGTTGGGCGTGGTGGGCGTGATTACGGCTGGGAATTTTCCTGTGGCTGTGCCGAGTTGGAAAATCATTCCAGCCCTCGTAACAGGTAACAGCATTATTTGGAAACCGTCCGAAGATGCCGCCGCAACCTCATTTGCTTTTGCCAAATTGCTCGAGGAAGGTGGTCTGCCAGATGGTGTGCTAAACGTTGTTTTTGGTGGTGGCGCTGGTGCGGCTGGTGAATACTTGGTCAGCATGATGGACGAAAAACGCTTAAATAAAATTGCCTTCACGGGCAGCACGGCGGTTGGTCGTAAAATTGGCGAAGTGGCTGGGCGCAATTTAACACATCCGACTTTAGAATTAGGCGGCAAAAACCCAATGATTGTGATGCGCGATGCTGACCTTGATAACGCTGTGGCTGGGGCGCTGTGGTCGGCTTTTGGTACGGGCGGACAGCGCTGCACCAGCCTTGGTAATTTAATTCTGGATGAACCAATTCATGATGCGTTCATTGAAAAATTCCTCGAGCAAGTCAAAAGCATTAAAATTGGCGACCCAATTCTGCACGAGGATGTGCTGTACGGACCTTTTATCAACGAACGCTTTTACCAAGGCTGGGATACCCATTACGACATGGCACAAGCTGACGGCGCGAGGCTGCTTTATGGCTCGAGACGTATTACCGATGCCAACAAGGAAAATTTTATTGGCGACCCAAGCACTGGCTTTTTTGGCTCACCAACCGTCTGGGCGGGTGTGACCAAAGAGATGAACATCTTCAAAACCGAGGTCTTTGGACCGACCGTTAGCATTGTTAAAGTCAATGGCATTGACGAAGCCATCGAAACTGCCAACAGCGTAGACTACGGACTCTCGAGTGCAATTTACACCAACAACCGAATGTGGGCGTACCAGTTCAAAGACCAGATTCAGGCGGGTATGAGCAGCATCAACAACAGCACCACCGGCGCAGAAGCGCATATGCCATTTGGTGGGGTCAAAGGCAGTGGCAACGGAACAAGGGAATCCGGAATTTGGGTGATTGAATCCTACACCTATTGGCATGGTGTCAACGACGAACTCAGCGGCAAATTGCAACTGGCACAAATGGATACTGAGTATGGAGAAGTCAAGGCTGCTTTTGATGTCTCGAGCCTGATGTAAGCGGTAAGAAAAACGTATACTCCTACGAACTCCCCCCGCCGCAAGCGGCGACCCCCTCGTTGAGGGGGTTCAAGGTCTAAACCCCCTCATTGAGGGGGTCAGCGCTCCGCGCTGGAGGGAGTCCGTAACCAGTCACTTTTTTTCATGACCAATTTGCATCACAGCATCGGCTTAATCGCAGCCATAAACACCTCAAATCCAGCAAAGTCGAGTTGCTGTTGATTATCCGACAATGCTGTGGCTGGGTCTGGGTGGACTTCCACATGAACGCCATCTGCGCCAACTGCTAAGGCTGCTTTTGCCAGTGGAATCAAAATATCACGCCGTCCGGCTGCATGGGTCACATCCACAATAATCGGTAAATGAGTCTCGAGTTTAGCCACCGCCACTGCCGAAATGTCTAAAGTATTACGGGTGGCTTTCTCGAAGGTGCGAATGCCGCGTTCGCACAAGACCACGCGCTCGTTGCCCTCGGATAAAATATATTCGGCGGTCAACAGCCATTCTTCGATGGTACTCGAGAAACCGCGTTTTAACAGCACTGGCTTGCCGCTTTTACCGACTTCACGCAGCAAGGCAAAATTCTGGGCATTGCGAGTTCCGACTTGGAGCATATCGGCATATTCGGCACAGACCGCCACATCTCGGGTGTCCATGACTTCGGTCACAAACAATAAACCATGTTCTCGAGCCGCTTGTGCGCCAATTTGTAAACCAGCCACACCCAAGCCCTGAAAACCATAAGGACTGGTACGTGGTTTGTATGCCCCACCGCGAAACATCGTGATGCCCTGTCGCTTGACAATTTCGGCAGCTTGCATCGTTTGTTCTAGGCTTTCGATGCTGCATGGTCCAGCAATCATGGTTTTCACGCCGCCGCCAAATTGCACTGAGACACTGCCCCTCGAGATAACCACAGCACTGTCTTCGGTTTTGGTTTTGCGGCTGTATTTGAGTTTTGGCTTGTCCTCACGCTCTTCAAGGTCGAGGGAAGCCTTAAAAATTTCTTTGAAGAGTTGTTTGATGGTGCTGTTTGGAAATGCACCTGAATTGGCTCGTTCGAGTTGCTCGAGCATGGCAGATTCGCGTTTTGGGTCAAAATGGCTCATTCCCATTTCGGTCTGACGCGCTCCAATTTGCTTGACCATTTCGGCTCGCTTAGAAAGCGCCGCTAAAATCTCGAGGTTAATGTTGTCCACTTGAATACGCAATGTTTCTATAATTGAGTCAGTCATGATTTTTTCCTTTTGAGAGAATGTGAAATGTTGTCAATAAAAAACTTCGGCAAAAGCCGAAGCAAAAAGACACTCGAGCCTGTCCGAGTGCCTTAAATCGTATACCAAGAAGTAATTTTCATGTCTTATAGAGGCTACTGGCTCGAGGGTGTTTTGTCAACTCTCTTCATCCTCGAGTAAGCCCTTGGCTGCCAGCACTGCATTTTGGCGTTCTGCCAGTTTTGCCAGAGAAATTCCTAACTCATACAAAATAATCAGTGGAAAACTAATAATCGCAAGGTTTACGGGGTCACTCGAGGGTGTCGCAAAGGCTGCCACCACCACGATTGCAAAGACCGCAATGCGCCGTTGCTTGATAAAAAATTGACTCGAGATAACACCAATTTTTGCGATTAAAAACATGATCACTGGCAACTGAAAAAGAATGCCAAACATCACCAAAGGCGTAATCACATCGCTGATATAATCGCCAATCGGCAGCGTGGTTTTCACGCCCGGTAAAAATCCGATTAAAAACTGCATCGCGGCTGGTAAGGCAATAAAATATGCAAAGGCAATACCCGCCAAAAACGCCAGTACCGAGCCAAAAATGAACGGAAAAGCATAACCCCGTTCACGCTTGGTTAATCCAGGTGCGACAAATGCCCAAAGTTGGTAAATCAGCATTGGCATGGCGAAAATCAAACCGCCAACGGCTGCCACCAAGAACGAAGCCGAAAGTTGCTCGGTAATCCGCAATGAAATAATTTCGACTTCGAGTCCTTTGCCTTTGCTGTAGACCTCGAGTGGGCGTTTAAGTAAGTCTATCGCAAAGCCAAGGTTGGCAAAAGTAATGCCACCGCCAACAATCCAAGCAACAGCACTCCAAATAATCCGTAGGCGCAACTCCTCGAGATGGTCGAGGAGCGGTGCTTCCTTAAAAGTTTCGTTTTGTAATTCTCGAGCTGCCATGAGCGGCGTTATGCCTTATCGGTGGTGCTGACAGGCTTGGGTTCGTCTTTGAAACTATCGTCGAGTTCGGCACGAATGTCTTTACCAGCTTTACGAAATTCGCGGATACCTTGCCCGAGTCCCTTACCCAATTCCGGTAAGCGTTTTGCTCCAAAAAACACAAGCGCGAGCAACAGAATAACAATGATTTCGAGTGGTCCTAGGTTTGGCATGATGGTTCTCCTTATGGTGCAGTTTCAGGGCGAGATGTCAGTGATTTGTCAAGCTAAGTAAAGCGTACTCGGGTTTTATGAAGTTCAGATGGATTTTTGACCCGTAAAGTTCCTAATCTGATATACGTCCAGCCAACCACTTTCGGATGAACGGCAATTTATAGGTCTTGGTGGTCTCGAGTTTTTGTGTCCAGTATTTAACTGCCCAGTTCTCGAGGACTTTTTGCGGGCTGCGCGTTACACCTAATGCGCCTTCTTGTATATCGGTGGTAATGACGCTACCCGCCGCAATAAATGCACCAGTTTCAATCGTCACTGGCGCAACCAAAGTTACATTTGTACCGATAAACGCACCGTCCTTAATTTCGGTGCGGAATTTATCCAAGCCGTCAAAATTAGCGGTGATTGCCCCAGCCGAAAAATTAACTTCGCGCCCGACGCTGGCATCGCCAATATATGCCAGATGCCCGGCTTTAGCACCCTCGAGTAAGTGCGAGTTTTTAATTTCGACAAAGTTGCCAACATGGACATCGGTCTCGAGAATTGTCCCAGCCCGAATTCTGGCAAATGGTCCAACCTGAACCCCACCGCGCAAAATTGCGCCTTCGAGAACACTATGCGGCTTGACTTGCACTGCCCCCTCGAGTTTTGAATCGCTCAGGATGCTGTATGCGCCAATGGTACTACCAGAAGCAATTTGGGTAGACCCCTGCAAAATCACGCCCGGCTCGAGAATCACATCTTGCCCGATAATGACTGTATCATCTATGTAGGTATTGCTCGGGTCACATAATGTCACCCCATTTTTCATATGACGAACACGGATTCGATCACGCAAGGTTTTATCGGCGGCTGCCAATTGCACACGGTCATTGCTGCCCTCGAGTTCTGAAGAAGCCGCGATTTGTGCCAAGACTGGCTTATTGGCGCGGTATAGCTCGAGAATATCGGTCAGGTAATACTCTTTGGCACTGTTGTTATTGCCAATCTGAGCAGCCAAAGCAAAAGCACTCGAGTCAAAAATATACATTCCAGAGTTCCATTCCTGAATGGCTTTTTCGGCTTCGGTGGCGGCTTTTTGTTCAACAATCCGCAGCACATCTCCCCTATTATCGCGCACAATTCGCCCATAACCAGTCGCATCCTCAAGAATCCCTGTAATCACAGTCATGCCAGCTTTGGCAGCTCGGTGCGCCTCGAGTGCTGACTTTAGGGTCTCAAAGGTCATCAGTGGCGTATCTCCGTACAGCACAAAAACATCACCGTCATGACCATCTAAGGCATCTTTGGCGCATAAGAAAGCATGGGCTGTACCAAGTTGCTCGAGTTGCCGTGCAAAAACCACAGGCTCGGACGCAAAGTGACTCTCGATTTGTTCTGCACCATGACCCGTAATCACCACGATTTTAACTGGCTCGAGTTCTTTAGCCCGTTCGATGACATGACCCAAAAGTGGTCTACCCGCCGCCTGATGCAACATTTTTGGCAGGGTACTCTTCATGCGTGTCCCCTGTCCGGCTGCCAGAATCACCACCGCGAGGCTCATGTTTTAGGCAACTCCACAGCGGCACTCGAGACCAGAGGCTTATTGGGGGTTGGCGCATTTTCTGTCCAAGGTTGCTCGGGTTGGTTTTTGATGCGGTTAAGCATAATTAAACTGATGATGATAATCGGAATGCTGAAAAGTTGGGTAAAAGTAAACAGCCCAATTCCAAGGTCGGCACTCTCAAAAACCTTCCAAGACAGTGGATTAAGGCGAAAAGTCTCTTCAATTCCCGCTCGCATAATGCTGTACCAAAGCATCGTGTTCCAAAAAACCCAACCGGGGCGCTTAGAGCGCAGCCAGTAAAAAATCATAATCAACAGTGCAACGCCAATAAAAACACCATAAATCTGGGTCAGATGGACGGGTCCACGCAAGTATTCAACCCCGACTTGACAAAGCGGCGAAACCGAAACCTCGCCAGAGGCGGCTTTGCACAGTCCGGGCATTCCAGCCCAATTACGCTCGGCAGTAAAAATACCAAGAATATCTTCGCCCCAGCCGGGGAAAGTCCAACCAATAGGCAGGGTCGTGATGCGCCCTATCGTATCTGAGCCATTAAAGAAATTTCCTAAACGCCCACCAATAATGCCAAGCGCCAATCCCGGTGCGTACAGGTCTATGTACTGATAAAAATTGATTTTGTACCGACGGGCATAGTACATCAGTACCAGAATGCCAAGGATTACACCACCGTGAATGGACAGTCCACCCTCGCGGACATTAACAATTTTGCCAAGCCAAGAAAAAATGGTGCTTTGTGAAGTGTAAATAAAATTACTAGGGCTGGTCAGAATATAACCAAGCCGAGCGCCGACCACGCCCCAGACGACCGACCAGAAAACCATGTCGGATAACAGGTTGGTATTTAAGCCGCGCCGCTCTGCCACCCTTGTGGCAATCACCGCGCCAATCATCACGCCTAAGGTGATTAAGACACCGTACCAGGCTATCGAGAAGCCACCAAGTCCAGAAAGCAGAAAGATACCTTTGAACAAATCGTCGGGAAGTTTGAAAATTTCAGGATGCACCCGCTAATTATAAACCGCTTTGTGAGCCAATCGTCAGAAAATAGACTACTCGAGGGCAATTGTTCTTAAACCATTTAAGTCTCGGAGCGTGATTCTGCCATAACCACTGTCTATTGCCCCTTCTCGAGACAACTCGCCAATCACTTTGGTAACGGTTTCACGTACACTGCCAACTGCCGCCGCCAAGTCGTCGTGGGTGGCAAGCACTTGGCGCTCGCCTGTGGCGGATAAAATCCCTAAGGCTGTCTCGGAGAGTTCAATCAAGGCTGCTGCGATTCTCGAGCGCAAACGTTGACTGGCAAGGCTAGAAATACTCAGATAACTGCGCCCAAGGGCTTTGGCAAGACAAACATTTAAGTCGGTGGCGATTTCTGGGGTGACCGATTTTGCTTTGAACATCTCGACCGTGCTGTGGGTCACGCTTTCGGCAAAATGTTGTCGCTCGAGTCCAGTCAAGGCTTCTTCGCCAAAAAATTCGCTCGGTCTGATGTAGCGTAAAGTCAAACCGTTGCCTTCGTTGTCCATGGTGTGCAGACGAACCAAGCCAGTTTTGAGCCGATACACCATGTCGGCTCTGCCTGGGTAGAGAATAATTGCGCCGGGGCGGTATTGAATGCTATCCATCGTGTCTTGGAGTGTATGAATAAGCGACATTTTTTGCAAATCACAAAAGCTCGTGCTTTATGGTTCTTTTCTAGTCGTGATTTGATTGATAACGTCGTTCACGACTTCAATCTAATAGTATTTTTGGTTACAAAGTTTATCATTTCTTTATCAATCCCATACAGTAGAGTAGGACGCGCTAGGTTCAGTAAATGCGTAGAAACCCTGTTCAGTAAGTATAATTTTAAGACCATCAAGATCAAGAGCTTTTCATCTGAAAGCATCAAAGGAGCTTGTTGCCTACAAAGTGAGTTAAACAACAATCAGCCAAAGCCAGTAAAAAACGATCTAAATCACAATTCTTCTCGAGTACGCCTCTGCCCAGATTCTAAAATTCTCGAGCATTTGTAAACCAACAGCTTGCGACTTTTCGGGATGAAACTGGGTCGCATGAAGATTACCGCTCGAGACCACACTTAAAAAACGCACCCCATAGTCGGTGATTGCGCCATGCTCGGCACTTCCTTCTGGCAGATAATACGAATGCACAAAATAGGCAAAGGCACCAGCCTCGAGACCTTGCAACAACGGACTCGAGCCAATTTTCTCGAGTTTATTCCACTGCATTTGCGGCACCGGCAACCCTTTCGGAAAACGCTTTAAGCGTCCAGCCAGTAAGCCCAAACCGGGCAATGCCGATTCTTCACTGCTTTCGTATAAAATCTGCATCCCGACACAAATCCCCAAAAATGCCTTTTGGGCAGCCAAATGCGCCCGTACCACCGCTTCAAAACCCGAATCAGTAAACGCCTCCATCACCTGACGAAAATGACCCTGCCCGGGCAAGACCAAAGCATCGGCATCCAAAGCGTCTTGCGGGTTACTCGAGACCACAAGCTCGTGACCATTGGAATTAAAACCAGATGCCTCGAGTGCTTTGGCGGCACTGTGTAAATTTCCAGAACCATAATCAATCAGCAGTGTCTTCACGGGACAAGTATACCGTACATAGACTGATTCTTTAATTGGTCGTGGTAAAACTTTATTGTGTCAGATTCCAAGCTATTATTCACACAAAGACTAATTTCCCCATTAAAACAAGCAGAAACGCAAATTCTGGTATCAGTCCTCGAGTCTACAGGTTTGATCTTATTTTTGCTAAAATTTCCACTTGCAAGCATCGAATTTGTCCGTGAATTAACAGATGATGATGGTAATCCGATAAATGGTCAATACGATTTCAAACTTCAAACAATTCAAGTAGGTTTGCATCGAAGCAATAATCGTGACTATGGTCAAATCTATGAAAAATTAAAATTTTGGAGTATCAGTTGTTTAGCATTAACAGCTCAGCAAGCTGTACAACGAACGCTGGTTCATGAAGTTGGACATCATATTTACAATTTTTTACTCAAGTACCATCTAGACCTATTTCATCATACTACGTTGATGCCATCATCCTTTGCATTAGGTCATTATGGGTTGAAAAACACCAGAGAGTATTTTGCCGAATCCTTGACAGCTTTTATTTTTCAACGTACCGAATTGTTCATTGATGATTCACGAGGATATGCTATGATCCAAATGGTTTTGGCAAGACTAGATTTGGATTTGCAGGAGCAGCCATGAATATACAGCAAATGACAATAAATGACCTAGATAACGAATTGATGGTGCGTTTTGCTGAATCAAATCTAACTGAGGATTTTTATGACGCTGTTGTTACGGAATTGAAGGCTCGTTATGTGCATCCTGAAGTTATGGCCACGCTAATGACAGTAGGAGAACTATCATGGCGAAAAAAACATAAACGTCAAGGAACGTTCAATACACCAACCCAAATATCATCCAAATACAAGCCCATATTCTCAGTCGAAAACACCTTGAAAGCTACTTTTTTACAGAGTAGCGTTTCCATTGAAAAAACTGAGAACGAAGCTGTCTTGTTTACTTGGAATCGTACCGCAATTGCGAATATATCTGAGAAAGCCAATCTTCGTGGTCAAAATTTTCAGTTCTTAAATTAAAGCACCAGAAGATATATGACCTACCCCTAGGATAAAGTTTTTTGAACCAGAGACCAGACCATAAATTTAGAGTAAACTTCTAAGTATCATGACAACCAAATACCGAGCTTGTAACCTGTGCGAAGCCATTTGTGGACTCGAGATTGAACTCGAGGGGAATGTGGTTAAAAGCATTCGCGGCGATGCTGCCGACCCGTTCTCCAAAGGTCATATCTGCCCAAAAGCCACCGCGCTGGCAGACATGAACACCGACCCAAACAGGTTACGCACCCCAGTCAAGCGCACTGCCACAGGCTGGGAGCATATTTCGTGGCAGGAAGCCTTTACAGAAGTTGCCATAAAACTTTCGACAATCAAGGCTCGAGACGGCGCAAATGCAATTGCTTTTTTTATCGGTAATCCGGCGGTGCATAATTCCGGGACACTATTGAGTATGCCCAATCTAATTCGTGCCATTGGCTCGAGAAACCGCTTTAGCGCCACCAGTGTTGACCAATTGCCGCAGCAAGTCATCAGTGGTTTAATGCTTGGCAATCCCAACCTACTGCCCGTACCGGACATTAGTCGTACCAATTATTGGTTGATTCTTGGCGCAAATCCATTGACCAGCAATGGCAGCCTGATGACCGCCCCAGGAGTCAAAGACCACTTAAAAAACATTCAAGCCAAAGGTGGAAAAGTCGTGGTGATTGACCCACGGCGTTCCGAAACCGCCAAAGTTGCCAGCGAACACCATTTTATCACCCCCAGCAGCGATGCTTTTTTGCTGCTGGCAATGGTTCAAACGCTGTTTGCCGAAGGGCTGGTCAAAATGGGCAAACTCGAGGCGTTGACCGATGGACTCGAGGAAATTCGCCAAGCAGTTACACCATTTACTCCAGAGCGGGTGGCAGCGCGAGTTGGCATCTCGAGCGAGGAAATTAAACGCTTAACCCGCGAGTTCTCGAGCGCTAAAAGTGCTGTGGCATATGGGCGAATTGGTTTGTCGGTGCAAAAATTTGGCACAGTTTGTCAGTGGCTGGTCTATGCCCTCAATATCCTGACGGGCAACTTTGACAAAGCTGGCGGGATGATGTTTCCAGCCCCAGCTTTTGAGACAGTTCGCAGCAAAGGCGATTGGGCGTTTGGGCGCAGCCACACCAGAGTACGCGGCTTGCCCGAAGCCAATGGCGAATTTCCAGTGGCAGCCCTAGCCGAAGAAATGCTGACCAAGGGGCAAGACCAAATTCGTGCTTTAGTGATCACTTGTGGCAACCCAGTTTTAAGCACCCCAAACGGCAAAAACCTCGAGGCAGCGCTGGAATCGCTCGAGTTTATGGTTGCCATAGACCCGTACATCACCGAAACGACCCGCCATGCCGATATTATTTTGCCACCCGCCATGGGACTCGAGACCGCCCATTATGATGTGACGTTCTTATCTTTGGCAATCCAGAATTTTGCCAAGTACAGCCAACCGACCCTCGAAAAATCGGCGGATGCCAAGTACGACTGGGAAATCATCGGCGAACTGGCACACCGTATGGGCGGTGAGGCGGCTCGAGACCCTGCTGAAATCATCGCAGATGGCTTGGAACGCGGCAAATATAAACTGAGCCTCGAGCAGTTAATCGCTCATCCACACGGCATAGACCTAGGCGAACTGACCGAGCAATGCCCAGAGCGCTTGCAAACCCCCGAAAAGCGCATTCGCCTGTCCCCAGATTTGGTTTTAGCCGACCTTGAACGGCTCGAGAACGACCTCGAGACCAGCACCGATGGCTATATGCTGATTGGGCGGCGAGAACTCCGCAGCAATAATTCTTGGATGCACCATGTCAAGCGCCTCAACCGCGACCAACCGCGCTGCACTGCCCTTTTGCACCCAGATGATGCCAAAAGCCTTGGCGCGAGCGATGGCGCAAAGCTGCAAATTAGCTCGAGGGTTGGCACAGTCACCATCCCGCTTGAAATCAGTGCAGATATGGCTCGCGGCGTGGTCAGCATCCCACACGGCTATGGTCATGCCACCCGCGACGATGTTGAGCCACACACCAAAGGCATCAGCCTCAACGATTTGACCGACCAACTCGAGTTGGATATTTCCGGCAATGCCGCCCTAAATTCGGTTCGAGTCCAGATTGCTGTGGTTTAGCTTGAGCAGACTCGAGAAATGCTGAGGTGTACTGGCATGGGTGAGTTGATTTATAAACGGCAAAGCGGTTTTCATGCCTCGAGCCGTGGGGATAAATTCTGGGTGACTGGCGAGCGGATTAAGCCAGATGATTCCAGCCGAACGGCGTTTTATTTCACGCATTGCCGACTCGAGAATCTGAGTTTCGCCAACCTCCAAGCCATCGCTAGAAATCAGCACCAAGGTATCTGGGGTCAGGACACGAGCCGCGTGGTCACGCAAAAAAACACGAAAATTCTCGCCAATTTGTGTACCGCCACCCCAAGCAGCTTTTAAGTTTGGTAACTCAAGACGGCGCTGATAAAAGAATTGGGAAATATCGGTCAAGTCAGTCGAGAATGTAAAGACATCCACCCGCTTTGAGCGCTGCACCAAGGCGTAAGCAAATTGCAACACAGGCTGCGTATGCTCGGTCATTGAACGACTGCCATCCAGCAGCAGCACAATTCGCGGATTGCGTTTGGGATGCCCAAGCCAATACGGGAAAATCGCTTCACCGCCTGTACCAAGGCTTTTACGCAGCGTTTTACGAAAATCAAATCTCGAGCCACTGGGCAGGGTGCGCCATTTTCTCGAGCGACCAAGACGTAAATCGCGGATAACTTGTGCCGCCGCCAACAGCATTAGCTCGAGACCATCGGGGCTGACTTTGGGTGCTTCGGACTGACGGTTGGCAGCACTAAATAAGCCACGCAGCCATTGCTGGGTAAGCGTCGCCTTTGAATCGTCATCATCAGGCGAATACTTTGGATTAGACCCTGCGAAATCTGGGTCGTCTTCGGGGTTTTCAGACTCGGGCTTGGCTTGTGGCTCGAGACTCGGATTGTTAGCTGGTTGTTCGGTCAGCTGCTTGGGCTGCGACGGCATCAAGGGCTGGGCGATTCCTTGACGCTCTGGGAAGAAAAAACTCTGGAAGGCTCGGTCAAAAACAGCTATCTCCTCAAGTTTGCCACAAATCACGATTCGTAGCGCCGTCTTTGTCACTTCTAAGCCAGTGGTGACATCCACAAGCTCGAGCGAGCGCAGGGCATCTGACACCTCTGCCACACCAATTTTGAACTGATGCTGAGTTCGTAGGACTTCACAAAATGCAGTTATTTTCTCGAGTAGTGCCATACCTACCTGACGGTGACTGTACCAATCCCAAAATCAGTTTCGAGTTTTGGACGTTGCCCAATTTCTTGATTCCAAATTTTCTCTAAAGCTGGCAAATTATTTTCTAAAAGCACCCAATCCTCGCGGGCTTTGAGGATACAGCCTCGAGTTAAATGCACCGCTTGGGCATCGAGCGCATCGTGGTGCAGATTCATCAGCGCCAGTCCCCAATCGAGTGTTTCGGCTACCCCCGGAACTTTGTGAAATGGCAAACGCCGCAGTTCCTCCATGACTGTGGCGATTTGCAGCGCCAAACGCTGATTGATGTTCGGCAATCTGGCACGCAAAATCTCGAGTTCTTGCGCCATGCTTGGGTAGGACTGCCACAAGTACAGGCAGCGCCGCCGCAGGGCATCGGAAAGTTCCCTCGAGCGATTGCTGGTCAAAATCACCCGTGGGCGGTTTATGGCTTTAATCGTGCCAAGTTCTGGGATGCTGATTTGAAACTCTGCCAACAACTCGAGCAAAAAGGCTTCAAAGGCTTCATCGGCTCGGTCTATTTCGTCAATCAACAGCACTGGTGCGGTTTCTTGGGTAATCGCCTCAAGCAATGGGCGTTTAAGTAAAAAGGCTTCGGAAAAAATCTGGGCTTCTCGGTCTTCGAGGCTTCCAGAACCTTCAGTCAGACGGATTCGCAACATTTGTTTTGGATAATTCCATTCGTATAAGGCACTCGAGGCATCCAGACCCTCGTAGCATTGCAAACGAATCAAACGTGTGCCAAGGGCTTCAGACAAGACTTTAGCGCTTTCGGTTTTACCCACCCCAGCCGGACCTTCGATCAAAAGCGGCTTCTCGAGCGAAAGCATTAACTGCAAGGCGACTGCAAAATCATCCGAGGCAATAAAGCCTTTGTCGGCAAAACGCGCCCGTAAATCGGCAATCATGCAGTCACCGACAGAAAACTCTGTGGGTCTTTGAGAAAACGGCGTTTGCAATTGGCGCAAGTAAAATAATACGTCAGACCGTGGTAATCCGCAAAATGAACCGCCGACGCAATTTCGATACGTTCGCCATCCACGGGTGAAATCGCAAAACGTGAATTCTCACTTCGGTTGCTGCCCCCGTCGCTACCCCCGTCGCTACCCCCGTCGCTGGAAGCTCCGTCGCCCCTACGAAAACCCTGATATTGACTCGAGTTGGTAAACATGGCTTGGCTCGAGTCTCGGGCTTTGATGATTTGGGCAAGGATACTGACCGCCACTTCGGCTGGGGTTTTGGCGTTGATGTCCAGTCCCGCAGGATTTTGTATTTGATTGACTAACTCGAGCGGTACGCCTTGTAACTCGAGCAGTTCGCGCACGGTTACGGCTCGTTTACGACTGGCGAGCAGCGAGACAAAACCAACACCCGCCAACAGCAGCGCCTCGAGAACTGGTTCGTCGTAATGCCCTTGGGTCGCAACCACGGCTGATAAGGTGGTTCGAGTCTGAACCGAAAGTTGCTCGAGGAAGGCAGGTAATTCAGACAGGGCGATGGCACTATTTGGCTCGAGGTCACGCAGTTCGGCTTGGGTCACGATTCGCACAATGTTGTACTCGAGTAAAACCGCCATTTTTGCCACAGCTTGTGCCACAGGTGTAAACCCAGCCACCAACAAAAGCGGCGCAGGACTGTGCGGCTCGAGGTAGACATCCACTGCACCTTCGGACGCACAGGTCATAGGAACAACGATTCCTTCCGCATCAAAAGCGTGTTGCAAAGTCTCGAGCGTCGCATCTGGACGAATCAGTACCAACCTCGGCTTACCCGTTTGCAATGCCTCAAGCGCCTGTTTTCGCACGATTTCTCGGCTGCACGAACCACCCACAAAACCCTGCATCTGTCCAGAGGCAAAAATAATCGCTTTATCGCCCAAATGCGACGAAACTGGCGCACGTCTCGAGACGACTGTGGCGGTCACAAAGCTCGAGCCAGCGTTTTTTAGGCTCAGAACGGTTTGGTAAAAATCGGTGTTCATGATGTGCCTTTAGTGAAATCCATAATCAAATGCCTGATTGCCTTTTATGCCATGAACTTGGGCGTTAAACGAAATAATAATACGGTCTTTATCGCCATCATAGGGCATGGCTTTGTGGTTTAGCCAGCTAGGAAAAACGATTAAATCGCCAGCTTTTGGCACAATGTCAACATTGCTTTGCTGTAAATAGGCATTGCCCAAATCCATATGTGCGCCACCCAATAAACCCAACTGATGCCCATAAAACCGTGTGATGCCATTCATCGCGCCCAGAGTGGCATGGTCTTGACGGCGCTCGAGTGGGTCTATTTGCACATAATAGACCCCGCTCCAAGAGCAATTACCATGGTTATGAATATCGTGGAAACCATAGCGATTCTGAATCTGAAACCACGCCCCAACCACGTGCATCTGCATTTGGCTTGCGCCCATGCCCTGCCAAATACCAGCGTTCATTTCGGCAGCAATTTCAAAGACACTTTCGGAAACAAAAGCAAACAAAGCCTTCAAATTGGCGTTGTCATAACGACTCAATAAATCATCGCCCGAGGAATATAAATTAGCCTGTTTAACCCCTCGAGCCTCAAGGTCAGCTTTGCGATGCGTGTAAAAAAGCTCAATCAAATCCGAATTAACAACATCGGCATTCTCGAGTGACCGCCGCAAAATCGGAGTAGCCCAATGTTTAGAAATATGATCACCCATAAACGTTCCTCGAGTAGCTAAAATAAAGGCGTACTTTTAACCTTCTTGACCCTAAAGATGCACCTGTCTTGATTCCATACACGCACCTGACGGGCGGAATCGCTGACGGGCTGGGTCGCTTTTGCCCTTCTTGACCATAAACACGCACCTATCGGGCATGGTCGCTTTTAACCTTTTAACCCTTGCCCTTATCCCCCTGCCATTCGGGTTTTGACATTGGCAAATGTTCCAGCGATTAACTTTTGGGCTTGGGCATCCAGCACCCGTCCGCCGACCGTGGCAATCGGTCCGCGCATTGTGGCTGCACCGCTCCAATCCAGCGTGGTGGTGCTGTCGCCATTGTCTTTTAAGTCCGCGCCAGCCAACAAATCCACCACACTGCCAAAGCCACCGCCAGAAATTTTGACATTCATTCGCTGCCCACCGACTTGAGGCTCGAGCGTAATCTTAAACTTAAAACTGCCGCGCACCGGACCTAAACCAATACTGACGGTGGCATCAAAATTTTTATCGTCATGCACCGTGACTGTTTTGACATCGGGCAAGCACGAGGCGACTTTTTGCGGGTCATTGATAAAAGCCCAAACGGCTTCTTGCCCCAATGGAACTTGTTCTGTACCACTATACTCGAGTTTCAAAACATCACCCCTTAAAGTGGGCGAGGCGTACCTCGCCCCTACGGTTGCTTTTTGGGCGCAGCACGCCCATTTGATTTTAATCGGCGGCTTGGGCTTCGGCGGCTCGAATGGCACTCCAGACTTTTTCTCGAGTCAGTGGCATATCAATGTGCTTGATGCCAAGCGGCGAAAGTGCATCTATGACCGCATTGACAAAAGCAGCTGGACTACCGACATTGGGGCTTTCGCCGACTGATTTTGCGCCAATTGGATGATGCGGGCTGGGGGTGACGGTGTGTCCGGTTTCCCAATGCGGTGACTCGAGACTGGTCGGAACAAGGTAATCGGTAAAATTGGTGCTGAGGTTGTTGCCCTCGTCGTCATAAGCAATTTCTTGCATAAACGCAATCGCAAAACCTTCGGTTAAGCCACCGTGAACTTGTCCCTCAACAATCATTGGATTGATAATCGTGCCACAGTCATCTATGGCTAAAAAGCGCCGCACCTTGGTTTCGCCCGTCTCGCGGTCTACATCCACCACCGCCACATAGGTACCATGTGGAAAAACCATATTTGGTGGGTCGTAATAGAGGGTTGTCTCGAGTCCGGGTTCGTTGTCGCCGGGGTTGGTGTAGGCAGCAAAGGCAATTTCTTTCATCGTGATGCTTTTGCCGGGCGCACCCATGACATTAAATTTGTAGTCTTTCCACTCGAGGTCGTGTTCGGAAACCTCGAGAACGTGAGCCGCAATTTTTCGGGCTTTTTCACGGATTTTGCGGGCAGCCAGTGCCAGCGCCCCACCCGCTACTGGGGTACTGCGGCTGGCATATGTGCCTAAACCATACGGAGCGGTATCGGTGTCGCCTTCTTCGACCAAGAAATTCTGTGGGTCTAAACCAAGTTCTTCGGCAACAATTTGCGCCCAAGTGGTTTCGTGTCCTTGTCCTTGGGATTTTGTGCCGGTGCGAATAATCCCCGAGCCGCTTGGATGAATACGGATTTCTGCCCCATCAAACATTTTAATGCCTAAAATATCAAAGTGTTTGCTTGGTCCTGCGCCAGTCACTTCGGTAAAAGTGGATAGCCCAATGCCCATCAACTCGCCTTTGGCACGTTTTTGGCGCTGCTCGAGCAGCAATTCTTGATAGCCGATTCGCTCAAGCGCAACATCCATGGTTTTTTCGTAATCGCCAGAGTCATAAATAAAATTTAAGGGCGATTGATATGGAAACTGCTCGGGTTGGACAAAGTTTTTGCGGCGAAGCTCGGCAGGGTCTATTTGGAGTTCATCGGCGAGAATATCCATGGCACGTTCGATACAATAACTGGCTTCAGTCACCCGAAAACTGCAACGGTAGGCAACGCCACCGGGCATTTTATTGGTAAAATAGGCATCCAAATTGGCATAGGCATTGGGGAAATCATAACTGCCCGTAACAATCCCAAACATTCCGGCTGGGTATTTGCTGGGGTCAGCCGCCGCGTCAAATGCCCCGTGGTCGGCAACCGTATTGACTTTTAAGGCGGTCAACTTGCCTTCTTTGGTTGCACCAATTTCGATGTCCATGTGGTAATCGCGGGCAAAACTCGAGGTCATATTTTCGGTGCGGGTTTCAATCCATTTGACCGGACGCTTTAAGACCAATGCCCCCGCAATTGCACAAACATAGCCGGGATAGACTGGCACTTTATTGCCAAAGCCACCACCAAGGTCTGGGCTAATGACACGGATTTTATCCTCGGGAATGCCAAGCACCAAAAACAAGGCGGTGCGGTAGACGTGTGGCGCTTGGGAAGTCACATAAAACTGCAAGCGCCCCATGACATCAAATTCGGCAATACAACCACAAGGCTCGAGCGGCGCAGCATGAACCCTTTGGAACTTCATGTGTTGTTTAACAACGTGTTCGGCTGACGATAGCGCCGCATCGGTTTCGTCTTTTTTGCCGACATTCCAATTAAAAATATGGTTGGTCGCGTTGGCGCGGTCTGGGCGCAGCAGCACTTCGTCGGTCATGGATTTGTAGGGGTCAGCCATGACAGGCAGTGGTTCATAATCCACCTCGACCAGTTCTGCCATATCGTAAGCCGCTTCTCGAGTTTCGGCATAGACCGCCGCCACTTCTTGGTACTGGTACAAAACTTTGCCATCCGCCAAGACCATTTGCTTATCTAAGCCATGAAAAGTCGGCAGCCAGCCAACCCCATTGGCATTGAGTTCTTTGCTGGTCACAACCGCCACCGCACCCGGAATCTGCATCGCAGCACTCGAGTCTATACCCTTAATGTTGGCATGAGGATACGGGCTATGCACCAATGCCATCCAGAGTTGCTCTGGCAGGTTTATATCATCTATATAGTTGCCTTTGCCTTGCAAAAAACGCGGGTCTTCTTTGCGTTTCATGGATTTACCCATGGCGTGTTTTTCGGTTGTCATACATACTCCTTTTAGAGAGGTTAAAAGGTTAAAAGTAGAAAAGGTTAAAAGTAAAATACTTGAACTTTTGACCTTTTAACCCTTTCACCCCATACTTTTAGCAGCTTGCTGCACAGCTTTAACAATGTTGTTGTACCCAGTGCAACGGCAAAGATTGCCACTCAGACCTTCGCGAATTTCGTGTTCGCTTGGGTTTGGGTTCTGCTCGAGCAGCGCTAAACTGGTCATCATCATTCCGGGGGTACAGTAACCGCACTGCAAACCGTGTTGGTCCCAGAAGGCTTGCTGAATTGGATGCAGCACGCCGCCGGGTGCGAGCGACTCGACAGTTTTAATTTCATGCCCTTGTGCCATGACGGCAAAAACGGTACAGGATTTGACCGGTACACCATCCATCAAAACCGTACAGACACCGCAACTGCTCGAGTCACAGCCAACGTGTGTACCGGTCAGGTGAGCTTGTTCTCGTATAAAATGCACCAAGAGCGTGCGGTTTTCGATTTCGGCGGAAACTGTTTTGCCATTGAGATGTAAAGAAACTTGGCTCATACACCAACCCCCAAGCGTTGCAACGATTCTTGGATACCGCGCCCAACCAAGACTCGAGTCATGTCTTTTTTATACTCGGCACTGCCACGTTGGTCAGCGTTTGGACTGGCAATTTTCGGGGCTTCGGCAGCTGATGCTTTGATTAACTCGGCACTCGGGCGCTGTCCGCGCAGCATTGCTTCGGCAGCCGCGACCCGCATCGCAATTGGACCAGCCGCCGTAATCGCAATTCCAGCCTCGCGGATTGTGCCATCTGGATTTAAGGAAATTTGAACCGCCGCCGCACAGGTCGCGTAATCGCCGACTTTGCGTTCGATTTTTTGGTAACTGCCTTGGGTCTGGGCATCGGGAATTGGAATTCGCACTTCGATTGCCATTTCACCTTCTTCAATGGCGGTGGTGAATGAATCGAGCAAAAAATCATCTATGGATATTTCTCGAGTACCATTTGCGCCACGCACAATCATCGTGGCTCGAGATGCCAGCGCGGTAGCAGTCCAATCGCCCGAGGGGTCGTTGTGGCAAATGCTGCCCACGACTGTTCCCATTTGGCGCACAATCGGGTCGGCAACCACCCTCGAGACTGCCGTTATCAGGCTGTAGCGTGCCAAGATATTTTGATTGAACTCGAGCGCCGCATCTCGGGTGGTTGCGCCAATCAGCAAAAAACCATCTTTTTCGTGCAAATACGACAATTCTTTAATCGGGTTAATGTCCACCAAAACGGCTGGACGCGCCAATCGGTAGCGCATGGCTGGAATTAAACTCTGCCCACCCGCCAGAACTCGAGCCTCACTGCCATGTTCTTGCAGGGCGGTAAAAGCCTCGTCGGTTGAGTGAGAACGAATGTACTCGAAGTTTGCTGGAAACATCTGCCACGCTCCTAGAATAAATTTTCGAGCCTCCGGCATACGGCGGTCACTCGAGTTAATTTTGGGACTTGTCTAGTTTAGCTTAAAATTTGCCCTAAAACTTGTGTCTCGAGGTACAAAATCGGTTCGGTATTGCAGTACAAATCTTTCAGTTCGGTATTGCAGTACAAATCCGCAGCTATAAAAAATATGTCCAGAAAACCATTCCTAAAGTAATACTGCCATGGCTTATCATTTTAACGTTGGCTTGGTCTCGAGTGACAAATCCCCAGTCGTTAATACCGCAACCTTTAGGCTATAATCCTAAGTAATCATGAACAATCAAAATTCTAGCCTGATGACCGAGTTAGCACAGGAGCAAGCCAAACGTCGAACTGGTCGTTTGCGTTTACAAAAACGCGATGGCACAGAAATCAATTTATTCCTCGAGTACGGAACACTGGTTCATGCCCAACATGGCTGGACATTTGGTTTTCCAGCTGTGCAAGAAGCCCTGACTTGGCACAATTACAGCCTTGATTTTGTCGAGGGGATTCCAGCCCCACTGAAAAGCATTACCGAAGCTGACCGCAATAAACTGCAAAGCGGCAGCACAATCGAGGAAAAAAAGTTTGAAGTCCCAACCAAACTCGATGGCTATTTTTATGCCGAAAAACACACCAGCCTTGATTTGAACGAATTTGAGGCTCGAGTCTTGAACCATGCCAACGGGACTACTTTTGAAGATTTATTGATCAATACAGAACTCAATACAGCTACGCTCAACAGCATCATCAAGCAATTGATGCAAAAACGGCTGTTGTCTTCAGAAAAATCTCCATGCACCCCGGAGCGCTTAAAAGCCTTACGATTACGCAAGAAAGAGCCCAAAACCAAAGGTTTGCTTGGACTTTTTGCCAAGAAAAATGTTGAACTCACCGACCTCGAGTTTCAGGTTTACGATGTTCTCAATGGGGCAGTCAGCCTTTGGGAAGTGCATCTCAATTTAGGTTTGGCTCGAGAACAGGTTTGGGAAGCCTATATCGCCCTTAAAAAACGTGATTTGGTCGAGAACTTGAGTTAAACTAGCTCTATGTTCAAAAAAACTTTGATCGCCTTGTTGCTTTTTGGCATCGCCTCGGCTCAGTTGCTTGGTTCTCGAGCGCCGAGTTCGCGGGCGGAGACGTGGTACGCCAACAGTGTTTTTTATCAGGTTTTTGTACGCTCATTCCAAGATTCCAACGGCGACGGAAAAGGCGACTTGGCGGGTTTAACCTCGAGACTCGATTACCTCAAAGATTTGGGAATTAACGCCCTTTGGCTCAATCCAATTCATCCAAGCCCAAGTTATCATGGTTATGACATCACCGATTACCAAGGCATCAACCCCGATTTTGGCACACTCGAGGATTTTAAGGTCTTTTTAGCCGCCGCCAAAGCCCGTGGCATTCGGGTGATTTTAGATTATGTGCCAAATCATACGGCTCGGTCTCATCCGTGGTTTTTAAATGCCTTAGCGGGTGGCGACAAAAAAAGTTGGTACAACTGGCGCGACCAAAATCCAGGCTGGAAACAACCGTGGGTAGGCGGCAACCCAGCATGGCATCCCGTTAGCTCAAGCAAAACCGAGTATTACTATGGCGTTTTTTGGGAGGGAATGCCCGACCTCAATTGGCGCAATGCCAATGTGCGCGAGGCGATGTTTGCGGCTGCCAAATACTGGCTCGAGCTTGGGGTGGACGGTTTTCGGGTGGATGCACCGCGCTATTTATTTGAGGAAACCGACGGCAACACACCAGACACCCAAGCTGATATGGATTGGCAAACCGACTTTACGCAGTTTGTCAAAGGTATTAAAGCCGATGCAACCGTGGTTTCAGAAATCTGGACCAACACCGAAACCGTCGCCAAGTATTTCCAAAATGGCACAGGTCAGAAAATGGGCTTTAATTTTGACCTCGGTAGAGCCGTGCGCGAAACCGCCAACCGCGCTAACCCCGGCGCAGTGCAGCAAGTCTTAGCTCGAGTCGCAAGCAGTTACCCCAAAGAAGCCGTGGATGCCATTTTTACCAGCAACCACGACCTCGAGCGAATGAAGTTTTTTAATGCTGGACGCTACCGCAGTGCTGCTGCAATGCTCTTAACGTTGCCCGGAACGCCATTTATTTATTATGGCGAAGAAATCGGAATGCCCAACGCCGCCAGTTCTCGAGACGAAGCCAAGCGCACCCCGATGCGTTGGAGTAATGGAGCATTTGCTGGTTTCTCGAGCGTCCAGCCTTGGCAACTTTTTAGCAGCAGCGAAGAAAATATCAATGTCGCAGCCCAACAAAAGGCGGGCAGCCTATGGACACTTTATAAAAATTTAATTCGGATTCGACAAGCCAACCCAGCCCTGCGGGTTGGTGGCTATGAACCAATCAACACTGGCAATGACCGCGTGTTTGCCTTTACTCGAGCCTACAAAGACCAAAAAATCGCGGTCGTCATCAATCTGGATTCAGACCCACAAGTGGCAACCCTAAGCACCAAAAAAACCTTACTCGAGCTTGGTGGAACAGTGCGCGAGTTGACCCACGGTAAAAATCTTGCCGCCATGAAAAATAATTATCAGGTCAAACTTTCACCCTACGGTTTTGTGCTGCTCGAGGTGCGCTGAACTCATCCTGCTCGAGCAAATCAGCAATAAAACTTGCAGCTTGGCAATGGTACGAGCCTCGAGTTTTTTGATAAGTCCAAGCAGCTAGAGTTTCATGCCTTCTCGGGGTAGAATAGCGCGATTATGAAAGAAATTTTATCCGATGCCCGCAACCGCATGAGCAAAGCCATCGAATCGCTCGATCATCACTTGAGTGTGCTACGAACAGGTCGAGCCAACCCCGGAATGTTGGTCAAAGTCACGATGGATTATTACGGCTCAGAAATGCCAATTAACCAAATGGCAAATATTACTGTGCCAGACTCGAGAACCTTGGTGGTCACGCCATTTGACCGCAGCAGCTTAAATGGAATCGAAAAAGCCATTCGAGATTCCGACCTCGGCTTAAACCCAGCCAACAAAGGCGATGCACTCTATATTACCATTCCGACTTTGACCGAAGAACGCCGTAAAGACTTGGTGAAAACCGCCCAGAAATACGCCGAAGAAGCCAAAGTGGCGATTCGCAACGTTCGGCAGGATGCCAATAAAGCTGTTAAGCAACTCGAGAAAGATAAACTCGCCAGCCAAGATGATGTCAAACGCGGCGAAGCCGAAGTGCAAAAAATAACCGACGAATTTATTGCTAAAGCCGAAAAAACCTTTGAGCAAAAACAAGCCGATATTCTCGGTGGTTAGCCGTTGGGGATGACATTGGTGGCGAGTAAAATTAAAATCACCACGCCAGCCACAATGCGGTAAATTGCAAAGCCCTTAAAGTTATTTCTCGAGACAAATTTTAGAAGCCAAGTGACGGCTAAAAATGCTGTCACCAAGCTGACCACGCTACCGACAATTAAGGCAGTTGACCCGCCCGGTAAACTGCCAAGTTCGTCTCGGGCTTTATAGAGCTTGTAAAGCCCGGCTGCACCTAGGGTTGGAATGCCCATATAAAACGAAAAAGCGGTGGCGGTGACACGATTTAAGCCAACCAGCCAACCGCCAACAATGCTTGCGCCACTTCTTGAAGTCCCCGGAAAAACTACCGCCAGCACTTGAAATGCGCCAATCAAAAGGGCTTGACGCGGGGTGATGCTGTCAATCATCGGTTCAAGTGATTCTGGCTCGGTGTTTTGTTGACCTCGAACAGTCTCGAGAAGATACAAAATAATTCCACCAATAATGAGCGCTAAGGCAACTGTCAAAGGCGTATCAAGAAATCCCAGCGCCTCCTCGAGCAACAAACCAATCACGGCGGCTGGAATGGTGGCAATAATTAAATTTAGCCAGAATTTTTGGGCAGTGGCTTGCCCGCCAAATAAACCGCTGACTCGAGCCAATAAATCCTTAAAATAATACAGCACCACCGCCAGAATCGCACCGATTTGAATCACCACAGTAAAAGTTTTATTGGGGTCTGAAAAACCAAGTAAGCTCTCGGCAACAATTAAATGTCCGGTACTCGAGATAGGCAAAAACTCGGTGATGCCCTCGACCAGTCCAAGAATCACAGCTTGTAAGAAAAAATCCACGCTGAGGAGCATAACAGTTTAGAGATGAAGCCTCACTCATCTTAATGATTGTGTTCGACCCCACCAGCCCCATGGGCGTGTCCATGCTCGAGTTCTCCAGCCTCTGCAACTCGAGTAGCTAAAATTTGAATGCTGTACTCGAGGGTTTTTCCAGCCCGAGGGTGGTTCATGTCCACGGTAAGGCTGTCGCCATCAAGGGCGGTCACTCGAGCCTCAAGCGCTTGCCCGTTGGCATCTGAGGCACTGAACTTTGAACCAACCACAGGATTTTCTATCGGCAGTTGCGAGGCAGTAACTTTGGTAACTTTGCTTTCGTCCATAGGTGGATAAGCAAAACTGGCGCTAAACTCGAGCGGGGCGGTTTTTCCAAGCAGCGCTTCCTCGAGTCCGGGCGGAAGGTCGCGTTCATGACCAATTAAAAGCAATTTAGGTTTATGGGTGTGCGCCACGACTACACCCTCGAGTTTAGCTTCGTATTCAAGTTGCACAACGGTATTTTTAGTTATTTGCATGATTCCTCTGCTTTGATTGTACGCCAGTAAAGTCGCGCCATGCAGCAACTGCCCGACGAACCTTCTGATTGGGAATGGATTTGAGTTGTGAAAGACGAATATCGCCATGCCGCGCAAATAACCAGTCTTCGTACTCGAGAATAATAGGTTTAACAATGGCTAAAGCCAGACGATGGCTCAGTTGTCTGGGTCGGGCAAAATCGCACCAAGCTAGACTATTTTGGGTAAAGTGTTCAATACAAACCTTGGCAGTTTTGGGTAAGGCATACCAGTTTTTACTTGGGCGACGGTACACCAGAATTTCGGTTTCGGTCTCGAGCCAAATACCATGTCCGTGCAGCGACAAGTTTTCTTGCACATAAATACTTGATTCCGAATTGCTCGGGCGAGTGGTTTTGATAAATCCTCGAGCCACCAAATCACCGCGCATGGCATCTAAACCCCAGAGCCACATTTGTACCGTCATTGGATTTTGAGTTGCATTCATGGTGAACCTCGAGACGTGAAAAAACCCTGCCAAAAGCAGGGTTTTCACCAAATAATTCTTAGTGCTTCACGCCCTGTGCCATGCTGATTGCAATGCTGGCTGGTGTGCCACCAACGGCGATGCGTCGTGCCACCGACATTTTGCTGGTGTTGACTTCAACAATAATGCCTTGTTCTGGGTTGGTCACAAAAACACGGTCTTGCATGATCGCAAACGATGGTCGGACAATGCCCTCGCCTGTGGTTCGCACGGCTGGGGTGACATTGACACTGGCAATCACGCTGCGTTTAGTTACATCAAGACTGTGTAAATTCCCATCGACGGTCAGCACAATCAGGACACCATTCTCGAGGAATTCCATTTTGACTGGGTTAGCCGGTAATGCCATGATCTCGAGAACAGCTTTGGTTGGGTCTACAAAAGCAATACCTTTACCAAAGTTACCAATCACAAAATTGTGCTTGCTCGATTCTGCCAGTGTGCCAACTCGGGTATTGGCGGGTGTGCCAGCAGGATTAGCAATTTTGGTGGCGCTAAATTTTTCACCGTCTCTTTTGACCAGCATCACACCATCGCCGCAACCCCAGTACATTCCGCTCGAGTGCATGGCTTCGCCGTGCAAGGCTGGGCATCCCTCGAGGGTCTGTTGGAGCTTACCTGTTTTGCGCTCGAAGACATCTATCCGCCCGAGGCGCAAGTAGCCAACCAGCACCTGATTCTCGAGAACAACCAGAGCGCCGTGGTCGGGTTGAGCCGTTTTGATTTGTTCAAAATCCATGCTTAAACCCAGTTTATCCTCATCGAGAATAGAGACTGTGCCGTCGCCATCGTTAAAAAAGGCGATTGTTTTATCGTGAACAAAATAATGGGTTGGTTGTTTACCAACGTTCATGGTCGCAGTGATATACGGTGCGGCTTCTTTGAGGTCTTTATGGTCGCCATGGTCTTCGGTGCTTAGACCAGAATTCAGTACCGTGATGCGGTTATCGGCACGGTGCGCCGCGATTAAGTGTTGCTTGCTGCCACTGGCTTGGACATAAGTAATTTTCCCTGGGGTGCTGAACGAAGCAATTTTCTTGCGGTCAGCAACGTTCATGACATTCAAGGTATTGGTTTTTGCGTCGCTGTAGACCAAGCGGGCGCTGATGGTTTCGGCTTCTTGTGCCACAGTTACGGAAATGCCTGCACACAGCAGGGCGAATAAAACAGTCTTTTTCATGGGTGGTTCTCCTTGGGCTATCAGTTTTGCTTATTGAGAATACATTATCAATAAGCATTTTGCAAGCCAAATTTTTAACGCAAGGCTTTGAGTAGAGCGGCTGCGTTGTAACGCATCAAACCCGTGTAATCCTTAGCTAAACTCGAGCCTTCGGGGTCAAGTACAAAAACCTTTGCACCAACCTCGGCGGCGACCACTCGAGCCACGCGGTCTGATAATTGCGGTTCAACAAAAATCGCTTTGATATTCTCACGGCGCATCAGGCGCACAATCTCGGCAATTTCCTTAGCACTCGGGTCGCGTTCGGCTTGAACCCGCACAACTGCGGCAACCCGCAGCCCATACGCCCGCACAAAATAATTCCAAGCATTATGAAAAACCACCAGCCCAGCATTTTTAATTGGCTCGAGCGACAATTTTATTTCTTGGTGCAGTGCCAGTAAACGTTGCTGCTCGAGTTCGGCTGCCAGACGGTACAAATTGGCATTTGGTGGGTCAAAAAGTGCGTAGGCTTGACCGATTTCTCGAGCCATACTCGCCATGATGCTGGCATCGAGCCAGACATGGGCATCTATCCGTCCGGGTTCTCCAATTCTAAGAAATTCGGCTTTCTCTGCCAGTTTAATCAAACGGGCTTGCTGCCCACCCGCCCGCCATAAACGCTCGAACCACGCATCAATGCCGTAGCCATTAGCCAGCAGTAAATCGGCATTACGCACCGTTAAAACATCCTTTGGCGTTGGGTCGAAAGTATGCGGACTTGCACCAGCCGGTAGCAACATCCGCACCTCGAGCCGATTCCCAGCAATTCGCTCGGCACTCTCGAGAAGTGGCAGAAAACTGACCAGCACGGTTTTGGGTTTATTTTGGGCGCTGGCAAAACACAACACTATTGCCAGTAAGTATAGCCATCGTTTCATTCGTTGCCCCAAATTGGAAATGGGTCAGCGTAAAATTCCCATTTTTCAGGCTCGAGCATTTCCGAATCGGTCAGCAGCGCAGCATTTAACTGGTTTTCAATCAGGGCTTTGTCCATTTTTACGCCAATAAAGACAATTTCTTGGCGGCGGTCGCCATAAAGTTCTGCCCAAATATCCTCGAGATACCCCAAGAATTCTGGATCGTCGGAGCGTTGCGATTTATCCACGGCTGCCCACCAAAAACCCGCCATATCAAACCGTGCTACGCGCCCAGCTTGCGCCCATGAACCCGCGTATTCCATGCGTGAAGCCAGCCAAAAATGCCCTTTGGAACGTACCACGCCTACAAAATTTCCTTGCAAGGCTTTATGAAAACGTTCGGGGTGAAATGGTTTACGCGAACGGTACACAAAACTCGAGATGCCATACTCCTCGGTTTCTGGGGTGTGTTCGCCCCTTGCTTCACGCAACCAACCTGCATTTTGACTGGCTTGGTCAAAATCAAATAAACCAGTTCCCAGCACCTTATCTAAGGCAACTTTGCCAAAGCTCGAGTGAATAATTTTAGCCACTGGATTGAGATGATGCAGTATCCCCTCGAGTCTCGAGATTTCTTCAACCGTACACAAATCGGTTTTGTTTAAGAGCAGCACATTGGCAAATTCAACTTGCTCGACCAGTAAATCAGTAACGGTGCGCTCATCGCCTTCGCCTGCCGTTTCGCCGCGTTCGCGTAGGCTCTGGGCAGCATCCCAGTCGCGCAGCCAGTTGTACCCATCCACGACTGTGACCATCGTATCAAGCCGCGCAATGCTGTTTAGGCTCTGTCCGTTTTCATCTTCAAAAGTAAAGGTTTCGGCAACCGGTAGCGGCTCGGAAATACCCGTGGATTCGATAATCACATAATCAAAACGCCCTTCCTTAGCCAGTTTTCCAACCTCGAGTAGCAGGTCTTCGCGCAGGGTGCAGCAGATACAGCCGTTACTCATTTCGATTAGCTTTTCTTCGGTTCTGGATAAATGGGCTTCGTTTTGCACAATTTGCGCGTCTATGTTGACTTCGGACATATCATTGACAATCACTGCCACCCGTTTGCCTTCACGGTTTGCCAAAATATGATTGAGGAGCGTGGTTTTGCCACTGCCAAGAAAGCCAGATAACACGATTACGGGTAAAGGAGCAGTATTCATCTGGCGCATCTTACTGATAATTGATTCTCAATAACAAGGGTCGTTTATTCTCGAGTTTAAGGAATTTAGGGCGATACCTGAAGCCAAAAGACAGTACAGGCAGCTTTATTTGCTTTAGGATAGGAATTACTTGGTCTACTATGCTAAACTTGGTCTACTATGGAAACCATAACAGTCAATGTCTACGAAGCCAAAACGCAGCTCTCACAACTGATAGACCGTGCTTTGAACGGCGAACAGATTATTTTAGCCAGGCGCGGAAAACCCTTAATTCGATTCTTACCGCTCGAGAACAAACCAAGAAAACGTGAATTGGGTTTCTTAGACTTTCCACTTGAACCAGATTTTGACCAGCGCTGCATGGAGCAAATGGATTTTGAGATGTTCAAATGAAATCATACCTTTTGGATACCCATGTTTTTATTTGGGTCATTCGTGAACCAAAAAAATTATCATCGGTGGTTCGTCGCGTTCTCGATAATCCTGATGCTGAATTACTTGTTTCGAGTATTACGGCTTGGGAAATCGCCATGAAATACCGTATCGGAAAGATGCCAGAAGCGGTTCATATTCTTCCGCAATTTGATTCGCATTTACAAAAAATTGGCGCTCGAGACTTACCGTTTTCTTTACAGCATGGACTTGAAACTTCAAGTGTGCAATTACCGCAGGGTGACCCTTTTGATCGAGCAATTTATGCACAAGCCAAGGTTGAAGGATTAATTTTAATAAGTGCTGACCAGGCTTTTGAAGATTCGATTGATGTTAAGGTTTTGTGGTAAATCAGCGTTTTCATCTTCTGGGGCGGGCAGTTATTAGGCTGGGAAATAAAGTCTTACTGGCTCGAGCCATTGGTGCGAATCACACTTTTCTACCTGGTGGTCACGTCGAAATCGGTGAGTCTGTGCCAATTGCAATTGCTCGAGAACTGTTGGAAGAACTGGGTTGCACTGCGACCATTGGGCGTTACCTTGGGGCAGTAGAGGCAACTTTGAAACTGGGTGACACTGTGCATTTTGAAATCAATCATTTGTTTGAAGCGAGCCTAGCCGACACAAATGTGAACTCGAGAGAGGCGCATCTCGAGTTCTTCTGGGCGGATATTACGGATTTAGAGGCTTTGAATTTGCAACCTGAGCCCTTGCGGGAATTAATTCAACATCCCCCAAAAGCCGCTTTCTGGCGTGGATTACTTGTTTTGGATTAAGGATTTGTGTAGCATCCCAACGCACTCCTAGCACCTCGAGGGCTAAATCTCGCAGCATTTGATTAAGGCTGTCACCATCGGCAAGCCAGTTTTGAATATTCGTACCATATTCAAAACTGACCCCCTTGAGTCGGTTGTTTTGCGTGTAAACCACCAGCACAGGCAAAATGCCACGGCTAGGGTCGGCGTTTAGCTTGTACCTGTCTTCGATTAAACCAGAAACAACCACATCTTGGGCGATGCGCTGGCACTGATAGGTTTTACAAAAAGCCGTATTTGAAAAATCGCTGCTCGAGCCGAGTAGAGGTGCAGCCATTGCCGCACCAAGGCAAACACAAACAAACAACAAGGTACGAGCTACTTGAGACATTTACCAACATCCTTTGTACCAACAGTTATTCCTCCAGCCACCAATGCACCGCGAACAGCAATAAAGTCAAGTCGTGCAAAAACCTTACCCCAGACTTCAACTGTCCCGCCAACCCGATTTTCACGCCATTTTTCTACGCGGTCAAAATCTTTTGATACCCAATTACCGCTTAGACTGCCCTCGAGTCGGTCTGGGGTTTGTTTGCTGATGGTGTACCGCACATCTGCGCCGTCTCGAGAATCGGCAACCATTGAGCGCAGCAACTGAGCGCCATTCCAGTTGTATTTAAGATTATTAAACACCACAATACTTTCTGAACTGACCTGTCCACCTTGCAAGGTTGCACCAAAAATAATCGATTGTTGTACTGCATTGGTGATACTTTGATTGACCACACTTTGTGGGGTGAACATCACAATCGGACCAGCAATACGCAAGGTGCTGCCACTTTTGTCAAAATACATGGTTCTGCCCGTAAATCGTCCGTCCGGTGTACTAAATTCGGCAAAGCAAGTGCATTTGCCCACCGTAAGACGCAAGGTTTGCGTGACTGTGCGTACTGTTTCACCCGCCGTGCCAGTGGCTTTGGCTTCGATAACCACTTCCTGGACAGGAGGATTTTTGATGGCTGTGTACAAGCCAGACTGCGAAATTGAACCTGTCCCAGAAAGCACCTGCCATGTGAGTTTGGGATTTTGCAAATCAAAGACTTGGGCTTTCAGTTGGCGCTTACCCTCGCTGGTCAAACAGCCACCACCGGGCGAAAGCACAATTCTTGGGGTAGCTTCGATTCGCATCAGCAACGTACCTGTAATATCGCGGCGTGTGCTATGACGGAAAGTCAGTTGAACCACGATGCTTGTCTGTCCTTTCGGTATGACAACATCTTTTGGGGCTGTATAGGTAAAAGATGTTCCATCACCGTTTAATGCCTTAATATCACCAATTCTTGGTTGGTCAAATATAGCGCGTTTTAAGTAGGCATTCTCGATGGTCACACCGATATTCACAGTTTCACCGGGCTTGACTTTATCTCGAGACGTAAAACGCAAAGCCAGTTTGGGTACGCTTAAATCAAGTTTGGCTCGAGCCACCAAACCGTTTGGAAAGTAATTATTTTTTTCTTCGGACTCAAAGGTCAAACTAAAATTGCGGCGGTCACGGTCACGTAAACCAAAGTAATCCACACCAGATTCTTGAGGTCTGACCACAAACGTCCCATCGGCGGGTTGGACAAAAACATCCAGCGATTCTGGTCGTATTAAAGCAGCGGTGATGGTTCTAGCGGGGGTATCAAAACCCGGTAAGGCATCTTGGATACTCTGGTTTAAGCCAGCTTCGGCAAGCACTGCTTTGATTGCTTCAGCACCAATATCGCCAATATCTTGTGCTAATTCAGTCTTACCAAGTTCTCGACCAAAAATTCGGGCTGATTTGCTTGCCCCAATGATAACCTTGGTATACCCAATACTGTTGAGTAAACCATCACCAATCGCTAGGGCATTAAGTTTATAGCCTTTGGTTTTGGCAACCACTTCTACTTCGTCTTGCCAGCGCAACGGCAGTAGTCCTGATGGCGCATTTTCAACATCTTCAAATAAAGCCCGTGGTGGCATATTAACTTTTAAGGGTTCTAAACTCGAGGGGAATAAGCCATCCATTGCCTCGATGGTCAGTTGATGCAAATAAACCGCCAAGCCCGCAACCGTTGCAGCCACCTCGAGTGGTGGAATCACCATTCCAGCCAATGACATTGCTCCTAAAACTTTGTAGGCATCATTTTTATAGGCGCTTTCGGCATCGTTCCAACTGCTGATTTCTTGCTGCCAGTTCAAACAATCCCGAAGCTGCGAAGCGATCATGGTGCTTTCGGTACAACCAACCAACGATGATAAATTCTGAGACTTTTTGAACAAAATATGCTCAAGCTCTGGCAAGGATTTTTTATTGTTTGAAATGGTAAAAAGCGGTCTGGGCGGACTGAGTTTAAGCGGGGCTGGACTCGAGACTGGCAGGGCTTGCAGCACACGAGCAAACAAGGTTTTTTGCTCACGACTTAAACCACCCAAGACTGGGGCGCTGCCCTCGGCTAAAGCCTGAAGATTATTTTTACTTCTCAGTAGCAACTCGAGCAGAATGATCGGTTGCACAGGCACTGGAAATTGCTCGAGAACACCATTTTCGATGGTTTCGGGCAGGGTGTATTCGCCAAATGCGCCCAAACTAGTTTTGAGGGTTTGGAGGTTTTTTTGCCACACCGCTTGGATTTTAGAAAGCGAATTTGTTGCACCGACTGCGGGTAGGGCAGCCACCGTCAGGCTTTTTTCGGGGCAGATTTGCACTTGGGCTTGGGTAGGGTTGGTTTGGCTCGAGACCAATGCCCGTACTTTGATTTGTCCACCACGGTCTGGGTCTGCCATTGGTACAAGCCACTCGAGTTTATCGGGTGCAATGTTCTGGCTGGGTAAGAGTTGCCAAGTGTTGTTGATAAAGGCTTCTACGGCTTTGATTTTGGCGTTGCTCGAGAAGACCAAACCCGAAAAGGGTGCGACTTGGGTGCTAGGAACTGCCCAAGTTTGGCAGAGGTTTTGGGCATAAGCCAAACCACCAAAAAGAAACCAAGTCAGCATCAGTAAAATTTTCATTGTTCCTCCAAAACCCAGCACCTCGAGCCGTAAAACCCGAGAACAGCATCATTTCAATTAACGCAAGTCGCTTAGGTTATAGGCAAATACCCGTCCGCTTTCGCCTTCGCGCAGGGTGAAAGTTTTTAAGCCCAAGCTGTTCTCGACTTCGTAATAGGCATTAAAACGTACCTCTGCACTGGGGCGCACTTCGGGGGCTTCAAAAAACTCGCCGTTGGATGGTCGCACCAAATAATTGTCGTTGCCTCGAGTTCCGCCATCGGCATCGAGCAATCCCGCCAAAATGGTGTTGCGGTCTACCCGTAAGCCTTGGTTTTTACTGAGGTTTTTAAGGCTGATGGTGGCAACCAAAAACCGTTTACCCGCTTCTGGGGTACGCCCTTCGATTTGGGCGTTGCTGAAGGCAATTTGTTCGACTCGAGCCGAGAAATTTTTAAGGATATAACTCTGTCCGATTTGGGCTGCAACTTCTGGCAGGGCAGTAAAACCGTCGGTGCTGTATGGTGCTGCCAAAGGCGCAATTTTACCACTCAGGTCGTAACGCAAAATAGGCGCATTGGCTTCGCCTTCGATGAGTAACTTCACAATTCGTACATTGGCTGGAACTGCCCAAGCCGTGGTCAAATCCACGCGCTGTGAGGGTTTGAGATTGGCGGCATAATCGGCAACCTCACCTGTTCGCGCCCAATACGCCTCGAATTTATGATTGACATCTTTATCATCCACCGCCGTGATGTTCAGGCTACGCCAACTGACTAGCAAGTCCCTTGGCGCGGGGTTCTGCACCACAAAACGCAGCACCAAGAGTTTCTGGTTTTGATTTGCCGAGTAAACTTCATTTTGAATACTGACTGGCTCGAGGCTATAGCTTGCCGCAGTCAAGTTAAAGTTTATTGGCGTATTCTTACCAATGGTGTAGGCGGTGTTCAGTTGTCCACTCGAGCCAGCCAACTGGGTTGTGCCAGCCGCACCAGCATTGCTCGAGACAGGATTACTTGCAGCACCGCTCGGACTCGAGCCACCCATGCCATTCAGGAGTAAATTATTGCCTTGTGCCGTGACTGTCACACCAAAATTTCGCAACACCCGAGCTGGTACATAACTGGTGTTGTTCACCACAATCGCTTTGTCTGCGTTTACTTGCCCATTGACCAGCACATTCAGGGTGCGTTGCACACTTTGCGCCAAAGCCAGAGCGCCCAGAGTCAGTCCCACACCAATCACCACGCCACAAAGTTCTTTTTTCATATCTCCACCTTTTCCTTTTTGACTTGCCAAGCCACGCGCTCCTCGAGAAAAACCTCGAATTCACGCACATCCAAAAACAATTGTTTTTCGTGGTTGCGTAAATCCTCGAGTTGCACGCGGTACGTTCCGCCATCTGACCAAAGACGCAAAATATAGGTACTTTCGTCGCGGGTGTACATGGGGTTATTGTGCAATGGGTCGCGTCAATCGAGCGTCAATGCAGTTATGGAACGCGGTAAACCTTGGCATTGCTGTGCAAAAACTCGGCGGGCTGCACCCTTGGCTTGACGGCTATCCAGACCTTGCTGCTCGAGCCATTGGGCAAGCACCAACCAACCAAAACGGGTTTCTAGGAATGGCTCAGCCTTCAGCAGGGCTTCTAAATCTGCATCGGTGCTTGTTTGCTCGAGGATGGCTAGGCGCACTTCAACAATGGCGTGGATTAAACGCCGCCTCGGACGCTCGAGGGGTTTGGGCAACAACGCCCGAATCTGAATTGGGTTATGGCTGTACAGCCCGTACTCGAGTTTCATTTCTTCAATCACATTGGCGGTGGCGGGGGCTTCTAAGCTGGCTAAAAACGCTGGCTCGAGGGCTGGGTTGGCTAACCACGCCATAAATGCCAAGTTACACTCGGTATCGGCAATCCAACGGGCATTTTCTTGACTTTGGGCAAGTTCTAAAGCCGATTGGTACAACCCTAGGGCTGCTTGTTCATCGGCGAGATAGCGCCACACCGCCGCTTGGGTGTTCAGGGCAGTAAACCGAGCGGCTGGACTGAGTGGTTGAATTTCTAGGGTCTCGAGGGCAGTGTTCATGGCTAAACCGACTTGCCCAGCCTTAAAGTGGGTCAGGGCTAAATTGGCATATGCCACACCCAAGCTGTGTGAATCGGATATTTGCTCAGCAATCCCAATGGCTTCGCGCCAACCAGTCTTGGCACGTTCAAAGCGCTCGAGTTTTTCGGCAGTCGTGGCGATGTTTTGTACCACCCGTGCCGAAATCGCTAAGTTTTGGGTTTGCCGCGCCAGTTGCAAGGCTTGTTCAAAATAATCAAGGGCGCTTTCTAAATTGTTACTGAACCCCTCGATAGCCCCCAAATTGGAGCAAGCCGATAAACGGGTTGTTGGGGCTGTAGCCTGAACCAATGAACCGAGCAGTTTTTTGGCTTCTGGGAAATTCCCAAGCTGCAAATAAGCAGTGCCTTGCAGTAAACTTACCTGCTCGAGTTTTACAGGGTCGTTTAAGCGTTTGGCGGCTCGAGTCGCATCTAAACTTACTTCTAGGGCAGTTTGGGCTTGACCTGTTCGCAGCAGCCAAGAAGCCTGTACTTGATAGGCAGCAAATTCAACATTGTCGTCTTGACTTGTCCGCGCCAAGGTAAATAATTGACCAACCAAAGCCTCTAAAGCCTGCCAATTGGCTTGAATTTCAAAGATACGCTGTTGAAGCAAATATGACCGAAGCTGCAAAGTGATGTTGGTCTCGAGTCCAAGCACTTTTTGACTCAGCGCCAAAGACTGACCTAAATCTGTACCAAAACGCTGCTCGGCAAAATCCAGCCAAGCCGTGGCTGCTTGAGTGGTCTCCCCTGCCTCAAGCCAGTGCCTAGCGGCTCTTTCTGCTGAATCGGCTAAGGCTAGTGCAGCACGGCGGTTCAACAGTTGCCAAATCGCCTGTGGGGTTTCGGAGCGTACTTTTTCCAAGTTGGGCAATTCAAAGCCAGTCAAAACCTCAGCCACTTCTAATTCGTCACGTTCAAGTAGTTTAGCGATTAAAGCTGTATCCAAAACACCAACCACGGCATAAGCTCGCTTAAAACGCTCAAAGTCTGGGATAGCCAATCTACCCGTCTCGAGCAGGGCGACTGTAGCTGCCAGTGGTGAGCCATTCAGTTCGGTTCGTAAAACTGTTTTGAAACGCTCAAATACCTCAATCGCTTTGACTCGAGCCCGATTTTGCAAATAAGCCGAAATCAATAACTGAACTGCACTTTCATGCAGTGGGTCAAGTTGCAATAACTCCTCAAGCAGTTGAATCTGAGCTTGACCTTGGCTTTGTAGGGCAGTTTGTAGGAGGTGACTGCGGCGTTCTAAACGCTTTTTTTCGCGTTGGATACTCAGCCACTCAAGTCCTTCATCGCTGAGTAAACTTTCCATACCCTGCATCAATTCAAGGTCTGTTTCTGAGCTAATCAAGGTTATATTTTGCAAAAGCAACTTATCTGAAACCAGCAGCCAATCGTTCGCAAAAGGCAATTGACGCAAACTATAAATTGCTTGACGTAAATTCTGAGCAGCTTCGCGCCCCCATAAATAGCGCTCGGCTTGGGCGCGACTTAAACCAGTCGGATGATGTGCCGCAATCAACGCCAACAATGTAGCTGGCTTACCCTTGACATTCAGGGCTTGTTCGGCATAAAAAAACTGAGGTAGACCGATTAAACAAACGCTCAGCATAGATTTACATTTAACACCACAATCATCAGGGCGTTTGTTCTGGGGAACATTGTAAGATAGACTGATGTTGTTCCATGATGCGTTTTACCGCTTTATCAAGCTCGAGAACCCAAACGAGACTCGAGACCACCTCGAGCAAGTCTGTTTAGAAGCAGAAGTTCTGGGTACGATTTTATTGGCGACCGAAGGCATCAATGGAATGCTCTGTGGCTCAAGCCAAGCGCTTCAAATCGTGCGCGATGCCCTAGAAACAGACTCGAGATTTGCAAAACTTTTTTATAAACGCACCACTTGTAGCCAACAAGTCTTTAAGCGCCTCAAAGTTAAAGTTAAACCCGAAATCGTGCCACTTGGGGTGGCTGGCATAGATACCCAAAACTTTAAGGGAACAGATGTCTCGCCAATCATTTGGCGTGAATTATTGCAGCGCGACGATGTGATTCTAATTGATAACCGCAACAGTTTTGAATTTGAACTCGGACATTTTAAGGGCGCAATTAACCCAAATATCGATAATTTCAGGGATTTCGCAAGCTATCTCGAGACTCATTTGCCCGAATGGCAAACCCAAAATAAAACCGTAGCGATGTACTGTACGGGTGGCATTCGCTGCGAAAAAACAACCGCTTGGCAAGCCATGCGTGGCTTTGAGATTTTACAACTCGAGGGTGGAATCTTAAATTATTTCCAGAACATCGAAAATGCTGAAGCTGATTATGAAGGTACGTGTTTTGTCTTTGATGCCCGCGAAGTGCTGGACACCAAAAACCAAGAAGCCCAAGTCTACGACACCGATTTTGTCAGCAACACCGCTCGGTTATTTACCAAGACCCGAAAAATTTCATAATCTGTCCTTCACTTTAGGGCTTATACTTTTTCTATGCGTCGGCAAAAACGAGTTTTCTATTTAGCTCGAGCCAGTTTACTGGCAATCTTGATGCTTTGGTTCAGTACACACCATCTTGCACCGGGCTTTGAATCTCGAGTGCTACAACTCGGACTGCACACTCACGCCTCGAGTGATGAAACCCCACAATGGTCAGCCGCCCATGCCCACCCAAAACACTGTGATTTTTGTGGTTCAAGCACTTTTGCAGTTTTAACTTTAGAAAACAGTCTACCTCGAGCATCACAGCTTATTTTGCACAACTTAAACCTCGAGTTCCAGATTGTGGCTCGAGTACCACTGACCAGATTGGCTCGAGCGCCGCCAGCGTTAATTTGAATACCAAGTTATTTGAATTAACGCTGGAGGACATTATGAATTCTCAACAACGCAATACCTTTTTGGTTGCTTTGGTGGGCGTGGCGCTGCTTGGCATTGGGATTATTTTCTTTGTCACACGTCCACAAGCCCCAAGCGATGACGGCGAAACCCTGAACATTTCGTATACCAATAACGGCACAACTCAGAATCTCGAGTTGCGTAAAGTTGCCGTCAATGCCCTCGAAGGCGCACGTTTTATCAGTGGCTCGAGCAACGCCAAAAATACGATTGTTGAATTCTCGGATTATCAGTGTCCAGCTTGTGCTACGTTTGCCACCCAAACAGAAAGTCAGTTCAAAACCGATTTTATAGACACTGGTTTGGTGCGGTTTGCCTACCGCGATTTTCCGTTGGCGCAACACGCCAACGCACCACTGGCAGCACAAGCAGCGGCGTGTGCCAACCAAAGCGGGCGTTTTGAGAATTACAAAGCCATTTTGTTTCGTGGGCAGAGCCAATGGAGCAATTCCTCGAGTGAAACTGCCAGCCAGCAATTTGCTGAATTTGCTGGATTGAACAAAACCAGTTTTCTCGAGTGCCTAAAGTCAGACAATGCCAAAGATGCAATTGCCGCCGATGTAAACATGGGACGCAAAGTTGGTTTGAATTCCACGCCTTCTTTTGTGGTCAACGGTTATTTGGTGGCTGGGGCGCTGCCCATCGAAGCCTTCAAAGCGATTCTAGAAAAAGTCGGTACAAAATGAAAAATCCACTCGCACCCCTGATGTTCAGTGCTGTGTTTGCATTGTTGGGTGCATTGGTGGCGCTGTACTTACTGCTGCACAGCCTTGGATACTCGAGTCTGGTCTGTCCAATTGCAGGTTGCGATAAAGTCCAAGCCAGTGAATACTCTAAAATTCTTGGCATCCCAGTTTCGGCTTATGGCATTGCGGTGTTTTTGCTACTCCTTGGCACAGCCACCTATGCGATTTTACAAGAACGCCCGCTCGAGACGGTAGCACCAAAAATCTTATTGGCAATCTCGAGCCTTGGGGTACTGAGTTACCTCTACTTTACTTACTTAGAAGCCTTTGTGATTCTGGCATGGTGCTTTTGGTGTGTTATCTCGAGCCTGATGATGGTTGGCGTGTTTATTTGCACGCTTTATCTTCAAAGGTTCAAAAAGGAAATCTTATGAAAAAATTATTACTCGGCACAACTTTGGTTTCGATTGCCTTACTCGGTCTCTCGAGCGCTCAGAACGCAATGGTTAAACACGAATTAAAAGTCAATTTACGAATGGGCAATGCACCGCTCGAGTTAGGCAAAACCTACAGAACGTCTGGCGGCGCAGAGTACAGTGTGGACTTACTTAAATTTTATGTTTCCAATGTCCAACTGGTCAAAGCCGATGGCTCGAGCCAAGCGGTGGCGGGTTTAAGCCTGACTTCGTTTGAGGGTTTGAATGCTGGCGGGATGATAAACCACAGTGGTGCAACCGCCAACACCAGCATGGCAGGAAAAATGCTCGAGGGTGGACAAATGTTCAATGCCAAGACCACCACGGGCGAAACCATTTTTAGCATTTCTGCCCCAGCCGCCGAGTACAAAGGCATTCGCTTTGAAATTGGTGTACCTAAAGACCTCAATCACCGTGATGCCAGTACCATCCCAATGCCGCTCGGACTCGAGAGTGGGATGTTCTGGGCATGGAATCCGGGCTATATTTTCTTTCGGCTCGAGGGAAAAACAACTGTAGCAGGCAAGAGTCAGCCATGGTTACTGCACATGGGAACAGACAATTGGCGCTTAAATATCAATCAGTTTGATTTGGTTGCCAATAAAATTAAAATTGCTGTGAACGGTAAAAACAGCAGCACCATCAACCTTGACCTCGAGAAAGTCTTTAGTAAAGGACCAAACGGGGCTGCAAACTGGGATTTAAGCCAAGCCGCGCTACGAGTCATGCACGGCGGGGCAAACATCGGGCAAGCCTATTTGAATTTACTTGGTGCTTGGACAATCGCGCAGTAAGACAGCCATACGTTGGGGTACTATGAAAATCCTGCCATCTCGAGTTTTATTTTTACTGTTTTTTTTGGGCTGCACTGTTTTAGCCCAGTCGTACTTTCCTGCTGTTCGGATTCCCGAGAACAATCCTCAGACTCCAGATAAAATTCAGTTGGGACGCAAACTTTTTTATGACCAACGCTTGTCTGCTGATAATACGCTCTCTTGCTCGATTTGCCATGTTCAAGCCTTTGCTTTTTCCAACGCCGGTAACGCGGTTTCAACGGGCATTCGAGGGCAAAAAGGCAGCCGTAACGCGCCAAGTCTTGGCAATGTGGCATGGCGCAAAAGTTACTTTTGGGAAGGTGGCAGCCCCAGCCTCGAGTTACAAGCCATGGGTCCGATTACGGCTCATGACGAAATGGGGATTGAACCCAGTGTGCTGGTACAACGCCTCAAACAAATTCCAGCTTATGCCACTGCTTTTAAGAAGGTTTTTGCAGATGGCGTAACGATGCTTAACATCACCAAAGCAATAGCCAGTTTTGAGCGCACGCTTATCACCAACCGCAGCGCTTACGATAAGTACCGTGCTGGCAACGAAAAAGCCATGACCTCAGCCGCGATTCGTGGCATGGAACTCTTTTTTGGCGAAACAGGCGATTGTTTTCATTGCCACAATGGTTTTAATTTCACGACCGAAACACTGCACAACACAGGTTTAAGCAAAACCAATCCCGACCTTGGTTTAGCCCGAATCACCAACCGCCAAGAGGACGCTGGGAAGTTCAAAGTGCCAACATTGCGTAATGTTGCCCTGACCGCACCGTATATGCACAATGGCAGCATCCCAACCCTCGAGAAGACCCTTGAGCATTACAACAAAGGTGGCGAAGACAACCCCAATGTGGACGCACTGATGCGTCCGATGGGTTTAAGCAAAGCCGAAATGCAGGATTTAATCGAATTCTTAAAAGCCCTGACCGATTACGAATTTATTAAAGACCCTCGTTTTGCCGCACCGAAATAGACAGCGTTTTGCCGCACCAAAATAGTCAAGGTCGTGCCGCACCAAAATAGTCAAGGTCGTGCCGCACCGAAATAGACAGCGTTTTGCCGCACCAAAAATAGTCAAGGTCGTGCCACACCGAATAAAGGAAACCCATGAAAAAAATTGTTGCCGTGACCCTGTTTTTGCTCCTAAGCCTTGCCGTCGCCCACTCTAAAGTGGTCAAAATTGTCCCCGGTAAAGGCACGACGGTCAGCGCTCCAAAAACCATCGAGATTACGTTTAACGAAGCCATCGAAGCCTCGTTTAGTACCTTCAAGGTCTATGCCTACACTGGCGAACTCAGCAACGGCGCACTGCGGACATTTGTCAACAGTAAAATCGCCCTAAAAAACGATGCCACCGCTCGAGCCGACTCGAGTACCCAAGCCAAAGGCACAACCAAAAATGTGCAAATTAGCCTCAAGCCCAAACTTAAAACTGGCACATATGTGGTGATGTGGCGGATACTTGGCAGCGATACTCACAGCGTAGATGGTAATTCTTTTTTCAAAATTAAGCCCTAAAACCAAGGCGCATGACTCGAGCCAAAAATTAGGTTATCATCTCGAGCCATGCGTCTGCTTATCCTTATTTCAATTGTCCTAATTTCGAGTCTTGCGACTGCCCAAAGTAGCTTAGAAGCTCGAGTGGTGGCGCAAATCAATGCCTTGAGGACTTCTGGCACACGCTGTAATGGCGCGGGTGGCACAAGAATCGGTGCAATGCGTTGGAACAACACACTTGCCAAAGCCGCCCGACAACACGCCCTCAACATGGGTTCAAAACGCTTTGTCTCTCATTATTTTCAAGGCGTTGGACCACAGACTCGAGTTGTTCGGGCTGGCTACCGATACTCGAGAATGTCGGAAATTATTTTTTTGGGCAATGGCGGCAGTTCTAAAGCCGTTTCGTGGTGGAAAAATTCAAAAGTTCACTGTTGGGCAATGACCAACGCCAATTACACCGAAGTCGGTGCAGCCCAGTACAACGGCGCTTGGGTTGTGGTCATGGCACGTCCTCTATAAATTATGGAAGAACTCCACGGACGTATCCCACCGCATAACCTAGACGCAGAAGCCAGCGTACTGGGAAGTATTTTACTCGACAACGATGCTTATCACAGCTTAGAAGGTACGCTCAAACCCGACCAATTTTACAAAGAAGCCAACCGTAAAATCTTTGCCGCCATCGAAAACCTGATTTCTCGAGGCAACCCAGCCGATTCAGTCACACTCATCGAAGAACTCCGCACCAAGGACCAACTCGAGGAAGTCGGCGGCGTGGCGTATTTGGTGGGTTTATCCGATGGTGTGCCGACCAGTGTTTATGCCAAATTCTATGCTGATATTGTGGTCGAAAAAAGCAATCTGCGCGGCTTAATTAACGCCTCGAGCAAAATTATGCAGATGGCTTACGACGAAGCTGCACCTGCCGAAGAACTGATGGACAGAGCCGAAAAACTGGTCTTTGAAGTGGCGCAGAAAAAAAGTCAGCAACCTTTTCAAAACATGAATACGCTGGTCAACGAAACCTTTGAGTACATTTCTAAAATCTCGAGTGACAGCGACTTTATAACTGGTGTGGCAACAGGTTTCAGGGACTTAGACGAAATGACAACGGGCTTACAACCGGGGTCTTTGAATGTCATTGCAGCGCGTCCAAGTATGGGCAAGTGCTTAACGGCACATACGCTCATAGATGACCCACACACTGGAGAACGCATTCCACTCGAGCAATTCATTCTCGAGAAAAGAAGCTGTGTTTATGGAATCTCAGACAATGGCACAGTCCGACCGACCAGAATTTCGGCTTGGATAGACAGTGGAATTAAACCTATTTTTAGGGTCACCACAAAATTAGGACGCGAAGTTGAAGTGACAGGTCATCATCCGTTTTTAACCGTGCAAGGCTGGACTCCGCTTCATGATTTAACGGTTGGAGACAAAATCGCTATTCCTCGAGCCGTACCGAGTTTTGGAGACGACTCGAGTACACCATTCGAACTTATTCGTCTGATGGCTTACTTTATCGCTGAAGGTGGATTGACTCAAACATCTCCACGTTGGACAAATACAGACCCCGAACTTATACAAGACTTCAAGAGTATACTCGAGCAACAATTCCCGAGTGTTGAAATGCACCGAGATGGTATTGATTTTCGTATTTCTCATACATGGACTCGAGGTAATCGAAAAAATGCAAATAATCCTGTCACTGACTGGCTGCGTGCTTTAAGCTTGTGGGGTAAATCAGCACTCAAGAAAAGATTCCCCAATGTGGTTTGGCGATTTAATCAATTGCAGCTCGGCGAATTTTTAAGAATTCTCTTTTCTTGTGATGGAACGATTTATGCCATGGGTAAACAGGCTCGAATTGAATTTACAGTTGCTTCAGAGTTCCTTGCTCGAGATGTTCAACACGCATTAACTCGGTTTGGAATTATAGCCAAATTCTGGCAAAAAACACCTCGTAGCTGGCGGGTCGAAATAACTGACCCTGAATCTATACAAATCTATCAAAATCAAATTGGTTGGCTAGGTGAGAAAGCTACCAGAGAATTTACACTGTCAAAAGGTCTTAGCAATCTCGGTCATGTTCCAAAAGAAGCATGGGCTTTTGTCAAAGCTGCTGCGGCTCGAGCAAACCTATCTTTAACCCAATTGTGCATCCAAAGTGGCGAAGTTAATCAAGCTACTGGGTTTAACCCTCATACAAAACGCAACTTACCGCGTTCAAGGCTGGCACGTTACAATCAAATCCTCAATGATGAGCGACTCGCATTTCTCTCGAGTCCAGATTTGTACTGGGATGAAATTGTTTCTATTGTCCCGCTCGAGCCTCAACAAGTCTACGACCTAACTGTTCCAGATGGCTCTAACTTTATCGCCCAAGATATTTGTGTTCACAACACGGCTTTTGCACTCTCTATCGCCCAAAATATCAGCGTGCGCTACAACAAAGCCGTGGCGGTTTTTAGTCTCGAGATGCCCGCTTCACAATTGGTGCTGCGAATGATGTGCGCCGAAGCTCGAGTTGACATGAATCGGGTGAGGCAGGGTGCGCTGAACGAAAAAGACTTTGAACGCTTGGTCAATGCGGCTGGCAAGTTGTCCGAAGCGCCGCTTTTTATAGATGATGCTTCGGATTTAACTGTTACCGAATTACGAAGTAAATCGAGGCGCTTAATGGCAGAAAAAGATTTACATTTAATCGTCATTGACTATATGCAACTGATGTCTGGCAGTGGCACATCCAAAGGCGGCGGCGAAAATCGGCAGCAGGAAATCTCGACCATTTCACGTGGGCTAAAATCCTTGGCTCGAGAACTGAACATTCCGGTGGTGGTACTGAGTCAGTTAAGCCGTCAGGTCGAATCGCGCCCCAATCATCGTCCGATGCTGTCTGATTTACGTGAATCTGGAGCAATTGAGCAGGACGCTGACCTTGTTTCTTTTATTTACCGCGACGAGTATTACCACAAGGACTCAGAAAAACAAGGCATTGCCGAAATTATTATTGGCAAGCAGCGCAATGGTCCGGTTGGCACGGTCGAGTTGCAATTTCATTCGCAGCACGTTAGATTCAATGACCTTGCTAAAGATGGTGTTTAAGCAGCTATACGCTCCTCTTGAAATTTATACCCCTTTATACGTTATAATCATATCACTATGGGTCGTCTTACTTCTAAACCAATCAGCTTCAAAACCAATTCAGTCGAGCGAGTCTCGGGACATGGCTTCAATCTTGGGTGTCCCATCTGCATGGCTGCCCTGATGCTCAAAGACACCCGTGATGGCGACCAAGCCTATTGGTGTCATGCTTGTAACCGTGGTTGGCGGGCGGGGCATCTGCCACCTGAAGCTCGCCGCGCCAAAGCCAAGGCATTGCTCGAGACCAGTCTTGAAACGACCCTAGTACCAGAGGTCGTGATACAAGTGCCGCCACTTCGAACGAGGGTTTCAAAACCGACCAAAACGTTGCTGCTCGAGCCAGCCAAAAAACGCAGCAGCCCACCTCGAGCCACGCAACCCCAAGAGCCACAGTCAAGTTTATTTGCTGAATCTGGCTAACTGATGTCGCCAAATAATCGAAGTAGAACAAACTCGAGCCATACGCATGAGCCAAAGCCGTACAGAACTCGAGAAGTGCATAAGTGCTGATACTTGAGCAAATGACCAAAAAAGACTACACTTTGTACCATGAACACGACCCTCAAAACCCCAAAAGTACAACCCCAAACATCCGAAAAGAAAGGATTTGCAGGCTTGCAACGACCTCCGCTACGTGTTCTTAAAAGTCAAAGCCTTGACCTTGATAAACTCCTTTTACACCTGCGCGAGAACAAATAATGTCATTGACCAAGTGCAAAACCCGTGTACTGACGCTTATAAGGTGCATGAAAAGCCAGCACGATTTGCTGCTGTGTTAAGCCCTGCTCGAGTAATAAATCCACAATTTGATACTCAGTGTAATCACACTGAACCCAAATTAAATCTGATTTAATATCCATATGAACCAAAATATTACGAACTGGTTTTAAGCCATCCCAGCCAATATGCAAAAGCTGATAATGCCCGTTTATATCATCGAGCAGAAATTGGCGTTCAATACCATTAGACAATTGCACATTGCGCCCTTTGAGATTATCAAAAACAGCATGGATAGCCGCTTGTAAATTTATAGCCATAGCAAAATCACCTCTGACTGAGCATTGTAGACAATTAACGCAACACTGTGATGTGTAAGGATTTTTTGCACAAAAGGACGTTGGAAAAAATCGAAGTAAGCATCTTCGGGAATCGCCAAAAACAATTTGCGTTTGGGGTCGGTTTGCTCGAGGGCAAACCGATAATTCAAGAACTGCCCAAGCGCTAAGTGAAAATCAAATAACGCAGACTTAGACAAAAAACTTTTAATCTCAACGGCGATTAACTCCGCTTCACGTTCAGCCGCGATAAGGGATTCTGCACCAAGGTCAATTTCAAAGTTAGTATCACCAAATTCAAAAGAAAAAGGGTCATGAGTGATGAGCCAACCAGCTTTCTCGAGGGCAATTCGTACTGCTTGGTGAAAAGTGTCTCGAGCCATGAAACCAGTATACAACGTAACCGCCGTGGCTCGAGCCAAAGCCATGTAGAAACTCGAGCCGATAGTTTAATTCTGTGAACCACGTGTATCTACTACTGTGCCATCCTCGAAAATTTGCAGATAAGGCGGAACCTTAAAAGCCACTCGGACTTTCTCGAGGTGCATCAACAACAGAGTCGTATTTGGATATTGTTCGAGAAAAGCCTCAAGGTTTTCTTTGGTATCCAAAATTTTACTTCTTATTTCCGCAATTCTGGGGTCTGTTTCTAGTTCTACAAAGGGTTCTTGTGTTGCAGTGTCTCGGGTGGAATTTGTGTCTATTTGGTCTGGCTCGCTTAATTTTTTAGAATTTGCCATTTTTTAATCTCCGTTGAGCCGAGTGCATAAGCCTAGGCGGTTTGGCAGTCTCGAGGGATGCGTGCTAGTGGGAATGTAAAAGGGCGAATTTTAAACGCCCTACGCCTCTCAAGCATTGGCTCAAAGTATTTGATTTAAGATGCGTAGCATCTTCCAGCTTCAAATGAAACTTTTACTACCGTAATTCCAATAAAAATTTTACCAGCACCCACACGTAGCGTTGGACCGACTGATCTAAATGCGTTTCTTCCCCATTTAGTGAATGTATTATAATTCAATAGCTTTCCGGCGGCTAATTTAGCGGCACCAGTTCGTAAATCAAGGATTTTGAGTTTGGTTTCTGAAACAGCAAAATCGAAGCCTATTTCTTTGATAATATCCAAATAGGCTTGATCAAGCGCAGATGGACTTTCTGCTGCCGCAGCTAAGATTTGTGAAGAGTAATTTTGAAAATCATACGAACGTCCTGTTTTTATTTCTTGAACTAAGAGCAAAGATTCTATAAGTTCAAGAAAAAAGCTTTTCGATAAGCAGATTGAAAGTTTGTTTAAGTCTATATTCTCTGGAACGCCTAGATTGACAAGCGGCATATTTTGAGTTGCCGAGAATTCTTCCTGCTGAGAGGTTGTGACATTAACGTTCTTAACCACTATTTTACTTGATGTACTATTATAAATACTAAGCGCTAAGTCATACGATCTTGCGTCAACTTCAATTATGTAATCAGAAGTATTGCATGGAACTATTCTTTTTTGGTACGGTACTGCGATAAAAAGTATGCACGTTGCAGATTGATCTGATGTTTGTACATTTATTGAAATAAGTCCAGATAAACCAGACGCATCAAAAATCACGTTTAATGGCTGAGGGACTATAGCCTCTGATAAACTCACCACTCGAGAAGCACTGAATTCCCCGCCGCGCCCATCTGTCACGCGGATTCTCGAGGTGTAACTGCCATTATTGTTAAACGTGTGCGTTTGCGAATTACGGCTCGAGCAGGGGTAAGAATACTCATATGTGCCATCGCCATTGGTATCTAACTGACAAGTTGTTGGGTCGTTGTCTGGGTCGGAGACAGACCAGTTATAGGTTACGGTTATTGGCGCTGTACCACTCGAGGGGGTAACAGTGAAACTCGAGATTACAGGGGCTTTATTGGTGGATTGAACTGTGAAACCCAGATAAACTTCTGCTGCCCCGCCATAGGTGTCTTCAACTCGCAATTTAATGTTTTGCGCTCCTGATTGTGTGTTGTTCCAAACATGGGAGTAATCCAGACTGTCATTGCAATTACTTTGAGTATGATCCCAAGTTCCATTACCATCCAAGTCAAGTTTACAAGTCATGGATTGACCTTCGGGTTCTTCAATTTGCCATTGTAGTTTTAGGCTGTCCCACGGCTTAGGGTTTATGTTGTTATTGCGTTCGTAAAAACGAACAATTCGTGGATTTTGATTGCCTGTGCAGGTTACAGGTATGGCTTTTGTGATATTCGGGAAGATTTTATGGGTGATAATCACGTTGGTACTCACGCCTGATTTGGTACAGTGAAGGCGCAGTTCTCTTTTGCCATTGATCCAATTTCCAATTTCGGTTTCAACACTCGAGTCTTGCGAGGCAACGTAAAATTCGTTGTTGCTAAATCCCGCTAAACTTATTTGGGCAACACTCATCACACGTTGAAGTAAATTAACGCTAGGTGGTTCGACCACAAAAGTTGCATCTGGGTTTACAGCATTCATTGGCATGAATCCCGAATTTCCGTTGGTATTTCGGTATGCGCCATCTGTGGTTTTGATGATGTACCACGCTTTTGTAGCTGCTATTTCTACAGGTGTTCCAGTAATGTTGCTGACCCGTTCCCAGCATCCGCAAGATGGTTGGGTTGGTGAAATACCCAGTACCCCACGGCGGTAAACACCAGTTTCTGTCAGCAGCAATATACTTTCTTGACCAACGGCTACCGCAACGGCAATTTCTCCTGTCGGAATTGCAAAGGCTTCGGGGCGGTAGTGTAATTTTCCTGTGCGGTTGCCACTTGTGCCAACTCCATGAATAATCAGTTGGGTTCGTTCTGGAGGTATGCAAACGGTTAATTCATTGTCTATATCACACGAAACCATGCTATTAAGAACAGGTACATATTCCCAGTTTCGACTATCGCCCGTACCGCCGTTGTCCGCCCAGTTATGAAACCAGTTACCTGTTGCCCAAGCTGCACCATTCCATTGCATCCCAACCGAGTATTGTTCGGTGGTTGTAATCCAAGCAAAGCCACTTCCGCCATTTGAACGCAAGGCTCGTTTTGTACCATCCAGTGGTAAATCTGCTCCAAATTGACCATTGTAATTTGCACCCCATGCCAAACCAGTACGATCTTGACATACCAAATGACCTGTATAGTATTTTTGTTGGACGCTCAGAATAGGACAGTGTCTCGTTTCAGTCAGGGCTTGTAAGTTACTGCCTGTTAAGTTGAATTCCCCCGATGTATAAGAAACACTTGGGTCAGTTGTTAATAAGGTAATGGTGTTGATGCCTGTAATACAACCGCGCAAAGTTCTGGATGTAGCTGAACCAAGTATTGTTTCGGAAACCACTCCCGAAATATTGGGCAGTCCTAAACCATTGAGGTTACCACTGATAACGTATCGTCCATCTGGACGAATGGCAACATAACCACCATCGCCATTGGCACAGGCGGTTGGTAGTCGCTTGGGTTCTATTGCTCCAATATTGGCTTGAATTTGTCGTTGTTGACCACCTGGTGCTGTAAATGTAACGGTGCTACTTTGACCAATACCTCTACCAACAAATCGTGCTACGTTTGCCGAGCCATTGGTTGTGTTTGTAGACATTAGTTGAACAATTCCAGCGTTTCCAACAGCCCATGTACCACCTATACTTTCGCCATTGGCTCGAGCCGCCAAGTGAAAATGAATACCATACGCTACAGCAATACTGGCTGGACTCACCCCAGTTCCAAAGTTAAAACCCGCATCGTTGTAAGCTGGATGCAATGGTAGTGCATAAACCTCAATGACAGCCGCTTTAATGTTGACACTGATGGTTGTTTTTTTGCTCGAGTCCTCTATAGAAGTGGCTGTAATGGTGGCTGTTGTATCCACCAAAACATTTGGGGCTTTCCATATCGCAGAGTTACCATTTGGTGTAAGTATTCCTATCGAACTTGTCCAAGCCACGCTTGCATTTTGAGCGTAATTCACGACTGCGCTTATCGCTACTGCTTGGGTAGCATTAACACTAACACTGGCTGGGGTTGTAATCACTTCGATGGGTGGTTTGGGATTGATTGTTATTTCTGTCAAGGTGGATTTACTCGAGTCCTGGACACTTTCAGCTTTGATTTGAATTTTGGTTTGAGCGGTTACATTTGGGGCGTTCAAGGTTGTAGCGGCACCTGTTGTATTGGTCAACGTGCCTTGATTGCCTACAACACTCCATTTGACACTTAAATCAGGATTCCCATAACCAGTGATACTCGCACCTAAAGCAATACTGCCATTTGCTTGAACGGTGGTAAATGGCATCGAAACACTAATCCCAGTAATTGTTGGAATAGGTTCAACCACCACGGTTTTGCTGGCGGACTTGCTGGCATCGTCGCTCGAGGTGGCTTTAATTACCACGTTAGTGTCTGTAGTCACCACGGCTGGCGCATAGGTCACACTTGCACCTGATACTGAACTGAGCGCCCCACCACCACTTACAATTTCCCATTTGGCATTTGGATTTGGGTTGCCTGTGCCACTGATAACGGCACTCAGGGTTGTTGTGGCATTTGACTTAATAATGCTTGGGGTAGAAGTCACTTGGACACTATTTACTACAGTTGGTGCGATCACAATTAAACTTATCGTGTCGGTTTTGCTCAAGTCGGTTTTACTGGTGGCTTTTAAGGTCGCAATGGTGTCTTGAACAATGCTGGGTGCAGTGTAGGTCACGCTGGTATCTGTAGAATTGCTAAGTGTTCCGCCACCACTGGCAATCTCCCATGTCACTGCGTTCTGGAATGTGCCAGAACCCGTTATTACTGCACTGATGGTGCTGCTACCCGTTCCGGATGCAATGGTACGGGCTGTTGCACTTAGGGTAATACCGGAGACCACCGTTGGGATTGTGACTGTAATGGTGGTTGTGGCTGTTTTACTCGAGTCAGTTTTGCTGGTGGCTCTAATGGTAACAATGGTTTCTACGGTCACATTTGGAGCAGTAAAAGTCACGCTGGTATCTGTGGCATTGCTGAGTGTTCCGCCACCGCTAACGATTTCCCATGTCACTGCATTTTGAATCGAACCAGAGCCAATAATTGTCGAACTGATGGTACTCACGCCTGTAGTGGCAACAATACTGTTTGGTGTTGCGGTCAAGTTGATACCAGAAACCACTGGCGGAATGACCACACTCAGGGTAATTGTGGCACTCTGGCTGGGGTTAGCTTTGCTGGTGGCTTTGATGGTCACGATGGTATCTACCGAAACAGTGGGTGCTGTGTAGGTTACATTGGTATCTGTCGGGTTAATGAGGTTTCCGCCACCACTAACGATTTCCCATGTCACCGCATTTAGAATTGCGCCTGTACCATTGACTGTTGCTGTGATATTGCTTGTTCCTGTTGCTGATGGGATTGAGCGTGGGGTTGCCTCTAAGGTGATTCCAGTTATAATTTTAGCTGTTAAAACTTTTAGCGATACATTCTGTTTTTTGCTGTTGTCACCTACGGCAGTGGCTTGCAGTACCACATCTGTATCTACTCCAACTTTTGGGGATGTGTAATTAACTGGATTACCTGTGCCACTTGATAAACTACCTCCACCAGACACAACTGACCAGAGTACATCTGTATTGAATGCACCTGTTCCCTCGAGTTTTGCACTGATAGAAGTGGTTTCTTCACTCTCGAGGGTTGTTTTGCTTGGTGTTGCAGTAAGGCTAGTAATTGTTGGTGCTTTTATTTGAATGGTAGTTTCACCGAATTTACTTGGATCGAGTTTTGAGGTGGCACGAATAACGATGTTGGTGTCACTCGAGACAAGTGGTGCAGTGTATATGGCTTGGGTTTCGCTTTGGGCGGTAACACTTCCAAGACTTGGAACGATACTCCAGTCTACTCGAGCATCAAAAGCACCTGAACCCTTTACTTCAATAGCCAAATTGGTAGTTTCGGTAGCCGCAACTGTATTGAACGCAGATTTTATTTTGACACTCTCAATCGTTGGTACGGCTGGACACGCCACCAATGCCAGACTTAAACCAATGCCAATAAACCATTTGTTCATATACTCCCCTTTCGATTCCTCGGTATTTTCCCACAATACGCACAGATTGCACTTTTATTCAGTAACAACTTTATAAAACCTCTGATTTTTGCTTGCCTCAGGTGGTAACATTCATCTCAGCATCTCCTCGAGATGGTGTACCACTGACCAACTGCCTTACTTCCTCTTAAAAAAACGCCACTTCTTGACATTCAAAGCCAAGGCGTTTACCCTCCTAGTCATGTCGTTACAAGAAATGCAAAACCTAATTTTTAGGCTCAGTCCTGCCGAGAAAGCCCTTGTGCTGCAATGGGTCACAAAAGACTGGCAAGGTGCTTACGCTGGCATCGAAGAACGCCCAAATATCAACGGCGGTGAGGTTTGTGTGGTTCGGACTCGAGTTCCTGTTTGGTTGCTGGTTGCCCTGCGTCGGGCTGGTGCGTCCGAAGCAGATTTGTTGCGCGATTACCCAAGTTTGCGAGCCGAGGATTTGACCAACACTTGGGCATTTGCAGCCATGCACAAAGAACAAATTGAACAAGACATTATTCTCAACGAGGCAGCGTGAACTTATACGCCAACGAAAATATTCCACTGGTGCGGGTGAACCGTCCGAGTACATAAACCTCCTGATAATGCAAAGTGTGACTATTTTGGCTCAAGCTTGCCAGTGCTATCGCCAATCTCGAGTATGGCGGTTAGCTTCACCTCAGCATCTCCTCAAGTTTGTATTTAGCCAAGTCTCGAGCCGAATCAATCTGCCCATCTTCAAACGCACCACAAGCACGGCTGTACATTTCTGCCGCCGCCAGCTTGCCATTGGTCACCAACTCGAGTTCGGCGTATTCCATATACGCCCAGCCCAAATCCGATAAATTGCGGGCTTTTGTTGCCAACTGCACGGCTTTCTCAAGCCACTGGCGGGCAAGGTCAAATTGTTCAAACATTCGGTAGCACCAGCCAAGGTTAATCTCGAGTACCGCACTTTCATCGCCCGTCTGGGCAGCTTCGCAATTTTGCTGGCAGAGCGTAAAGTACCTAAAGGCTTGCTCGAGGTGCTTCTGGGCTTGGTGATTTTGGCGCTTCCAGATTAGCTTGCAACGCTCCTTGTAGACCACGCCGCAATCGTTGAGCGTGGCTTGAACCGCCCAAGTCCACTCGGCACGGTGGTAAAACTCGAGCGCTTGTTCGTAGTGTTTTTGGGCAACATCCAGATGGGTGGTGTTCTGAGCAACCCTGCCAAGCCCATTAAAAACCATCCCCAATTCACGGTAATGGTGTGGCTCGAGGTATTTTTTGGCTGCTAAGTAGGCGCTTTTGGCTTCTTGCCACTGGGCTTGGCGCAAATAAATTCGGGCTGTTCCAATCTGAAACCATGCCTTGGCTCGAGGGTGGCTGGGCGAATTGTTTTTTTCGTGCCATTCGAGGCACTTTTTTAAGCGCTGTAGGCTTTGGTGCGCTACGGTAAATTCACTTCTAAATTCGTAGACTCGAGCTTGATAAAATAAGGCTTCTTGTTTTAACACTGGGCTGGCGTTGGCATTGAGGGCGTTTTGGATTGCAACCAAGGCTTTCTCGAGTAAACCATTTTCGATACTCAGTTTTGCCAGCATCAGGTTGGCTTGGACTTCGGCTTCTGGGTTCTCGAGTTTTGCCAGTAAATTGCTTTTTGGGCGCAGTTTTTCTTGGAGTGCCGCAACAGATTCAGTCAGCACTGGGGTTAATTCTGGATTTAGCCTAAAGGCTTTACCGAGTTGTCCAGTTAGAAACGATACGCCGTATAGTCTGACCCATTTTTTGTGTTCTCGAGACAGGCTGGATTTAATCACTTCAACAGATTTAGCACGCCAACTGGGGAGTTGTTGGACATCAAGCGGGGTTAGGTCTGGGGGTGACTCGAGGGTGTGCAGGGCTGCCAGTTGTAGAAGCTCGAGCCATGGCTGGGTCAGTAGCAACGGTTGCTGGTTTAAGTAAATGGTGTTTGGGCGTATCTCGAGATTCAACACACTGCCTCCCATTTGGACGGTCATGAATTCCGACCAATTCACGACCATCCAAGCCATACTTCACCTCGGTTGCCCTATGGCTCGAGACCAAGCCTAACAAAGCCCCTAAAATCCCAGTGGCACAAAAGTTATACCTAAGTTAAAAAGGTTCGGCAATGTCCTGTATCCAACGCCGTTGAATGGCTGGCAAGAAGCGTGTTTTGAGATCACTTTGTTCTAACCAATCCAAATCCCAAATAGCATCCTCGAGATTGATATGGTACTGGCGTTTCTCGAGTCTGACCACGTCTTTCCATTGCAGTACCTCGCGTAAGCGCCTTAAATGATGGTTAAAATTCTTTTGGCATTGCTGCACTAATTTTAAGCGCTGCGTTAAATCAATTTCTGCTGTTAATTCTTCGTAGTACAGTTCAGAAATTAAATCGCCAGCACTTCGGGTTTTGTAGTGCAGCAAGTACACCAATAGCTCGGCGCTTCGCTCGGTCAGATGGATTTTTTTCTGGTTCATCCAAACCTCGAATTGGTCGAGGGCTTGAACCTTAAAAACCCGTTTTTGTTCGGTAATTGGTTCTGGCGAATCCATTCCCTGCGTTTTTGCCCAAGCCCAAAGTTCGGGTAAAACCAAAACGGTTTCTCTAGCCCCAGCATTGGTTAAATCTAAGTTCTCGAGTTCGAGTAGGGCTTGGGTAGGATTGCCTTTTTGTCGCTCGAGTTCCGCCCGAATAACCCTAGCCCGTTGGGTGGCGATATTGCCAAGCGAAATGGCTTGAGTCAGTGCATTTGCGGCAGCCACTAAATCTGTCCGCCGCAAATGCACCAGCGCTTCTATGGTGTAGACCCACGTATCCGAATGGACATCTGGAATTAGGGCAGTGGCATTTTTTAGGTACTCGAGGGCAGTTTCTAAATCTTTGGTCAATAAGCACAAGTAACTAAGTTTTGCAAAAGCATTGATTTGGTCTTTAACGATGTTTTGTTTTTGCGCTGCAAGCAATGCGCGACGATAAAACTCTTTGGCTTGAGGCAGATGCCCGTGTAAGCGTTGCCAGTCGCCAAGTCCACACAATGCAGTCGAACGCAGTTGTAAGGCAACTTTGTGGCTCGAGATTTTTAAGGCTAAGTCAAATTGATGTTGTGCTTCTGGGTTTAGACTCACCAGTAACATCTCACCGAGGTTATAATGCGTAAGTGCAAGCGCAAAACTTGGTAATTCTAAATGCTTGAGCGCTTCGTGCCAAATGTTTTCGGCTTCTACAAGTCTTCCTGTGGCTTCATAAGCTGCGCCTTGGTTCAGGCAAACCACCCCATATTCATGCAAAGTCACAACAGTTTTTGCATTTTCAAAAGCCACAAAACAATTTTCATTTTTTTGACTCACCCAAATGAGTGCCTTTGCGCTCCAATACCAAAACTGATAGCGTGGATTATCTGGGACAACAATATCTTGGAGATACACCGCAGCTTTATGGTATTTATTGACAGTACAAAACCCTCGAGCCAACAAAATGCGTAGCTCTGCTTGGTTAAGGTATTTTTGCACCTCTGGGTCACTGATAAATTCCTCGAGTGCGGGATAGATGGCAGCTTGAACGTTGCAAAGTAAGCGAAGCCGAAGTACAAAAGGGGATACTCCATTTATTGGGCTGATGCTGCTATAAAAATCGCGCCATTGATTGACCTGTAAATGCAAATTCTCAACTCGAATCAGTAAGGCTGGTGAAAAAGCACTGTTTTGTAGGGCAGTTTGAATCAACCTTATAAGCACTGAAATATTTTCCATAAAGTTGTGGCTGCCCCCTCACAGCCACAACTTTAGCACTTAGCACGCACTACAGGTTTGACTACCCTCCACAGGCTTGAGCCAATTATCTTGTGGTTTTGGTTTTGATTGTAAAAGTAATGCCCCTAAAACAATCACAACTACGACCAATACTGCTGTCCAATTCACTTGTAATTTTGCTACTTGTTGAGATTCGGATTTAGGTTTTGAAAAACCCAAAGTTCCGACGGGGGTCATGAACTTCAACTGGGTCTTAGAGAACTTTTCTGGCAACGAAATTTGGTACTGTGTAGCGGAATTCTGTTTCATACAAAACCTCGACTATGAGAAGAGTAATGGCTGACGAACTTTGAATTTTTGTGGTGCAAGAAGCGCTTCTGAGGAAGATTATTTACGATATACAAAACTAAAGCCAGACCCACAGGGGTAGGTGGGAACTACCCAAAAGGAGATTCTTATGGACGACTTAGAGCGATTTGTAATTCTCGAGAAATTAGAGCCTCATTTTTTTGAAATCCTTGAGATGTCAAGTCAAGGCAAAAGTGACAGGGAAATCACAAACTTGGTTAAAAAACCAAATGGCGGTACGTATGCCGATGGCAGTATCAAAAAAAACAGACGGGCGCAGCTTGAAAAGCTCGAGTTAAATCAAGCAGAAATTTCTGGATTACTCGAGCGATATAAAATTTGGACAGGTAGTAGCCTAGCTCTGGTGGCTGCCAACACCTTTGAGCAGTTTAAGCAGGTCAATAGTGCTACCATCCAAGAACGCCAAGTCCAACTCGAGAAAGTCACCCAAATTCGAGCATCTGGTTTGGTGCTTCGGTTTTTAGTCTGGTATTATCACAATCGAGTGACGTTTCTGACTGCACATGGAAAAATATATCCGTGTTCATTTACGGACAATACTTTTGAAGATAAGGGTGTAGAATTTTTTCAAAATCAGATTGTGATGGACTTAACGTATAAAGCTCAAGATCACCTACCAAATTACGACTATAGGTTTTACGCTAGTTCAAAAACCTTGCGCCAAAACGGGAGCAATCATCTCGACAACGGTGTTAGTAAATGCACTTTTGCGCTGAAAAATCTTGACTCGGACACTCCGCCGAAAATGAACTTGTATGTTTCAGATTACTTTACAGGTTTAGACACCTCCGAGTCTTTAGGCTGGGAATTGATGAGCCAATTAGTAGCTGATAGTCAAGGCGGCAGTGAAGCAGATTTATTTGCTCGAGTCGCCAAAAAATTACCGCAGCGAAGACGCATAGAAATAGCAATGGGAACTGACCAGAATCAGCAGCTTCAAATCTTGCAAGGCGTAGGCAGAGCCGCGACGATTGGTTGTGCCATGCTATTTGTCTATAGAGATGCCGACCGGCAATACCGTTGCACCCTTGGCACACGCTCAGCAGAAGGTGTAGCAGCTCAACCGAATTCAGTTCATGTTGCCCCTGCCGGTATGTTTCAAAGCGAATGTACGCTTCAAGAATTACTTTTGCCAGAGAATAAAGAAGAGTGGCAAATAGATAAACGGATTTTTTGCGAATTGCTCGAGGAAGTGTTAGACAAATCCGAAGAGTATGAAGAACCTCGAATCCCGTACCGAATTATGAAGAAAGACCCACAGCTTTCGGTTATTCTCGAGATGCTCAAAACGGGTAAAGCCGATTTTCTAGTTTCTGGAATTGCCGTAGACCTATTGAACCTGCGCCCAGAAATCTGCGTTGTTTTAATACTGCACGAGTATTCAGAAATTATTGTTGATAACATCAAATCAAACCGTGAATATCATGGTAAAAGACTCAATCAAATTCTGCTTTCAACCCTCGAGAATCCAACATCAGCCGTTCCTAGCGACAGTGGTTTTTTTGCGCCACAAAATATGGTTGCATCAGGAGCGGCGTGTTTGTGGAAAGGTTTTGAGCAAATTAAAGGTTATTTGAGGACACCATAATCGCAAAAATACTTTTAGGTTCAAGTACCTTTTCCAGCTTTTAGATTATCCGCTTAAACCTGATCGAAACATGCAGGTCATAACCGTACCTCATCTCGAGACAGGTCGCGCCAACCACGCCCCTAAAAAAAGCAAACCCGCCGCAATTGCAAAGCTCGAGCCAAGTTGTTCGCTAAGCAGCAACGCCCCCAGTAGCGAACCAACCACCGGCTGGGCAAAAAAAGCAATCCCAGACAGCACACTGCCAGCCCTCGAGACCCCGTAGACCCAAAGCGCAAAAGCCACCGCCGTCGAAACAATGCCAAGGTACAAGATCCCAAGCACGACCGGTAAGTTAATCGCTTCCCAGCGAATCGGGCTGGTCTCGAGTGGAATCAGGGCAAGCGTGGCAAAAAACCCAATCAGGCTTGCCCAAGCCGTGACCGCAAAAGCATCGAGTTTTACCACCGTTTGCCCACCGACCACCCCCAGAATCCCCCAAGTCAGGGCGGCTAAAATCAGCCACAATGCCCCAGTGATGTCGCTGCCGCCGCCAACTCCAGAAAGTAAATAAACCGCCACCATCCCTAGCCCCAACCCAAGCCAAGCCCTTGAAGCAACTTTCTCGAGTCCAAAAAGAGCGGCAATTGCCACTGTAAAAAGTGGTGAAGCCGTCGTGATTAAACTTCCTAAAGCTGCACCTGCCAGCTTTGTACCAATAAACTGTGCCGTAATACTGACCGCATAACCAACCAAACCCATGACTGCCACTCGAGTCCAAGCACTTTTAGGGATGCGCCAATCGCGGCGCAAAATGGCATAAAGCGCAAAAATCGTCAGGGCTGAAATCAGCATTCGCAGCGCCACCAAAGGCAGTGGGGGTATGACCTCGAGGACAATTCTCGAGACCACATACATTCCGCCCCAAATTGCACTGGCGGTCAGGGCAGCTAAAAAACCTTTTTGAACTTCGGTCATGACTCAAAGTAACACGGCTACACTTGTACTTTTGTTGACACGCTTCACATACAAAAACTATACTCTGGGCATCGTGGATTCCAACTTCCGAACTCTTTCTTTTCGTTGCCGCCTCGGGGCGGTTTTTGTGTTTCTTATCTCTGGAGGTTCAGCATGAATGTAACGTACTCGAGTGAAGAAATCTTACGTGGCTTAAAGCATTATCGCCGCATTGCCAAACAGGATTTACTCAGAGCGCCCGAAACTCCAAACCCAGAAGTTTTTACGCATCACGCTGAGTCTCGCCGTGAAATTTATGGCACACTCGCTGAACTTGCCGAAACAGGAGCAGCCGAGGATGTGGTTGTCAAAGCCCTCGAGTTGTACAAAGCCTTGCCGTTTGTCAACGGTACTGCCGAAGATGCCCATGCCGATGTCAAAGGCAAAGAAAATGCACTCGAGAATTTTTTCTTGATGATTGGCTTAGACCCAAAAGTGCGTCGTGAAGCACGGCGCGAACGCAAATCGCTCGAGTGACACAACCGCCACCAGTCGCTCGAGTGACTTGACAAAATAGTCACAAATATCTTACAGTTCTTGTCAGGTTTATACCTGTGCGCCTAAGGCGTGCCACCAACTTATCCAGAGCGACGCAAGAGACTGGCTCGAAAACCGTGCAAAGCACGACCCAGCGTCGCAGCAACCTAGGAAAAAAAGAATTTATGTCTAAAACCCCAACCATGCGAATGTTTACTCACCGAAAACGGTGAGTGAATTTGTATAGTTGGTTCTAAAATTCTAAAACCCTTTCGGTGCTAATTCCAGCCGCGCAGTGCGGCAGAGATAAGAGAATGGGTTTTAACTTGCATACCGCGCCCCCTTCTCGAGAAAGGAGGGGCGTAATTTTTTTATATTCATGAAATCGTCAATCGCAATTTATTTAAGGAGTCCTACCATGCCAAAGTTTGAAACCCTACAAATCCATGCTGGTCAACAACCCGACCCAACCACTGGCGCACGGGCTGTGCCGATTTACCAAACCACTTCGTATACCTTTAAGAATGCTGAACACGCGGCGCAGTTATTTGGATTGCAAGCCTTTGGCAACATTTACACCCGCTTAATGAACCCAACCACCGATGTTCTCGAGCAACGCATTGCCGCACTCGAGGGTGGCGCGGCGGCGGTGGCGTTTGCTTCGGGTCATGCTGCCGAATTTGCCGCGATTACCACCATTGCCCAAGCTGGCGACAACATCATCAGCACCCCAAATCTGTATGGTGGAACGTACAATATGTTCAAAGTGACTCTGCCTCGGTTGGGAATCAACGTTAAATTTACTTCGTCTGCCGAGACTGCCGAAGAATTTAGCGCCTTAATAGACGAGAACACCAAAGCAGTTTACCTCGAGACGATCGGTAATCCAGCCCTCAACGTCGCCGATTTTGCTGCCATTGCGGCGGCTGCCCATGCCAAGGGTGTAGCTGTGATTGTGGACAATACCTTTGGCATGGGCGGCTATTTATTTAAGCCGATAGAACACGGCGCAGATATTGTGGTTCACAGCGCCACCAAATGGATTGGCGGGCATGGCACAAGCATCGGTGGGCTGTTGGTAGATTCTGGAAAATTTGATTGGGGCAATGGTCGTTACCCGCTTTTTACCGAGCCAGCCGCCGGTTATCATGGCTTAAATTTCTGGGAGGTCTTTGGCAGTGGCGGACCTTTTGGCAACATCGCCCTAGCCATTCGCGCTCGAGTTGAAGGTCTGCGCGACCTTGGCGCACCGCTTAGCCCACAAAACGCTTTTTACTTTTTGCAAGGTCTCGAGACCTTATCACTTCGTGCCGAACGCCATATCCAGAACACCTTAAAACTGGCACAGTGGCTCGAGCAGCACACTGAAATTGCCGATGTGATTTATCCTGGCTTACCAAGCCATCCACATTTTGAACGAGCCAAAAAGTACCTCCCGAACGGCGCTGGTGGAGTCTTGTGCTTTGAACTCAAAGGCGGACGCGCCGCCGGGCAAGCCTTTGTCAACAGCGTTAAGTTATCCAGCTTGGTCGCCAATGTTGGCGATGTCCGCACACTGGTTATTCACCCAGCCAGCACCACACACAGCCAACTGAGCGCCACCGAACAAGCCAGCGCTGGAGTTACGCCCGGTCTGATTCGGGTTTCGGTTGGCTTAGAGCATATCGATGACATCATCGAAGACCTCGCCCAAGCGCTCGAGGCGGTGCGTTTAGAATTGGCAGTGGCTTAGAAATGCTCGAGGATGATTGTCCAACTTGTGGTTCACGCCGTCGGCTGACTCAAAATTTAACTGGTCTCGAGCAGCGGCGTTTTCCACGTGGCAAACTCGAGTGCGCTGTAGAAAACCAAGCCTGGCATCAGCAACTCGAGAACCTGCAACGCGCCTTGGCACTGAGTTCAAATCAAAGCCTTAAAAAAGCCTTGCAGTCGGAAATCGAAAACCTGATTCTGGAGTATTGTGCCTTTGATTTTCGTAGCGAATGGATAGCATCATGACCGTTTCTTTTAAGCCAGAACAAAATTTTGAAATTGAACGACTTGGCGACTTTGAAGTTCGGGTTTTGTTCCCTGAGCCAAAACCTTCTGACCTCGATGTGCGCCACACCACGCTTTTTGTACATGAACCGCTTAAACTCGAGTTAGGCGGCGAACTGAAAATGGTGCGGGTGGCTTACAGCACCTATGGGCAACTCAACGCCAGCAAAGACAACGCTGTACTGGTTTGCCATGCCCTAACTGGCTCGAGCAGCGTGGCTTCATGGTGGTCCGAAGCCTTGGGGGCTGGGCGAATGCTCGACACCGACCAGAATTTTATTGTTTGTGCCAATGTGCTGGGCGGTTGCTATGGCAGCACTGGGGCAAGCAGTGTCAATCCTAATACCAACCGCACTTATGGCAATCAGTTCCCGGACATCACTATTCCAGACATGGTAAAAGTTCAAGCCGCACTGCTCGAGCATCTTGGAGTGCAACGCATCGAAGCCGTGATTGGCGGCAGCATGGGCGGAATGCAGGCGCTCGAATGGGTACGGGCTTTCCCAGAACGGATTGGGGCAGCCGTGATTATTGGTGCGCCAGCCCGCCATAGTGCTTGGGGCATTACGTTTAACCATTTGGCGCGAATGGCGATTCAAAACGACCCAGATTTTAAGGCGGGTAAATACAGCCGCCAACCACAGGGCTTAGCGTTAGCTCGAGCCATCACAACCCTGTTTTTTCGCAGTCCAGAATCTTTTGGTCTCACCCAAGGTCGCCGTGCCAGTCCAACCGAGCCAAGCCGCTTTGCGATGGAAACGTACCTCGAGCATCAAGGCGAGCGTTTACTCGAGCGCTTTGATGCCAACTGCTATATTTCTATTACCAAAGCGATGGATAAATTCGACATCTCCCCTAGCCAACTCGAGCAGATTGCTGTGCCATTGTTAAGTATTGGCATCTCGAGCGATTTGCTGTACTTGCCAGCCGAGGCTCGAGAAATTGCCGAAACTGTCCAAAACGGTCAATACTGGGAACTCAGCAGCCCTCATGGTCATGATGCGTTTTTGCTCGAGACAGCGCGTTTGACCGCCCAAGTTCAAGCATTTTTGGCGAATGTGGCTCGAGACACCTTGCCCCCAGTTGGCGCGTTATCCTAAACCCATGATAGAGACTGTAATTCTGGCTCGTCCGCGTGGGTACTGTGCCGGTGTGGTCATGGCAATAGATGCCTTGAAAGAAGCTGCCGAACAGAACAAAATAAGCGGTGAGGGCGATATTGTCGCCTATCACGCGATTGTCCATAATCAAACGGTGGTGCAGCGTCTCGAGGCAGAACACAGTGTGCGTTTTGTGGAAAGTCTTAGCGAACTCGAGGGGATGCAGGGGCAAGGGCAAACTGTGGTTTTTAGCGCTCATGGGATTTCGCCCAAAGTGCGCGAGGAAGCCAATAAACGCGGTCTGACAACTTTGGATGCGACTTGTCCACTGGTGACTAAAGTGCATTCTGAATCTAAGCGTTATGCAAGTATGGGATACAGCATTCTCTTAATCGGCGACTCGAGCCAGCACCAAGAAATCATTGGAACTTTTGGCGAAGCTCCAGAAGACACAATTCTGGTCAACGTTGTTGGCAACCGCAAAGCCGATTCTAAAATGCAAGACCCACATACCGTGCTAGTACCAGACCCTGATAAGTGCATTGTGCTAACCCAAACCACCCTAAGCGTGGACGACACCGATAAAACCGTGGATATTCTCAAAAGACGCTTCCCAAACCTAACCATCCCCTCGAGAAGCGACCTTTGCTATGCCACCAAGAACCGTCAAGCTGCCGTCAAAGTTATTGCCCCACAGGTGGATTTGTTCTTAGTGGTCTCGAGTCTGACATCTTCTAACGGAATGCGCTTGGTTGAGTTGGCAGAAGAACTGACTCCCGAGGCATACCGTGTGGACAGTGCCGCCGATATAAAAGCCGATTGGCTCGAGGGTGTCAAAGCTGTGGGGATTACCAGTGCTGCCAGCACACCAGATGATTTGGTCTGGGGGATTATCGAATTTTTACGCGCTCAGAACCCAAATTTACAAATGCGAGAAGCTGGTGGCGAACCCGAGGATATTGAATTTAGAAAACCAACTCGAGTTCCAGCTTACTAATCGAGCGCTGCTTCAACAATTTTCATCAGACCTGCGATGTGGCTCGAGTCAAAATTCAATTCTAAGCCAGCCGCAGCAAACAATTCGCGCAACCCCTTTGTGCCACCTAAACGCAGGGCTTGGCGGTATTTTTGGATTGCTTGTGGTTGGTTCTCGAGCGCGTTTTGCCAGACTTGAATCGCCCCGACTTGGGCAATGCCATACTCGATATAATAAAACGGTGCAGTAAAAATATGGCTTTGACGTTGCCAACGAAACGCCATACCATCTTCGATGCCACGAAAATCAAGATGCGGTAAAAATGTTTGGTAGAGTTCAGCCCATTTTGCATTGATTGTGTGAATACTCACATCATCGGGGGCATCCACATATAACCAGTGCTGGAAAGCATCCACACACGCCATGTAAGGCAAAAATACCAGTACAGCATCAAATAAATGCTCGCTTGTGGCACGTTTGGCTTGAGCAGTGGTGTACATTCCGCCCAGACTTTGGTCTAAATACGGCATCGCCAGCATTTCCATACCCATACTGGCAACTTCACAAAATTCCATCGGTCCATGATAATTCCAAACCAGTTTTTGGGCTTGGTAACTTTCTAAAGCGTGGAACGCATGACCACCTTCATGGAGCATGGTTTGAATATCATCTTGTGTACCAACCGCATTCATAAAAATATAGGCTTGACCGCTTTGCGTAAAAAAATCGCAATAGCCACCCGGACCTTTGCCTTTGCGGCTGTCTAAATCAAGGTTGTTCTGGCGCATGGTGCTAAACATCTGTCCAAAATCGGGCGATAAACTCGAGAATATCGCTTGAATTTGAGTCTCGAGTTCAGTCGCGTTGGAAAAAGGACGTAATGGCTCGAGTCCGCTTGGATTGACTGCCGCATCCCAAGGGCGCAGTGTTGCTAACTGCATGGTTTCGCGGCGTTTAGCAAAAGCCTTTTGCGCCAACGGCACGACCTGCTCGAGAATGCTGTTGTGAAATAAAAAGCAATCGGCTGGGGTGTAATCAAAACGGGCTTTGGCTTGCCAAGTAAATTCTCGATAGTTTTCTAAACCAGCGTTTTTTGCCATTTGCCGCCGCAGTCTAAGCAATTCTAAAAACATCGTCTCGAGTTGTGGTCGGATTTTTTGCCAAGCGGCAATCAAGGCTTGGTAAACCTCTTGACGCAAGGCGCGGTTTGGCTCGAGTAACTTGGCACTGGCAGCATAAATGGTCAGTTCTTCGCCATTGATGCTGATGTTTAAGTCGCCCATCAGTTTGTCGTATTGAACCTCGAGCTTACTGACCGCTACCCCCAAAGCGATGTTCTTTTCAGCAAAAATAGCTAAGCTGGCTTTGATGCGCTTATAAAACTCAAGGGTTTCTGGGTCGTTGTTGCCCTCCAGGGCGGCAAAGCGCTTCTCGAGCGCATTTTTGGCAGTTTCGACTTTTGGAATCACATTTTCAATCAGGTTCATATAAGTGGCTTCGGCTAGTTGATTGGTCGTGTCTTCCATTCGAGCGCGGTAAGCCCGAGAAGTAACCTCGCTGATGCTAGAATCCAAGTCGCTCCAGCTTTGCAGCCATGTTCGAGCCGTGGACAGGCTCAGCGGCGCAGTCTCGAGCACCTCAAAATGTGGGGCTAAGGAATTCCAGTCGTGAGGATTGGTCATGGGTATCAGTCTACAATTTTGTCGGTTTTAAAACCAACTCAAAGTAAAAGCGACAGCTTAAAGCTGTCGCTTTCTCGAGCATAAAACTATGGTAAGTAGTTACCAGCAATGCCAAGTGTACCAGGTTTTTCGGCAAACAACGCACCAAGCCCAAAGACAAATGCGCCATTTGAATTGTAGTTAGCGGTTATGCCAACCTTAAATTGTGGCACGATGGTGTAATACAAACTGCTACCAGCCGCAAAAAAACCAGCACCAGCACTACCAATTCCAACCACACCCGCCGAGCCTTGCAAACGCAACTCAAGACTGGTCAATGGTTCGACAAAAACACCAACGTAACCAATGGCGGCATAGTCAATTGCGCCGATTGTAAAGTTATAACCAAGTTTACCATCTGCTCCACCGTACAGCTTAAAGCCACCACCCAAAGCCGTAAATCCGTACACACCAGCATTGACATCTGCTCCGATGTTAAATGGCGTTGGCACAACTGAAGCGGCAATTCCAGCCCCAACATAACCATTGACTAGACTCGAGAAATCTTTATAAAGCAAGATCACATACTTCGCACCAATCCGAGCATTCAAAGAAAAAACATTGGCGGCACTGGGGGTGATGGTTGGGTTTAGGCTTGCACCAACAAACAAATTTGGGCTGACCTCGAGGCTGTAATTTAAGCCAAGCCGCACCGAAAAGTTACTGGTCGGAATAATTGGCGCATCGAGTGTGGCACTGAATCCGTCGGCAAGAGCAACACTCGAAATGCCAAAAGCCACGAGTCCAAGGGTACAAATTTTTTTAAGGTTCATGTGAATCTCCATCAAACTAAATTCTGGGCTAGATTTGCACCTTGCAGCCAGTGATTCAAGATAAACACTTTAATTTGAGCCTAAGCTGAAGGCAAGCTGTGAATTGCTTGGGCGATGTTAGATTTTCAACATCATTTTAAGAAATTGCGTTCAAAGTCCAAAAGCCATTGTGGGGTAAAGGCTTGGAGTTGCCGCCCTATTTCGGCATAGTTTCCAGTCAGCAGCAGCAATCCAGCAATAATTAACAATACGCCACTTATTTTTTCGACCCAGCCAACCCAACGTCCCATTTTCTTAAACCTAGAGCCAATTTTATCCCATGCCAAAGCCGCCAATAGAAACGGAACAGCCAACCCCAAGGAGTAGACAAACAATAAACCGACCCCAGTCCCCAAATTGCCACTCGAGCCAGCAATACTTAAAATTACGCCCAAAATTGGACCAATGCACGGTGTCCAGCCAGCCCCAAAAGCTGCCCCAAGTGCCACCAGACCAAATCTCGAGGCATTGCCAAGGTCGGCACGGTACTCTTGATTCAAAAACGGAACACGGTCTTTGATTAAAAAAATAATGCCAAAAACCAAAATTAAAGCCCCACCAATTTGCCCCAAAACATCTTTATTTTGGCGCATCAGGCTGCCCAAAGCACTTGCTCCAGCCCCAAAAGAAATAAAAACAAGCGTAAAGCCCAAAATAAAAAGTAACGCTCCAACAACTGGTTTTTTGCCAGTGCCACCACCCAACACCGCCAAATAACTAGGCACAAGCGGCAAAACACATGGCGACAAAAACGAAATTAAACCCGCCAAAAATGCCGCCAGCAGCCCCGGCGGAACTGCGTCGCTCCCTTGCGCCAGTCCACTCGAGCCAAATAAAAAAAATGCCAGCACCAAGAATTTCATACCGACATTGTACCTCGAGAACCGAACCGATTTTGTAACTCGAGAACCGAATGGGATTTGTAACTCGAGAACCGAACCGATTTTGTAACTCGAGAACCGATTTTTGTGGCTCGAGAAAATTAAATCTTAGTTTTTTGTAACCATAAACAAGTCTGCGGCAGCCGAGCCATTACCCATGGTTTTTTCAAAGTAGATTTCGGCACTGGTGTTGATTAAACCAGTCTTAAAAGTCATTGAAACTTGTTCAAAAGCCCCAACAGCTGTAATGTCTCGAGCAACAGCCGTTGAACCGTTGTTGCGAACTCCGATGGTTGCCCGGTCACCAGTGTAAAAAACCCGCCCCCACGCCTTGAGTGTATAAGTCGTGTTGGGTTGTAGATTGTTTAAGCGCTGATAAATTTTTCCGGTGCTGCTAAACATCAGGCTGGCTTTGCCAGAAAAAATTCCACCTGTTCCAGTATCGGTTTCGATTCTTGCGTTCGATCCAACTGTCCAACCACTCAAGGAATTATTCTCGAATCCACCATTGACCACCAAATCAAGTGCCCCAGAACGTGGCGTAAATGAACTAAAAGCAGGAAGCGTCAGTAGAAAGCGTTCAACATCCAAGCGCCCATTGCTGTGAACCCAAGGCGAACTGGTTTTGTACTGTTTCCACCAGAGGCTTTGCTGTTCTAGGCTTTGAATTAAATAACTGCCTAGGTTCGCTCGAGTCGTGACACTCGAGACTTCGCTGTATGCCAATGCCAAAGCACCAGAAACCAGAGGTGCAGCAAACGATGTTCCAGTAGCAGCTAGAATTCGGTTCTTAGGGGCGAAAGAGACTAAGTTTTCGCCCGGTGCAAAAAAAGTCACATCTGAGCCACGATTGGTAAAACTCGAGAGATTTTCATTACTGCTGACGCTACCGACGCTAAATAGACTCCCCTGTCCCTCCGTCCAACCCGCCATTCGGGCTGGATAATCAGCTTCGTCTTGGCGTTTTTGATTGCCCGCCGAAGCCACGATATAGACTTGACTTTGCTTGGCATACTGCACCATCAGGCGCAGAGATTCTGCATATTCAGTCGATCCAAGTGAGATATTTATCACTTTTGCACCGTTTTTTATTGCAAAATCTATAGCTGTAATCACATTATCAAGGTCGCCCTGACCGTTTTTATCCAAAACCCGCAATGGCATGATTGTCGCCTTAGGCGCGACTTGTAGCACCAAGCCAGCCACCGCCGTACCATGACCATAGCCATTTCCGACGACTTCACTTGGGTCGTTGTCGTTATCCACAAAGTCCCATCGGCGATTGAGAGGTACAAGTTTATCGAAAAGACCTAAATGGGTCATATCTAAGCCCGTATCGAGTACCGCCACAGTTACACCAGCCCCAAATTTACGAGCAATAGCGTGAGCGCGTGAAACTCGAGTCATAAAAGACACATCTGGATTCTGACTGGGGGCAGTCGGCAAACTTGTACCGCTTGACCATGCGCCCCAAGCGCTTGACCATACGCCCCAACCACTTGACCACGCACCCCAAGCGTTCATACCGACCACAGACATTCCTGTTTTTGCCCCTGACAGTGTAATTTGATTGGGTTGGTCAATACTCAATTTCGCATCAGTGGACTCGAGTTTGCGGTTGACCTCGAGGCTTGTGACTGAGCTATCGTCGGCACTTGGGGCTTTTGAAACAGCCAAAATTGCAAACCCAGCCTCTGGACTGAGTGATAAAACTCGCCCACCGTAGCGACTCAAGAGCGATTGGGCAGTATCAGCCAGACCAAACTTGACGGTCAGGATATAGGCAGCCTCAGAAACGGTAGATGGCGTATTTTGAGTCAAGCCATTGCAAGAAACAAGCATACAACCTATTGCCAGAACTTGTAATTGTTGAAACAGACTTTTCATGTTATCAATCATAGTTTGATGCTGTTACACAATTCTTACAGCAAATTCAGTCAGAAGTCTGATAAACTTACAAAGTTTTGCAAGGCATCTATATCTAAGCAACTTCTGTATCCCAGACAGATTATCTTTACGTTTTAAGACAGCAGAAATTTATTTCTAACCCTGAAAATAAGTACATAAGCAGGTTGCTCATTTGACCAGTCACAAAAAACCAAAATCGACTAAAATAGCGCCAGAGCCGAGAAAAATAATGAACAATAACCAGCTTTCAGTCCAACAACTCAACCAAACTGCTTGGGAGGGTCGTCTATCTGATTGGCAGACCAGTCAAGCCTTGAGCCAGCAAGCCCTCGAGTTAGCCACGCTCCAGCAAGACGAACCCCAACGTGGTTATGCTTTGCGAACCCTTGGATTTTTGGCACGCAATCAGTCAAATTTTATAGAAGCCCTTGGTCAACTAACCCAAGCCCTTGAAATTGCTCGAGAATTTGAAGATGCACCTTTACAGCGCGACGCTGCCAATGTCTTAGCGGCTACTTTTGCCAGCGTTGGCAACTTACAAGCTGCCTTGGAATACACCCAAACAGCTTTACAAATCAACAAAGACCTCAACGACGTGGCTGGGCAAGTTTCTAATTTAATCAATTTATGTAATATTTATAACTCGCTTGATCGCATGACCGAAGCTGAATCGGTCAGTTTAGAAGCCATCCAACGTTCGACCGACCTTGGCGATTCTCGGCGCATTGCCGAAGCCCGCAATAACCTTGGTAATGCCTATATCAAACTCGAGCGATACACTGAAGCAACCGTCAATTTACGACAAGCGCTGGTGTTGGCACAAGAAAGCCAAGCGATTGAACTCGCCACAAAAATTCGAGTCAATTTAGCCGAAGCCCTGATTCATCTCGAGCAATTTGGCGAGGCTGAGGATTTACTCTTGACTGCCAAAAAAGTTTTTCTTGAACACGATGTTTTTGAGGGCATTGCCTATTGCTGTCTCAATTTGGGCTTACTTTGCCTCCATCAAAAAAATCCCGACAAAGCGTTGGGTTTCCTCGAGTCTGGGTTAGCGCTTTGCCAAACCCACAGCATGAAAGACCTTGAAGCCCAATTTCACCAACGTATTTGTACTGCCCATGAGCAGAATCAGCAATTTGAATTGGCGCTAAAACACCATAAAACCTTTTATCAAATCGAACGCGAAGTGCGGCGCTTGGACACCGAGCGGCAACTCAGCGCCATCAGCACCCAGCGCGAACTCGACCGCGCTCGAGCCGAAGCCGAACTTGAGCGAATGCGGCGAGTCGAACTTGGGCATTTGGTCAGTCAACTCGAGTGGCAAGCCATCAGCGACCCCCTAACGGGCTTACACAATCGGCGTTATTTAGAAACGCACCTCGAAAAATCGTTTCTTGAAGCCAAAGCTGAAAATAAGCCATTGTCGGTGGCAATGCTCGATATTGACACCTTTAAGCAAGTCAACGATACCTATGGTCATGCAGTTGGCGACCAAGTGCTTAAAATTATCGCCAAACTCGCCAAAGACAGCCTACGGACTGGCGATATTGCCGCCCGTTATGGTGGTGAAGAATTTGCTTTGGTGATTCACACCAGCCTCGAGCCAGCCATTCGGGCTTGTGAGCGTTTGCGAACGCGGTTTGAAACCTACCCTTGGGATGAAGTCCATTTGGGCTTACAAGTGACTTTAACCATTGGGGTTTGTGCCGACACGCAACTCGAGAATTTTGAGAAAATGCTCAACGCCGCCGATGAACTGCTTTATGTTGGTAAACGCAATGGTAAAAATCAAGTTCGAGCCTGATTAGAGTGATCGAGTATTTCGGCATATAAAACTTGGCACGGATGGCTTTTAGGGTGCATAATTAAACCATGCAAATAGATGTTCTTTTGACGCTGCTGCTTGCCTATGCTGTTGGGGCTTTGCCGCTTGGTTATTGGTATGCCAAATACCGTGGTCTCGAGCCAATGCGAGCCAACGCTTATAACATTGGTTTTGAGAATGCGCTGCGGGTACTGGGTGGCGAAACAATGGTTGTTTCATTTGCCTTGGATTTCCTCAAAGGTGCAGTCGTACTGGCGCTGGTTGTTCCATTTGAAGGCAACGAACTGGCTTTTATCGCAGCTTTTGCGGGATTTGTTGGGCATCAGTATCCGCCGTTGTTTTTATTCCCCAAGTATTACCCAATGCGTGGGCGAGGCAATGTTTATTTACTGGGGATGATGGCGGGTTTAGCGATTTTTGCCGAGATGCCTTTTTGGATTTCTGCCATTCCCGCGATTGTTTTTGCCGCCGTTCTGGGCTGGACTCGCTATGTGGCGGTTGGGACGCTCAGTGGTTTGGTGGCGTTGCTGCTGATTATGCAACTTTCGCCATCCGAACTTGGCGCTCGTTGGGCAGTGCTGGGTTTATTGGTAGCCGCCGCGTGGCGCTTTAAGGAAAACATCGGCAGAATTCTCGAGCAAACTGAGCCTCGAGTTGGCGAAGTCCATCATGTGGCTGGCGAGCGTGATGACCAAGTGATTGCAGCTTTTATTATTCACCCGTTAGCGCCGCAGTATATGTTTAAGTCTGACCGCTTTGCTTGGCTAAAACCCTTATACGACCATAAAATCATTTCTGAAAAACAACTCGAGTGGCTTGGTAAACAAGTTCGCCCCTTCAAAATTGGCGAACTGCGTGGAATGTACACCAGCGATGGCAAGGAAATTCGTTGTATTTTATTAACTGGTCCGTTGTTGCCACAGGTTTTTAAGAACGAACCCGAACTGGCAGTTAAGCGTGCCATTCAAGGCGCACGCTTGGCTCGAGAATTGGGCGCAAGTGTTTACGGGCTGGGTGCATTTTGGGGAACAGTTGGCAAAAAAGGACTCGAGATTCAAGCCGCCGTACCAGAAATTCATGTCACCAATGGCGGGGCATACACGGCTGGCAGCATCCGCGCCGCGATTCCGCAAATTTTGGAACATTGGCGCAACAAAGGGCAGGACTTAAAGCACCTGACGGCGGCAGTGGTTGGCGCAAATGGGGTGGTCGCTTTTGGCATGGCGCGGATGCTTGCGCCCGAAGTCGGCAAGGTCATTTTAATTGGGCGCGATTTAACCCGCCTTGACAAAAGCCGCGCCACGCTCGAGAAAGCCTATCCAAAAACCAAGTTTGTCTCGAGCCTCGAGCCACACGATTGCTTAGAAGCCGACCTGATTTTTACCGCCACTTCCGACCCAAACCCCGTGGTTTTTGCCAAGGATGTCAAGCCCGGGGCTTGGATTTATGACGAAGGTCGCCCAGCCGATGTTGACGAAAGTGTGCTGACTGTACCGGGTGTGCGCCTGATTCCCGGTGGGGTCGTCCAACCGCCCGGTGGCATGACCGCCCCCAATGGCTGGGCAGATGGCAAACTCGACTTTGGTAAAGGCAATGTACCAGCTTGTCTTGCCGAAACCCTGATTATTGCTGCCAATAAATCCTTTGAACGGGTCAGTTTAGGCGAAACCACCAAAACCGAAAACATCAATTATTTTGTTGAAGAAGCCGAACGCCTTGGCTTTACGGTTCTCGAGCGAATCGAGCCACCCGCCGTGCCAATTGAACTGGCTCGAGCCTCGAGCAGCATCAACTAAGGGCAGGGTAAAAAGGTCAAAGGGTAAAAAGGTTAAAAATTTCCACTCCTTTTTACCCTTTGACCTTTTTCCCTTTTAACCTTGCTCTCAACAGACCAAGGTTGCAAAGTCAGTAAATTCGGCGCTCATACCGCCGGGTACGCCCTTGGCGATAACCGAAACAGCATCGTGCGAGTGCAGACTCTCGAGGTGGCTACAAACGACTTGGAAATCGCGGATTCGCAGGTCTTCTTCAAGTTCTTGGTAGACCAATCTGGCGGCATCCTCGACAAATTTGACATGAGCGCCATTGAGTTCGGCAAAGGCTTGTTCGTCCTCGCGTTTGACCATCACTTGGGTTTCGGTCACAAGGGCTTTTCGCAGGTGGTTAATTAAATCTTCTAGTGCCAATTCCATATCGGGCGAAACTTCAACTTTGACTCTGGCTTTGCTGCGCTGGCTGTGCGGAATCGCATATGCGCCACGGGTATCGCGGGCGTGTTCGGCAAGTTCGGCACTGCAAGGGCAGGCGCTTGAGTAGACAAAATCGAGTTCGATATAACGCCGAACTCTGCCATGGCGGTCTAGGCTGGCTTCATAACTGGCGGTGTAAAACTGGTAGCCCTCGAGTCCACTGCGTAAGGACGGCACAAGTTGTGGAAAGGAAAAACCGATTTTGACTCGAGCCTGAAAACCACCAATGTTCTGATGGTAATCGTGCAAAATACCCTCTAAAGAATTGAGGCTAAAAACTTGCTGGCGCTGCTGATAAAAATTGCGGATGATGCGGCTCATATTGATGCCTTTTTTATCCGCCTCGAGTGAAACTGTACCCGTGACTTTGGCTTCGAGGGTATGCAATTCGCCATTGGATGCCCGAAATTTAAGCGGCAGCTTAAAGCCACTGATACCGACCTGTTGAATCGCCACATTTGCGCCATCTATGCCGCCAACCGTTTCGGTCATGTCGGGCAGGCTGGCGATGTAAGCCGCATCTGGGCGAAAAGCGCGGTCGTAATCTCGAGCAATAATCGGTAGAGCGCCACTGATGTTCTTAAAGAGGTAGGCTTTTTTATAGCTGGAAAGGTTGAAGGGTTGACGTTCGAGGGTTTGATTCATGATGAGAACCTCTTTGGCAGTGGGAAATGCGCCCACCGGGGTTCGTCAGCCCACAACCTCGGGAAGTTAGACTGACAAAAAAATTGCTTTGGACTTCAAAGCACTTTGAGTATGATGCGCTTTTTGGGGTCAAGACACAGATGTTGTTGATACAGGTTTCTTGTATTGCGCCATGCAGACTTTGTTAAACTTTATCTAGGCTTACAAAAAATCCTCAGCCAAATGGCTTAATCCAAGGGTCTTTAACCCAAGGTGACATCGGTTAGACTAGCACCATGTTCGATTCGCATATTCACACGCCGCTTTGCCATCATGCCACAGGTGCGCCACTCGAATACGCTTTAGAAGCAGTTCATGTCGGATTGCGCGGAATTTGTTTTACCGAACATATGCCACTGCCAAACGATAGAGATAGTCAAGTTCGGCTGACCAAAAATAGCCTTTTGGCATACCGCGATATGATTAAAGGTACGCAACTCTTGTGCAACAACGACCTCGAGGTTCGCTGTGGTCTCGAAATGGATTTTATACCGGGTATCGAAGCCTTTAGCCGAGATTTATTGACCAATTTTGAGTGGGATTACATCATTGGCAGTGTCCATCGGGTTGGTGAAATGGCATATGGTAGCCCACCAGACCAAAAAGATTTAACGTCCTATTGGAAAAACTACTATCAGTTGGTGATTGCGGCGGCACAATCTGGATTATACGACTCAATCGGGCATTTGGACTTACCCAGACGTTGGACAGTCGCTCCAGACCGACACCTCGAGATGGTACAACCTGCCTTAGATGCGATTAGCCAACACGGTTTAGCCTTGGACTTTAATACTTCTGGATTGCGTGGACAGTTAGGCGCACCACATCCGCCACTCGAGTTTTTACGCCAAGCCAGCCGCAGAAACATTCCATTGGTACTGGGTTCAGATGCCCACAGTCCAGATGCTGTGGGTTCACATTTTGAAAGCGCCCTTTGCCTAGCTCGAGAAGCAGGGTACAGCCAAGTGGTTTCTTTTCATAAACGGGTGAGTGAACCGTATTCGATTATAAATATGGTCTAGGGTCAACATTGTTGCCATTGCGTGCCACATAAAAATGCAGTTCGTCGTTGGCGAATAATGCCCCGCCCCCAACATTACCAATCACTTGCCCAGCACGGATATTTTGTCCGACTTCAACAATTGGATACTGCAAATTGCCATAATAGGTAATCAGGCTGGTTAAATCGCTGGTGTGGGCAATCACCACAAAATACCCATAATTTGCCCCAATGCTGGTGACTCGAGAAACTGTCCCATCGGCAGCTGACGTGACTGCTCCACCGGCTGCACCGCGAATTGTTAAGTAATCGTTGCCTTCGGAGCCAAAATCGGCAGCGATGTTGCCACCTGGCATCGGAAAAATAAAGCTCGAGACATTGCTTGGCAGAGCAATCGGCTCGACTCGAGCAATCTGGACTTCGACTCGAGCCTGGCGCTGCTCTTCAAGGGCGGCGGCACGTTCTCGGGCTTTCTGGTCACGAATTCGGGCAATCCGAGCATTTTCTTCGCGTTGGCGCTGGGCGGCGGCTTCACGTAAACGCTGGGCTTCCAATGCCCGTTGACGGCGAATTTCGGTCAGGCGTTGGCGCTCGGAGACCATATTGAAATAAATACTCGAGGCACTGGCACTGGCAGCCTGAGCGCCTTGCAGGGCTTGCAATTGCAAGGCTTTACGTCCGGCTCGGGTTTTTTGTAAATCTATAATGCTGGCATTGAGTTTTGTGCGGTTTTGGGTGATTTCAATTTTTTTACGCTCAAGCATTCGCTGGTACTGATTGAGTTTGGCAATCACCCCAAGGTACTCAACATTTTTACTCGAGAGCAGCGCCGAATTGGTGTTCAGTTCATCAATCACATTGAGATTCACATCTTGAATCACATCTAAGTCTTTGGCTTTGACCGCCAAATCAAAAGCATTTTCGGCTCGCACCATCAGCCGCACATAGCGCCGACTGCGTTCACGGTCGAGGGTGCTGATCAGCTTGGAGAGTTGTGCTTTGCCATAACTGATTTTTTCCTCGAGCATTTGTATTTCTAAAGATAGACTCTGGCTTTTATCTTCGGTTTTGGCAAGTTGCACTTGGGTGCTGGCACGCTCCGACTCGAGTTTGGTCAGGCGCAAATTTAGGGCTTTGACTCGAGCATTGAGGGCGCGTTCTTGAGTGGTTAAATCTGCTACGTCTCGGGCTAGGCTGTTGGCTCTGGAGCTTTGCAGATTACGAATACGCTGCTGCTCGCGCAAATCGCGTTGCAGTTGCTCGAGTTGTGGGCTGCTGGTTTGTGCCAATGCACCAACCAACGCCAGCAGGGATAAGAAAATTGGTAGAACTATTTTTTTCATTTTTTCTCCTCGAGCGCTATAAACCAGTCTAAAAAAACCTCTGGCGCAAAGAGCGGCGCGACTGGCATGGCATCTAGCAAAATTTGCAATTGCAAATATTTTGTCCCACTTGGCTGACGGTAAACCTCGAGTTGGCGCTCCTCGAGATTAAGTATCCAGGCTTCAGGAATGCCCGAACGGGCATACTCTGGCATTTTCTTTTCACGATCAAATTTGAGACTCGAGTCACTGACTTCAATCACCAACAGCACATCTCTAGCCTCAGGAATTCCACCAGGATAATCAGCCCGCAGCAGCGCAAAATCAGGCTCTGGTTCAGAAGTATCCCAAACACTGATTGGTGCTTGTCCAGAAAGTTCAGTCAACCCACCGTAAGCTCTGAGCAAGATTCGATTCAAAATTCGTAAAGCATCAAAATGTGCTTTATTCATGGCTGCCATAAAATAAATTTCTCCTTGAATCAATTGACTGCGCGGTTGGGCTGGCAATACTCCAGATTCGTAAATACGATGATACTCGGCAACCGTAAAACGGTGTGGCTCGAGGTTGGCTTTAGGTTTCTCGAGAATGGCAGTCATGACAAGAGTGTAGTCTATTTTATTCGGCTTCGCGCAGGTAGCGGTTGGCTGCCCAAACACTGCCCAGTAAGCCCAAGGTGACTCCCAATAAAGTAATCAAGCCTAAGACTTGTAAAACCAAGAGTGGGTCTTTGATAATTGGCACAAATGGCACAAGTTCCGAAACTTGCCCCGAAATCGCCGAGTACGCCGGAAAAACAATTGCGGTTGTCAGCAACGAAGCCAGCAGCGCTAACGCCAAGCCCTCAAGTACATACGGAGCGCGGATAAAACCTCGGGTCGCGCCAATCATTCGCATCACTTGGATTTCGTCGCGGCGGGCAAACATCGCCACCCGAATGGTATTGAGGATATTTAAGAGCGTATTTAAGACCAGCAACAGCACCAAAGCATAGCCAACATTTCGCACCGTCTCGAGGGTGGCTAAAACTGTATTCACAAAGTCTGCCCCGTACTCGAGTTGACTGACCCCAACAATGGTTTTAATTTGGTTGGCGATTTCTTCGACGTTACGCGGATTGACCACCCGAACAACAATTCTGTCGGTTAAGGGATTTTCGATTAACTTACTTGCACCCTCGAGCGAAGCATATTCGGCTTTGAGTTTTTCAAAGGCTTGGGCTTTACTGATAAATTCTGAGCCTTCGATGCCCGATATTTTCGAGAGTTGGGTCAGCACCACCTCGCCCTGAATTTTTCCAAGGGCGGCGTTTTCGGCTGGGGCAAGAAAGGCTGTAATCTGGACATCTTTCTCGAGTCCACGCACAATCGTCTCGAGGTTAATCGTGACTAAAGCCACCAGTGCCAAAAGCGTTAAAGTTAAAGTCATGGTCGATAAAGTGGCTGCCCCAGCCGTGATGTTGGCACGAAAAGCCAGCCATGCTTGGCGTAAATGGTAACTCATGCAGTTTGCCTCATGGTGTTTGCCTCATGGTGTTTGCCTCATAGGGCATACCCGCCGTTGGGGTCGTCGCGCACCAATTTGCCTTTACGCAGCGTCAACGTGCGGCGGCGCTGCTGCTCGACAATTTCCCTCGAGTGGGTGGCTAAAATAATGGTTGTGCCTTTTAAGTTAATTTCGCTTAACAACTCCATGATTTCCCAAGAGACATCGGGGTCTAAATTGCCAGTTGGCTCATCGGCTAAAAGTAGCATTGGGTTGGTAATCACGGCTCGAGCAATGGCGACCCGTTGGCGCTCACCCTGTGAGAGTTGAATCGGATAAACCTTATGTTTATGCGCCAAACCAACTGTGCGTAAGATATTTGTAATTCTTTCATTCCAATCTTTTTGAGGCGAATCGGTAATACGAAGCGCAAACTCGAGGTTTTGATAAACACTGAGGTGGTCAAGCAGAGAATGGTCTTGAAACACCATACCAATCCGCCGCCTGTGATATGCCACGCGCCCACCTTTATACTTGGCTAAGGATTCGCCACCAATATAGACTTGCCCTTTACTCGGCACAATGCTTTTAATAATTAAACCCAAAAAACTGCTTTTACCAGCCCCGCTATGACCTGTCAAATAGACAAATTCCCCTTTTTTAATCGAGAGGTTAATCTCCTCCAAAGCAAGGGTTTGGGTTCTTGGATACTCGAGTGAAACACGATGAAACTCAACCACAAGCCAAGTTTAACCTACCCAAGTGAGATAGATTTGTTCACATTCCACAAGGTTTTTCTCGTATACTGACCCAGTTATGGCAATTGTCCGCTTTACTCGTCAACGCCAAGCTGTTCTCGAGGTGGTGCAACACAGCAGCCAGCACCCCGACGCAGCCCATATTTATGATGCAGTACGCCGTATTGTACCCAGTATTTCGCTCGGTACAGTTTATCGTTCACTCGAGGCACTGGTGGATGAGGGTCATTTGCTGCAAATCCAGCAGCCAGGAATGCCAACCCGCTACGATGCTCGGCTCGAGAGTCATGCCCATTTTGTTTGCGATACCTGTGGACAGGTCTTTGATGTGCTGATAGCTTTACCCGATTTAACCCCATTGGCAGCCAAAGCCTTGCAGGGGTTTGAAGTCTCGAGTTCTAAAATAGAGTTTCATGGCAAATGCAAACATTGCTGCCAAAACTAAAATTACACACAGTCCAAATTGCCTAAACCGTACAAGCGCTTGTTCGTGACTGTGTTAGGCTCGAGTTATGAATGTCGGCATGACCGCAATTGGCACGTACCTACCCGAAAAGATACTCCTCAACACTGACCTTGAACTGACTTTGGAAACCACCGATGAATGGATTCAAAGCCGCACCGGTATCAAATCGAGGCACATTGCTGCCGACGACGAATTCACCAGTCATCTGGCAATTCGTGCCGTCGAAAATCTGGTCAAAAAACACGGCGCGGGTGTACTCGAGGGCATAGACTTGGTGATTGTGGCAACCGCCACGCCAGATGCTTATTTCCCAAGCACCGCCGCACTGGTGCAAACTCAGTTTGGCTTAAAAGCTGCCGCCTTTGACATTATGGTTGCCTGCGCTGGCTGGGTGTATGCGCTCAATGTTGCAAGAGCGCAAATTGTGGCTGGAACGAGCCAAAAGGTGCTGGTGATTGGCGCAGAAACTTTTTCTAAAATTGTCAATTGGTATGACCGCAACACGGCGGTACTGTTTGGCGACGGCGCTGGGGCAGCCATTCTCGAGACCGTACCAGATGGTTACGGCTTTGCTGGATTTTATTGGGGCGCAGACGGAAGTGGCGCAAAGTTTTTACACTCGGGCGCACTGGGTAAACGCCTACCGACTGGCGAACCGCTCGAGCCTTTTGTGGTGCAAAATGGGCGCGAGGTTTTTAAGTTTGCCACGCGCATCATGCCCGAAGCGATTTTACAGGTGGTCAAAAATGCAGGTTGGAGACTTTCAGAAGTCGACCGAATCGTGCCGCACCAAGCCAATGCCCGAATTATCGAGGCTGCCAGCGAGCGCTTAAAGCTCGAGCCAAGTAAATTTGTGGTCAGCATTGAGCGCCATGCCAACAACAGTGCGGCAACCATACCCTTGGCGCTCGAGCATGGGCTGGACAATGGGCTGATTAAACGCGGTGATAAAATTGTGCTGGTTGGCTTTGGTGGCGGCTTAGCGTGGAGTGCGGCGGCGCTGACTTGGAGTTACTAAACTATAAATCTAGCCATTGAAGCGGCGTAATTCCAACATCTCGGATAATTTTACGAATTAACCCAACCCCAATATCGCCTGGGTGCATTGGAATTGGGATTATTGGAAAGTGCTTATCTGGATGAACCATGTGCATATGTCGCCCACCCGCAAATGGTCCTTCATAACCCAAAGTTCGCAACTTTTGAATAATCTCGAGGCTTTTAAGTGGCGAAACCTTAGGCAACCTGCTCCTCAATATGAACGCCCGGAAGCACAGGAATTTCACGATTTAATTGCAAAGCCAAAACTATATTTCCCTCTATTGCATCAGCCAGTTCACGACGCGCTTCTTCGACACTCTTACCTTCTGAAAAAAATCCCGGTGCATTTGGTACTTCTGCCACAACCATCCCGTTTTCATCAGTTTCATAATGTGCTAACTGCAACGCCGCATCAATGTAACCACGAATTGAAAAACTACGAAGAATCATACTTTGAGTGTAGCAGAAATCACGACCAGTGTTGTAATTCAATCACATTTCCTTCTGGGTCAGTGGCATAAACCAATATAACTTGCTGCCCGTCGGCTCGAGTCAGGGTCACAAGCTCACCAACTTGACCGCCACCATGCTCGAGGACAAGTTCTAAGGCAGCTTGCACATCGTCTACAGCAAAAGCAATATGCCCAAAGCCTTGCCGATTGACTTTGGTTTCGGGTTTCTCGAGACTCGGTTCGTACTGGAAAATTTCTAAGGTTGGCGCATCTTGGGTAAAGCCCGGCAAACGCAAGTGCATACCGCGTTGCCTTGCACCATTTAGATTGGCAAGTGCATCAAATTGCACCCCTGCGTAATCCCGTTCTGGCGGCACTGGCACACAACCAAAAACTGTTTCGTAAAAATTGGCAAGAACACGCCAATTGGCAGCTACTAAATTCGTATGGACATACTTTGCATTCACATCTCGAGTCTACGATGGCAATACAGGTTCAACAACTACGGTTTTCTGATGCGAAAAATGTACCGCCCCAGCCCTCGCGCCCTTAGGTCGCCAGACGTGCTTGGCAAATAAGTAATCCACGGCAATGCTGGTGCTGCCACGGGCTTTAGAAAACCACGCGGCAATACTGGCAGCCTCGAGAATATCAGCAAACGGGATTTCTTTGTTTGCCCCACGCAGAATCACGTGCGACCCCGGATAACCCTGCACGTGAAACCAAATATCGGCGCTTTTGGCAATTCGGTGGGTCAGAAGCTCGTTTTCCTTGGAGTTGCGCCCAACCAACACCTCGAGACCGTTCGAGGTTCGGTAGCGCATTCCAACAGTTGGGGGCGCTTCGGGATTTGGGCTGTGAACCCCAAGTAAGCTCCGTAAGCGCGTGTCAGTTGCCGTTTGGACTTCTGCCAGCAATGTGGCGATTTGCAACCTTTGAGCAGCCCGTTCTGGTTCTCGAGTCAGGAGTTTTTCTAAGACTTCCTCGCGGCGTTTGGCTTTGGCAAAGAGTTTATTGGCATTTTGGGCAGCACTTAAATCTGGCTCGAGGGCAATACTGACTGTGCCTTCGCCATACAAACTAGGCAGCGTCACGGAATTTGCACCACTTGGTACATCACGGCTGTATGCCAGCAACGTCTCGGCAGACTCACGCCACTCGAGCGCAGCCAGTGCATTTTCTTCGGCTCGGCGCAAGTCCTCAGACTGTTTCTCGAGCAATTTTAGGCGTTTCTCGAGCGGTTCACGCAAGGTTTTACGCAATTCGGTCAGTCGCTCGAGCCTTGTGCGGTCTCGGGCTTGGTCGGACAAGGATTCTTCGGATGATAAACTCGGGTTTGCCACCAAATCGCGCAGCGCCAGCACCACATCGCCAGTTTGGTCAAACCGATGCTCGAGTTCACGCAAAAGCGTCGTGCCGAGTCCATCGACAACTTTACTCCATGCAGAAATTGGTTTTCCCTCGAGTGCCGCTCTAAGTTCTTGGTCGGTACTGATTCGCGGGTCGAGTTTTTGATACGGCGGTGGCGGACTGTACAAACCACCAGAACGAATGGTACGGAAACGATTACGGGCATTGGTAATTTCTCGAGCCGCGATTTGGATTTTGCCAGAAAACTGGCTCTCCCCTATTGCCTCAAGAATCAGTAAATTGGCATTGCGCCCCGTTAATTCAAACAGTAATCTGGCAGCCTCCGAACCCACAAAACCAGTCCCAAGACCAAACTCGAGCATGATTACTCGGTCAAGTTTTAATTGCTGCACACTGAGTAAATCGCCTTTAACTTTACCCTCGAGCGCCCGTTGAAAGGCATTTCGGGCATCACCCTCGAGTTTGGATGGGCTGATGTAAAGCGTTGGGCTTGGGGCTTTATACTCGAGAACCAGATTTAGAATTTTACGGTTTGCATCCTCGAGCAGTACGGCGGCGGTGGTTTCGTTGGGGAAAACCCAACCTAGGTTACGGGCGGGAAGCCGCGCACCTATTTCCTCGAGTTGTTTAGCGATAAAAAGACCTTCCACAAGAATAAGGAGCATACGTCCGAGGGTTCGGGATTGACAATCTTTACGTGGTGGCAAAACTTGGAGATGATGTTCTTGGCAAAAACTTAGGAAGCTCGAGTTCCATGTCAAGTGCGGCAGCGATTCGCTCTAAGGTATCAAGTTGATACGGCGCGGTTCTGGTCGGGTCTGTTAGCTTAGAAATGGCGGCTCGGCTAATCCCCATACGTTTTGCCAATTGATTTGAATTGATATTATTTTTGCACATCGCCTCAAAAATGGCTTGCGCCATTGGATTGATTGGAGGAGCTTCTACCCAACAAGTTTCTATAAGTTCTGAGCCTTCAAGTATTTCTGGGTCTATTTCCTCGAGTAATGTTATGCGCGGTTCAACCCGTTTTGATGTTCCAAGAAAAGCACCTGCTAATAAATCAGGCAATTTTGCAATCACCTCACTTCGAGTCTTAGCGGTTGCAAAGCCTAAAATTTCATCCGCGAACCAAGCCACATAATTTTCTGCTCCGATAACTTTTGCTGTAACCGCCAAATACTTTTTCATGATTTCCTCGTTAATTCTTTGATTTTTGCTCGAGTTTAATTCCAGCCAATTTCAGATACGTCCGTAATGTCCCCATTGGGATTTCCATACCATCACTGCCATCTACTGGAAAAGAAATTCCTTCCTCATTGCCCCAAATTTCGTGGTCGCCTTTACCTTGGCGCTTGAATGAGAATCCCGCGTCTTTTAGGAGTTGCTTGAGGATTCGGACTTTCATATTGACACCATGATTGTACAAGAAAAAAGAAAACTGTCAACCCATAAGTTGACAGTTTTCTCGAGAATACAAATTTAAGTTGTTTTGATAACTCGAGGTTCAGGACGAGTTCGTTGCCAGAATTTTAGGGCAAACATCAAAAAGTAGATTGCTCCTGTAACACTTGCTGTCCAAAATAAAACATCATGAATATGGAATTCCGAACGAGGAACTTGTCTTGCTGGTACGAACAAATAACCAAGCCAAACAAATGCGTTCATCAGAAAAAACCAAAATAGTTTACTTAAACGTTTTTGCTCTTTGGAGCGCAATAAAATAAAAAGTGGCAGTGTCAAAAACATCCCCCAGCTTAGCCAGCCACGAACTACAAAAAGTTGATAAACAAGGTCGGGTAGCTGGAATCTTTGAAAAGACCAGTCATAAGTCCCCAAATAGAAGTCGAGCAAAATCCGTATTGCTCCAAGCACAGACATCAAAGCAAAGTAAATCCATTCCGAAAATGGGCGACGAAATGCAAGCATAAACCCAATAATATGAATCACAGGTGCAATAACCTCAAAACTCAGTTTTAACCTAAATTGTGGATTTGCGCCAAAAAGTGGGTTTATAACCAAACAATAGCAAGCATAGATAAAAGCCAAAACCGCTGCTACTCGAGCCAATACATCTGGTTTTTCAATCTCTTTGGTTGCCTTAAAAATTCCTTTAACCATATCAACAGTCGTATGGCGATGAAACGCCCAGACTTCGCCCTCGAGTTTTGCGGCTCTCAAACCATCCGTGTATGTCTCGAGCATGGGCTGCCCAAATTGTTCGCGGTACACCTTTGGGTACAGTTCTAGGGCTTGCTTGTACATCCAAGTCTCGAGTTTCATGCAACCTCCCGTTTGATGGTCATAACGCTGTTGGGCAACAATTTAGCGGCTCGAGCCAAGCGCACTAGGCTTTCTAGGCGTTCTGCCTCGAGTTCGGCAATCCGGACACCGTGTTTGGTCAGGCGGTAATACCTGCGCCGTTCGTCATCCAAATCTTTGGCTGGGCGAGCCTCGAGTTCTTCAATCCAAGCGAGGTCTATAAAGCGCTTGAGGTTCCCATACAGCGTACCGGGTCCTAAATTGACTTCGCCATTTGAGCGCTCGAGAACGGTTTTAATAATGCCGTACCCATGTTGCTCGTTTTCAGCCAGCGACAGCAGAATATGAAAGGCGGCGGGTGTGAGTGGTGGTCCTTCGGTGGGCTTCGGGGGCATACTACTCCTTTCAACGATGTATCGTTAATAGATATACTCTCGAGCCACAAATTTGTCAAGCCCAAAGAAAGCACCCACCCACCTTTAACCTTTTAACCTTTTAACCTTTTAACCTT
>JAYWGM010000055.1:0-21757 GCA_043778225.1 Deinococcales bacterium | reverse complement strand
ATCACTCCTTTTCTTGACCCTAAACACGCACCTCACGGGCAGGGTCGCTTAGTCGGTTAATCAGTCAAAATACACAACTGATTAACATAACTTGGTATAAGACAGCGAAAATTTTGGCTAGGTAGGCTTTTTAGTGTGTTCCCATCGGTTGCTCTTGACGACCATACTGTACTGTGCATCACGAATCTGACTTATGCAAGAGGTCTAATGGTAATTGAACGTGGCGAGATTTGGTGGGCAAATCTTGGTTTGAACCCAATTGGCTCGAGTCCAGGGTTTCGTCGTCCTGTGTTGGTGGTTCAAACCTGCGAAATACAGAGTATCTATATAAAGACGGTATAATCTGTGGCAGAATAAAATCATGACCATCCAAGAAATTTGGCTCGAGCCAGTGCTGCTCGAGGGAAAACACATTCGACTCGAGCCGCTTGAGCCAGCTTTGCATGCTGCTCCAATGTTTGAATGGTTTGATGCCCAAGCACTGACTTTTACGGGAACAGGCTACTTAAATTTTACTTCGGTGGCGGCTTTTCAAACCCATCTCGAGGAGCAAATAAGCCGTTCTGAAAGTGTTCATTGGGCAGTGCGGATGTTGGCTACAGGTGCAATTTGTGGTCGGGTTTTACTTTTTCATGTCCAAGCCAAAAACGCGGCGCTCGAGCTTGGAACGTTACTGATGCCAGCTTTCTGGGGCAGCCAAGCCAATGCTGAATCAAAGTTACTGCTGCTGACTCGAGCTTTTGAAGTATTGGGTGCAAACCGAGTTCAATTTACGATTGATGCCGAAAATTTACGTTCGATTGGCAGCATCAATAAACTTGGTGCAACCAAAGAAGGTATGCTGCGACAATCTGCGATTCGGGCTGATGGTTTGGTGCGTGACAAAATTATTTTTAGTGTGCTTCAATCCGAATGGCAAATGGTAAAAGCGCGGCTCGAGGCTCGAGTCAAATCGTATTGACTCGAGCCAAATAGGTTTAACGCTCGTGGAAAAAAGGCGGTTCAATGCCCAATAACCGTAGGTAAACATAGCCTTGTCCGCGGTGATGGATTTCGTTGTCTATGTTGTAAAGCAACACAGTCAAGCCTGTCATTTCGCCCCATTCCAAGGTGTAATTTTTGTGGTACTGCTCGAGTGGAATGCTTGTAAATTGCTGATTGATTTCTTCGGTCAGGGCATCCCATGCGCTCAATAAAATAGTTTTATCGGGTGGTCTATTCCAATCTGGGCTTTCCCAGTTTTCGGATGTTAAACCACGCATGGTCATCTCGCTAATCAGTTGTAGTTCCCAAGCCATTGCGCCAAAGGGTCGCATTGGTTCGGTGGCAGAAAAACCAAATAATTGATCGTCTGGAAAGGCTTCGATGATACGGCGAGTGAGGCTGCGGTGTCCTTGCCAATGGGCAAGGTACTGAGTTGGCGAGAGCATTGGTTGTTGGTCTGTGGGCGTATTCATGGGTGTTACCTCCGAACAGAGCATAATGCCAATTTACGTCAGGACTTGTCGTATTTTTCGGGCATACTGTAGTCATATGTATGACCCTTCGATGCGAGTTCTGGCGGTACTCGAGTTATTACAAGCTCGAGAAACCATCACCTGTGCCGAATTGGCACGTCGGCTTGAGGTCAGTCCGCGCAGTGTGCAGCGCTATATTTTGCGTTTACAAGACTTGGGTATCCCAATTCAAGGTAAGCGTGGTGTGGGTGGCTCGTACCGTCTTCAGGCTGGCTTTCGGCTTCCCCCTTTAATGTTTAGCAACGATGAAGCCTTGGCGCTGACTTTTGGCTTGCGAGCTTTGCAGTTGCTTGGTTTACAAACCCTGACCCCAGCCGCCGAAACAGTTCATGCCAAATTACTGCGGGTTTTGCCCGATACCATGCGCCAACAAATGACCATCCTCGAGCAAGCGGTGCAAATGGATATTGCTCCTTGGGTAGTTGACACCGACACAGCCGTATTACAACAACTTTTACAAGCGGTGCGGCAAACTCGAGTGGTACGGTTATCGTACCTTGGTCAATCTAAAACTCCGACGGTACGCCCTGTTCAGATTTACCAAGTGGTGCATTTGGGAGGACGTTGGTACGCGGTTGGTTGGTGCGAATTACGCCATGACATACGCTCGTTTCGCTTGGATCGCATCGAGCAACTCGAGTTACTTGAACAGACTTTTATTCCACCAGCCAATTTTGATGCGCTTACTTTTTTACACCGCACCATTATAGATACCCCAAAAACATATCAAATCAGTGTTTGGCTCGAGTTTCCGCCAGATGTACTGCGCGGCAAACTTTCTCTTTGGGCGACCGAATTGGTCGCCGAAAAGGCTGGCACACGAATGCAGTGTCAGCGCAGCAACCTCGAGAGATTTGCAGCCCTGCTGCTTGGTTTGGGGTGCATGGTACAAATCGAACAACCACCTGAACTGCTCACAACATTTGTGCAACTACAAAAGCGCTGTTCGCAGATTCTCGAGTTTAATGCAGCCTCGTTTACCGACTCGAATTTAGCTTAAAACTGGTAACCACGTCCAACCCAATAATGCCAGTCCGCTACGGCTTCTAAGGTATCTTCATCTTCGGATAAACACTCGAGTTGCGCCAGTGGAACAGCTAATTTCTTTGTTTTGTACTTGACCAAAACCAGCATCTCGTCTTGGCAATCTTCTTCGCTTGGCATTCCAAGCACTTTGACTTGTTCACCAATTCCTAAAGGCGAGGTAAGACGCTCGAGGATACATTTTGCCGAGAATGGATAGACCAGTTTCTCATCAAGATAATAGTACCAGCCCATTGACCGTTCGATTTCGTCGTAGGCATCCACCACGATTTCATAATCAATTCGTTGTTCTCGAATCGGGTCTTTTGGTATGTCTTTTTTAGGCATAAAAGATTTTATCACCAACTGCCATGCACGTGTTGGCGGATTAAATCGTCGTAAATCGCTCGAGTGGCTTGCATCACATCTGGCTCGAGTGGTGGCAGGTCGGCGGCGGCAAAGTTCTGCTCGGCTTGGGCGGCATTTTTTGCGCCCGGAATGCTGCACGTTACGGCTGGGAACATCCCAATCCAACGCAAGGCAAATTGGGTCAGACTCGAGCCATTGGGGACAAACCCACGCAGGCGTTCGACTGCCTCTAAGCCGACATTGTACGGCACACCCGAAAAGGTCTCGCCCTTATCGAATGCCTCGCCATTGCGATTAAAAGCACGGTGGTCGTCGGCAGCAAAACTTGAAGCCTTCGTCATTTTACCAGTCAATAAGCCACTGGCAAGCGGCACTCGAGCCAGAATACCAACTTGGCGTTTAATGCTTTCGGCAAAAAACACATCGCTGGGTTTAAGACGCAGCAAATTAAAAATAATTTGTACGCTCTGCACACCTTCGTACTGAATACCCAGCATGGCTTCTTCGACCGTTTCGACGCTGATTCCATAGTGCCGAATCATACCCAAAGACTTCATCTCCTCGAGAATACGAAAAACATCGTCTGCGCGGTAGACATCGGTTGGTGGGCAGTGCAATTGCAACAGGTCTATGGTCTCGAGCTTGAGATTTTCTAAACTGCGTTTGACCCAAGCATGAAGGTTTTCTTGGCTGTAACCCTCGACTGTTTGTTTAGGCAGTCTGCGCCCAGCCTTGGTGGCAACAAAAAAGGGTTCGCTGCGCTCGGCTCGAAGTTGGGCAATTAAACGCTCGGAGCGACCATCGCCGTAAACATCGGCGGTGTCTATAAAATTTACGCCCATATCCAAGGCTTTATGCAGGGCGCTCATGCTGTCGGTGTCGAGGACTTCGCCCCACGTGCCACCAATTGCCCATGCACCAAAACCGATGCTCGAGATGTTAAAACCCGTCCGACCCAACAATTTGTATTCCATAAGTGACCAGTCTACTCGAGTTACTTTTATGTTGTCCAACTCTCTTGGTAGAATCTGGTTATGCAAACGATTCAATTAACCCGTGGTGTTCCAGCCGACGAATCCTATCCACTCGAGTTGGTGCGTGAATCTGCGGCTGCCGTGATGGCTGACCCAAAACTGGCACTCGAAACCATGCGTTATGGCACTGGCTATGGGTTTAATCCGTTGCGTGAATTGTTGGCTGCCCAAAACGGTGTAACAACCGACCAAGTTTTAATCGGCAATGGCAGTTTGTCGTTTGTGGATTTACTGGGGCTGATTCTCGAGCCGGGTGCTACTGTGTTGGTCGAAGCACCAACCTATGACCGCACCATCACCTTGTTAAAACGTCACGGGGTCAATATCGTGGCAGTACCGCTCGAGCCAGATGGGGTCAATCTCGAGGCGTTCAAAAAAGCGGTCGAAACCCATAAGCCAACACTGGCGTATCTCATTGCCGATTTCCAAAATCCCAGTGGCTCAACTATGAGCCTCGAGAAACGCCATGCGGTGTTGGAATTGGCGCAAAGCCACAATTTTATGATTCTCGAGGATGCACCCTACCGCCCTTTGCGTTACCGTGGCACAAGTCTGCCAAGTTTATTTGAACTCAACCCAAGTAAGGTTATGCAAATGAGTTCGTATACCAAACAAATTTCGCCGGGGGTGCGGGTTGGGACGTTGGTTGGCGATAAGACTTGGTTAGCCAAACTTGCCAAAGCTGCCAACGACACTTATATTTCTGGGGCGTTTCTCGGGCAAGCCACAGTTTTCGAATTTATCAAGCGTGGGCATCTTGAACCACAACTCGAGCGCTTACGTGCTTTATACGCGCCGCGTTTAGAGCGTATGGCAGCCGCGCTGCGTGCCAATGGGCTGACCGATTTTCTCGAGCCAGATGGAGGTTTTTTCTTGTCAGTCAATTTGCCAAGTGGCTCGAGTATCACCGAATTGATGGCTCGAGCCACAGGTGCTGGTCTGGCTTTAACCGACGGACGTGGTTTTTTTGTCAATCCAGAAGATGGTAACCAATTTTTGCGTTTGCCTTTTTGCGCCCTGACTTTTGAGGAGATAGATGAAGGCATGAAACGCTTGGCAGGGTTGCTAGGGTGAAAAGGTCAAAAAGTCAAAAGGTCAAAAGGTCAAAAGGTCAAAAGTTATTTCACCATAAAGGGGTAGAATGCAAAATGTGACCGAGGTCAAACCGCAAACAGTTGAAAAGTTTTTTGGAGAATACGGTTGGAGCTTTGAAACCATTGGCGATGGTGTCTGGCGGACTGGCTTTAAGGGTGAAAATGGTTTTTTTACAATTTATATGCGCTTAACCGAAGCATGGCTCTACATGACCATCTCGCCGTTTGTACCCGCCCCAGAACTCGAGAAAACCCGAGTCCATACCATGGAAGCGATGCTGCACTTTAACCGTGAAATGAACTTAGCCAAATTTGTCCTCGACGAAGACGAGGATGTAACTCTGACCGTCGAATTACCGATGTCGGCACTGCGTTATGAGGTTTTTGCCGAAGGATTAACCGCACTGGCATACTATGCCGATGATATTTACCTCGATATGCTCGAGTTAGCCGAGGATGTCAATGCGGTCTCGAGGTTCAGAAGCCTGAGTGGCAAAACCAGTAAACCGATGGTGGCTTAGGTCATGCAAAAACCACAAAATATCCTCTCGATTCAAAGCTGGGTGAGCTACGGTCATGCAGGCAACGCGGCGGCTGTTTTCCCGTTGCAGCGCCTTGGTTTTGAAGTCTGGGCAGTCCATACCGTGCAATTTAGTAACCACACTGGGTATGGCGCGTGGACTGGGCAAGTTTTTCCAGCCGAACAGACCAAAGCCCTGATTCAAGGCATCGAAGACCGAGGCGTGCTGCCCGAATGTACGGCGGTGCTGTCTGGCTATATGGGCGCACCAGACACGGCTCAAGCGATTCTCGAGGCAGTCGCAAAGGTACGCGCCGCCAACCCCAAGGCGCTTTTTTGTTGCGATCCAGTCATGGGCGATGTCGGGCGTGGCATTTTTGTGCGCCCAGAATTGCCAGACCTTATCCGCCAAAATGTTGTGCCACAAGCCGATATATTGACCCCCAATCAATTTGAACTCGAGCTTTTGACTGGCTTGCAGATTCAGACCCTTGAGGATGCACTGAATGCGACTCTGGCGTTGCGCTCCAAGATGCGCCCAAATGGTCTGGTGCTGGTCACAAGCCTCGAGCTACGCCAAGACAGCATCGAAGTCTTGGCGGTCTCGAGTGAGGGCGCGTGGTTGCTCGAGACACCTAAAATTTTACTTGACCCACCGCGCAATGGCACTGGCGATTGTATTGCGGCTCTGTTTTTAGGGCATTACTTAAAGACGGGCAGTCTAAAACTGGCACTCGAGAATGCCGCCAGTGCGCTCTATAACTTGCTCGAACTGACACACCAGCTTGGCACTCGAGAAATTCAGTTGATTGCTGCCCAAGATGAATTTGTACTGCCCTCAAAAAGATTTGAGGCACGAGCTATTTAATGTACCAACCCCATGGCTTATCGGTGTTGTAACTGGTAATTTGCTTGGTCTCGAGGTAATTGTCTAAACCCCAATGCCCAAGTTCGCGCCCAATACCGCTCTGTTTATAGCCACCCCATGGGGCTTCACAAAAAGTCGGTTGCGAGCAATTAATCCAGACAATACCCGCCTCGAGTTCTCGAGCCACCCGTTGGCAACGGGTTAAATCTTTGGAGAGTACAGCTGCTGCCAAACCAAAGTTGCTAGAATTTGCCAACTCGAGGGCTTGGGCTTCGGTGGTGAAGGTCTGGGCAACCAGCACCGGTCCAAAAATTTCTTCTGTCCAGAGGCGGCTGCTGCTTGGGACATCGGTAAAAACGGTTGGCTCGAGATAAAACCCTTTGGCTAAATGGCTTGGGCGCTTGCCGCCAGTCAGCAATGTTAATCCTTCGGCTTTGGCGACTTCGAGGAACGAAAGCACTTTTTGGTATTGTCCACTCGAGACCAGTGGTCCAAGCAAGACTCCAGCCTCGAGCGGGTCGCCGATGGTTATTTTTTCGCACTCGAGCTTGAGGCGACTCCATAAAGCCGGCGCAATTTCGGACTGCACCAACAACCGACTGGTGGCGCTACAAACCTCGCCTTTATTCCAAAAAATCCCAAACAGAATCCACTCAATGGCTTGGTCTAAATCGCTGTCGTTAAAAACCAGTATTGGCGATTTGCCACCCAACTCGAGCGTGATGTTTTTGATGCCTGTGGTCGCTGCCTGCATGACCTTGCGCCCAGTGGCGACACTGCCTGTAAATGCCAGTTTATCTATACCCTGATGGTCGGCTAGGGCTGCGCCTGTTTCGCGCCCACCACTCACAATGTTCAGCACTCCAGATGGCAACCCAGCCTCGAGTGCAATTTCCCCAAGCTCGAGGGCGGTAAAAGGGGTCAGTTCGGATGGTTTAAGCACACTGCAACAGCCTGCTGATAATGCTGGGGCAACTTTCCACGCCAGCATTAAAAGTGGGTAATTCCACGGAATAATCTGCCCGACCACCCCGACTGGCTCGAGCCGTGCCAAACTGCTAAAGTCTGGATTTGGCAAAATAATTTCGGTCTCGAGCCTCGAGTCAAGGTCTATAGCAAGTTGGGCGTAGTAGTCAAAACAAGCCGCCACATCATCCATGTCCCACAGCGCTTCGGGCAGAGGCTTACCGTTTTGTTGGGTCTCGAGTCGCGCCAGTGCTTCTTTGCGATTTCGCACCCCTTGGGCAATGGCACTTAAAAATACGGCTCGTTCTGCGCCTGTGGTGCGCTTCCAAGTCTTAAAAGCCACTCGAGCCGCTTCTACGGCTGTATCTACGTCGGCGGGGCTGGCATTGGGTGCATAACTCAGAATTTCTTCGTTGCTGGGGTTGACGACCTCGAGTGTGCCGCCAGTCGCTGCGACCCACGAACCGCCAATAAAAAGTTTACTTTGCATCGTAGCAGTATACTCGAGCCATGCGTTCAGCTTTCAAAACTTTGTTACTCGAGGCAGCCCAAACTTATGGCACACCACTCTATGCTTACGATTGGCAAGTCATTCAGACACAACTCGAGCGGCTAAAAGTGGCATTTGGTTCAGCCAAAATTTTTTATGCAATCAAAGCCAACCCCAACCTTGGGATTCTCAAACGCCTAAACGCGCTGGGCGTGGGCTTTGAAGCCGTGTCTGGCGGCGAACTCGAGCGGGCAATTTTAGCTGGGGCGACGGGTAGGCAAATGGTCATGAACGGACCCGGCAAACTCAATGCTGATTATACAAAAGCCAAAGAAGTCGGAGCATACATCATTCTCGACAATACCGATGAAGCCACCCGAGCCGCCAAGTACGCGCCCAACGCCCAAGTGCTGATTCGGGTCAATCCGGGCTTAAAGGTTTCGACCCACGACCATTTGGCGACGGGCAACGCCAGCAGCAAGTTTGGGGTCAGTCTCGAGGATGTGCCTGTAGCCGTACAGAACGCCGAAAAAGCTGGTTTAGAAGTGGTTGGGCTACAAATGCACATCGGCAGCAGCATCGAAGACCCAAACGATTATCTGCTGGCACTCGAGCGGATGGCGGGGCTTGCCAAACAGATTGGCTCGAGGCAAGTTTTTGATATGGGCGGCGGCTTTGGTTTAGGCTTTGACCTCGAGCCATTAGCCAAACTTGGACACCAAGCTGCTGATGCTTTTGGCGCGTCTGAACTCTGGATTGAACCCGGACGTTGGCTGGTGTCCGAAAGTGGGGTGCTATTGACCACCGTTCTCGAGAAGAAAAAAACTGCTCGAACTTTTGCGGTGGTGGATTCTGGAATGTCCGAGTTATTGCGCCCAATGTTGTACGGCGCAGTGCATCCAATCGAAAACCTGAGCGCCACTCGAGCCACCGTAACGCTTGATATTGCAGGAGCAGCTTGCGAATCTGGCGATATTTTGGGGCGCGATGTCAAAATTGCCGAGCCAGAGGTCGGCGACCTGATTTGCATCAGCCAAGCTGGCGCATATGGCTCGAGCATGGCAAGCAATTACCTGACCCGCCCTCGCCCTGCCGAAGTGCTACTCGAGGACGATGCTTGGGTGGTCTTGCGCCGACGTGAGACAGTGCAAGACATTTTACAAGCCGAACTACATCTCCATACGGGTTTTTAAGAAATTGGTCAGCACCACACCGCGCTGATAAAAAGCATTCTGCATGATTTTGACATACAACGGAATTGTGGTTTTGACACCCTGAATCACAGTTTCATCCAATGCCCGTTTGGTTCTGGCAATTGCCATGTCTCGAGTTGGTGCCCAACAAATCAGCTTGCCGATTAAACTGTCGTAATGTGGCGGAATGGTGTAACCACTAAAAGCATGGCTGTCTATTCGCACCCCAACTCCACCTGCAAAATGGACGCTCTCGAGTTTACCAGCCGCAGGGCGAAAATCCTTATCGGGGTCTTCGGCGTTAATGCGGCATTCAATCGCATGACCCTCGAGTCGAATGTCTGATTGCTGTAGCGTTAAACCCATACCCGCCGCAATCTCAATTTGTAAACGCACAAAATCAAGCCTCGAGATACTTTCAGAAACACAATGCTCGACTTGGATTCGGGTGTTCATTTCCATAAAATAAAAATTATTTTCTGGGTCAACAATAAATTCTAAAGTCCCCGCGCCGCTATAATTGACGTGCTTAGCAAGGCGCACCCCAGCCGCCAGAATTTCGTCGCGCAGATCGGCGGGTAGGGTACTTGGGGCTTCTTCAATCAGTTTTTGGTTGCGGCGCTGGATGCTGCAATCGCGTTCGCCGATGTGAATCACATGACCACTTCCATCGCCCATGACCTGAACTTCGACATGGCGAAATTCCATAATCAGTTTTTCCATAATCAAGGCTGGGTCGCTAAAATACGAGAGCGCTTCTTGGGCAGCTTGGTTAAAGCTCGACTGCATTTCTTCGCTCGAGCGCACGATTTTCTGCCCGCGCCCACCGCCGCCAGCACTGGCTTTGAGTAAGACCGGATAACCAATTTTTTCGGCTTGCACAATCGCATCTTCGGTGGACTCGAGTAAGCCAGAACCCGGCACAACTGGCACATTGGAAAGCCGTGCAATTTCGCGCCCACCAGCTTTAGAACCCAAAGCGTGCATTGATTCTGGGGTTGGTCCGATAAAGACAATCCCGTGGTCGCGGCATTTTTCGGCAAAATCTGGATTTTCGGATAAAAACCCGTAGCCCGGATGAATCGCCTCTGCGCCAGTCATGACGGCTGCCGACAGCACATTGGGGATATTGAGGTACGAGCCACTCGAGGCGGGCGGTCCAACACAGACGGTTTCGTCGGCAAGCAGCACCGGCAAACTGCCAACATCGGCTTCGGAGTAGACCAGCACGGTTTTAATACCCATTTCTTTGGCAGTGCGAATCACCCGCAGCGCAATTTCGCCACGGTTAGCAATTAAAATTTTTTTGAACATAGCAACCTCGAGCTCAGATAAACCCCTCCCACAAAAATCATCTTTTTGACCTTGTAGGGCGCGACCCTTGTGGTCGCCCTGCTACTCAATCACAAATAAAGCCTGTCCATATTCGACTGGCTGGGCATTGGAAACAAGAATTTCGCGCACTGTGCCAGCTTTATCCGATTCGATTTCATTCATCAGTTTCATCGCTTCGATAATGCACAACACTTGTCCGGATTCGACTTTATCGCCAAGTTGGACAAACACAGCCGCATCTGGGCTACTCGAGCGGTAAAATGTACCCACAATCGGGGCTTTGACCTGATGACCATTTATTTTTTCGACTGGAGCGGTTTCGGTCGTGCTTGGAGCGGGTAGCGCCGCCGCCACTTGGACTGGAGCGGGGGCAGCCAGCACCATTGGGCTTGGAGCAGCCATATGGATAATTTGGTCGCCGCGTTTGACATGAACTTTGTACTCCGGGGTCTCGAGGTTAAATTCGGAAACATCGGCATCTTTGAGGGCATCTAAAATTCGTTTGAGGTCTTTGGGATCCATTGTGCCTCCTATTAGGCAAAGCGTATCTCGAGCTAGAAACTGCAAGATACTTTGGGGAATGCTCGAGATTCTACAAGGTTTTGGGGTCAGTTTGGGAAATAAAAATTAGACCGAGTTCAAAAATCTCGAGAAATGCAGTAATTGTCCATCGCGCAATTGTGCCAAACGCCATACATCGCTGGGATGAAGCAGGGCAGGTTTGCTATAGCCACCCATTCGCCCACGGTCGTGCAGCAGAATAATCGGCTGACCACTCGGCGTGATTTGCAGCGCACCAAAGGCAGTGGCTTCACTCGAGACCTCCCCACCAGCCACGGCTGCCCCAGATAACCTTGCGCCCATACGGTCAGCCCGTTCAAGCACAAATGGCTGCTCGCACAGTCTGGCGAGCGCCTCTGGGTTTGGTTGCGCTCCCTCGAGTAAACGTAAAGCCCGAGGCTCGAGTTTGGGCTGTGATAAGTAAAACCCAGCCCTTGTGGCTCGAGGAAAAGCCGACCCAAGCACATCACCAGCTTGTAAAGCTCGACCCAACCCAGCCCGAGCATCCGAACTGACGCTGCCCCAGATTGGTTGTGCCTCAAAGCCACCAGCCACACTGAGGTAAGCACGTACCCCGATTTGGCTTGGCGCAAATCGCAGCGTTTGCCCACGGCGCAACAAAAAACTCGAGGCAGCCGCTATTGCTTCGCCACCCAGTATCGGGTTCATGCCATAACCCGCAAAGCCCAGCACGACATCGGTCAATGCCGTAAACACACCACCCGTCAGGGTTAGCTCGAGCAATGGTGTGCTGGCGGTATTGCCAACCACGGCATTGGCAAGGGCAGCACTGCGTGAATCCAGCACCCCAGACTGTGCCAAACCAAAATGCCCGACATGGCTGCGCCCAGCATCGAGCAGCAGGGTTTGTAAACCAGCCTGCTCGAGTTTTAAGACTGGAAAACGTGGCTCGAGTGGCAATAACCGAACTGGCTCGAGTTTAGGGATTTGTGCGCTTTGGGTTGGCACAAAACGCACCGAATCGCCAGCTTCGACCCAAAAAGGTCGGTCACGGTGTGGGTCAAACATGGCTACGCCAGCCGTACCCAGAATATGCCAGCCACCCGGACTCGAGAATGGATAAACCCCAGTCTGCCCAAGCGCCATTGCTACCGAGTGGGCTTGGACTTTGGCTCTGGGTGTGGCACGCCGTGGCAAATGGAGCGCTTCTGGCAGCACCCCTAAAAATGGGAAACCCGGCGTAAAACCGACTGCAAAAGTATGATACATCTGGCTCGCGTGCAACCGAATAACTTCGGCAATCGTTAAGCCTGTTTTTTCGGCAATAAAGTCAAGGTCTATACCGTTGTACTCAACTGGAATTTCGACGGTTTGGGGCTGGGTTGGCTGTTGCCAATTCCGCGACAGATAAGAATTTGCCCAAGCCTGTACCACTTTTTTTGTAGTCACTCGAGCCTCGAATTCAAAATAAATATTGAGGTAGCTGGGAATTATTTCGGTCACTCCTGAGAGCAGATTTTGGCGCATGGCTTTGAGGGCATTTAAGGCTCGAGCCGAAGCTATAACATCGGGCTTTTTGGCAAAAGGAAGGTAAAACCCTAAACGCATCAGTACGCCCTAAGCTCGATACCAGCCACCTCGAGCGCCGCCCGAACAGCCTTGGCAATCTGTACCGCATTAGGGTTATCGCCATGAATACACAGCGTTTGGGCTTGCTGCGCCAGCCTTGTGCCTTCGAGGGTCTGGATTTGCCCAAGCACCATCTGGACTGCCCTTGTGGCTGCCACATCAGGGTCGTGAATACTCGAGCCAAGCAGACTGCGCGGCGCAAGTTCACCAGTTTCAAGGTAGCCACGTTCTGGAAAGGCTTCGGCAATAAATGGTAAGCCAAATTCTAGAGCAGCCTGCTCGAGTTTTGAGTTAGGCAAACCGACCAAAGGCACACCAGAACCAAAATCCCGTACCGCTTTGGCAATGGCTCGAGCCGTGGTTATTGCTCGAGCCGCTTGGTTGTAGAGTGCGCCATGGGCTTTGACATGGTGCAACTGCAAGCCTTGGGTATTTGCCATGCCACCTAAAGCCGCAATTTGGTACAGCACATCGCTATAAATCTGGTCTGGCTCGAGGGTCATTTCGCGCCGCCCAAAACCAACCAGATCTGGAAAACTTGGGTGCGCCCCAACCGCAAGCTGGTGTTTGGCAGCCAACTCGAGGCTACGCAGGATGGTACTTGGGTCGCCAGCGTGGAAACCACAAGCCAGATTGACACTGGTTAAGTATGGGAAAAGCGCCGCATCCGCGCCAAGTTGCCAAGTGCCATAAGATTCTCCAGCATCGGCATTGAGGTCTATGGTCTTGGTCATGATACCTACCAGAGTACCTAAAAAAAATCTTTTTGGGTACTCGAGCCATAGGCGAGCCAATTGGCTCGCCTTTTTGAACTTAGATTTTGCGTTGGTTTGGCTCGAGTACCCGTTTACGCAAACGAATGCTTTTTGGTGTGACCTCGACCAATTCGTCATCAGCAATGTACTCAAGGGCTTCCTCGAGACTCATTGGTGAAACTGGGGTCAGGGTCGTGGCATCGTCCGCGCCACTGGTTCGCATATTGGTCAGCTTTTTAGATTTACAGACATTGACGTTCAAATCCTTGGCGCTGCTGTTAGAACCAACAATCATACCAATATAGACTTCGATACCCGGTTCGATAAAGAACTTACCGCGATCCTCGAGTTTCCAAATCGCGTATGGAAAGGTCTGTCCGGCTTCCATGGCGACCAAAGACCCATTCTGACGGGTCTTGATTTCGCCAGCCATTGGGGCATAACCATCAAAGACGTGGTTCATGATGCCTTCGCCTTGGGTCATGCTTAAAAACTGGGTGCGGAAACCAAACAGGCTTCTGGCTGGAATTTTGTACTCGAGCCGCATCCGTCCGTTTTGGTTGTCCATATTCAGCATTTCGCCGCGACGACTGCCTAGGGTTTCCATCACGCCGCCCATTTTGCCTTCTGGCACATCAATCACCAAATGCTCGTAAGGTTCGTGAACTTTGCCATCAATTTCTCGAGTAATCACTTGTGGTGTGGAGACCTGCATTTCGTAACCTTCACGGCGCATGGTTTCGATTAAAATGCTCAGGTGCAACTCGCCACGCCCAGAGACTTTGTACTCGTCGGTGCTGTCCTCTTCAACGCGCAGTGCCACATTGGTCATGGCTTCTTTGAATAAGCGGTCACGGATATGACGGGTGGTGACGTACTTGCCTTCTCTACCAGCAAATGGGCTGGTGTTTGGACCAAAGGTCATCGAAACGGTTGGCTCATCGACGGTTAAAATTGGCAAGGCTTCGGGGTCAGCAAAATCGGCGACGGTTTCGCCAACACCAACATCCTCGAGTCCAGCAATCGCCACGACATCTCCAGCAAAAACCTGTTCAACATCAATGCGATTTAGACCCATGTGGGTAAAGACTTGGGACACTTTGGCTTTCGATTGCGTGCCGTCTTTGTGCATCACCATCACGTATTCGTTGCGCTTGACCTTACCGCGCCGCACCCGCCCAATGGCGATACGCCCAAGGTAATCGGAATAATCGAGGTTGGTGACCAGCATCTGAAACGGCTTATCAATTTCGATGGCGGGTGGTGGAACGTGCTTGACAATTAACTCGAGCAATTCGTCGAGGTCTTCCTTGGGTTGCTCCAAATCTTTGAAGGCTTTGCCCTCTCGAGCAATCGCATAGATAATCGGGAAATCGAGTTGTTCGTCGGTGGCATCCAAACTTGCCATCAAATCGAAGGTCAAATTAACAACTTCGGTGATGCGCTGGTCTTTGCGGTCTATTTTGTTAATCACGACAATTGGGTGCAGTCCAAGCTCGAGGGCTTTTTTGAGGACAAAACGGGTTTGTGGCATCGGACCTTCAGAAGCATCCACCAACAATAAGCAGCCATCCACCATGCCAAGCACACGTTCGACTTCGCCACCGAAATCGGCGTGACCGGGCGTATCCATGATATTGATTTTAATGCCGTGGTACTCAACGGCGGTATTTTTTGCCAAAATGGTAATACCGCGCTCTCGCTCGAGGGCATTGGAGTCCATCACGCGGTCGGCAACCAGCTGGTTATCGCGGAAAGTGTGCGTTTGTTTAAGTAGCCCATCCACCAAGGTTGTTTTACCGTGGTCTACGTGGGCAATAATGGCGATATTACGAAATTCCTGCATGACAACCTCAAAAAAAAGCGGCGATTTGATTCGCTCGCAAGCACAATAAAATGGCGCGAGAATTTCGCACCCGAAGGGCAGCATAGCACAGATGGGTGGGAGTCTCGAGTCCCACATCAGTCAACGTCTCGAGTCCCATACGATGCTTGGTGTCTCAAGTCCCATACAATGCCTGGTTACTCGAGTCCCATACGATACTTGGTTGCTCAAGTCCCATACGATACTTGGTTGCTCGAGTCCCATACGATACTTGGTTGCTCGAGTCCCATACGATACTTGGTTGCTCGTTTACATTTGGTCGTCAGGGTCTGGCTGGACATCTGGTGCGCTGGCAAGTGCTGCTTCAAAATCGGCTCGGTTGCTTAATACACCTTTGTAAATAGAATTCAGTAATTGCTTAAAATGAGCGCATGGTATCTCGAGGGTATCGTTTTTTTCTAGCACTTCATAACGCCAAGTGTTATCGGGTAAACGCCTATAGACTTCGGCTCGAATCGCGTCTTGTGCCAGTAAAATATACGTTTGTAAAGTAGCAATAGTGCGATAGCGCAGTAACTTTTCGCCTCGGTCTACGGGTTCTGTGCTGCTCGAAAGCACTTCGATAATGCTGCAAGGATTTTGAAAAAATCGTCGTTCGGCTTTGTTTTCTTGGCAAGAGACCATGATGTCAGGGTAATAATAAACATTGCCAATTTGCAATTTCACATCTGAAGTTACCACTTCGCATTCGGTATTTTCTGTGCTTGCTAAGAGTTTAGCGGCTAAACGCAAAGCAATTTGAGCGTGTTGTACAGTTCCGCCAGCCATCATAAAAATACTGCCATCCACAAATTCATGGCGTTCTAAAGCAGTCTCCTCAAAACGCAAATACTCCTCGACGCTTGCTTGGCGAATTTTGTCTAAGGTACGTGGCATGGCTGGTATCGTACAGCAATTTCTAGGGATTATTTACAAAGGTCAGCCTGACAGACATCCAAGACCGCCCAATCCTTGACATAACTGGCTTCGGCTTTGATTTGCATCTTTAAGTACAGCTTACCGCCTTCAAGTGCGTACTTATCGCCACTCGAGGCTTCAAGTTCGCTAAGCGCCACTGGCTCGAGGTCATTGCGGTTGTCCACCCACCAATCGCGGTAGATGCGCGGGGCTGAACCCATCCATGGCAGGGTAATTCGTATCCAGTCGCCAACATTGCGGTTGCGAAAATGCAGGCGGACTCGAGGCGGCAAAGCCCCAGCAGGGCTAATATCGTAATTCTTTTGGGCAATCAGACGGGTTTCAAAATGGCGGTTGGCATTGTCCGAAGGTGTTCCCCACATTTTATGGGTTGGGTTGTTGTCCTCGAGCCGCTTGATGCTGACAGGGCTAATTTCGGCATTGTTGCCAGAAACATTCTCGAATTGGAAACGTGCATACGGATTGTTGCAGATGTTGGCGCTCCATTCAGTTTTGGCAGTGCAGTTGGCATTCAGTAAAAACGGATTATTGACCACCACGCTGCGGTCAGCCGTTCCCGTGAGACTGCCATCTTTGTCCATAAACACGGCGCTGCGATAGCCATCCATGCCATCGTCGGTTGGGGCGCTTGGCTCGGGCTTTTCAAATTTGAGCCAGACTTGGTTGGCGTTTTGGAAGCTCAGACCTTCTGCGCCATTGCGTGGGTCAATATGAAAGTCGGTAAAGCGCAAATACGACGTGCCACCTGCGCCGCGTTGAGCGTTGGGCTGGTAATTAACAAAGGTGACATTTTTAGCGCCAACTTTGCCATCATAAAATTCAAAACCACGAATTGGAAAGGCGACTTCCCAAGGAAATGGCAGCGTCCGACCATCTAAGCCGACCCGTCCGTTTTTTTCGTAATCAGATGGTGTGCCTTTATTGGCGGTTTCACCGACAAAAACGCTGTTTTGCACAAAAGTTTCATGGCTGGCAAAAGTTGCCCCAATTGCCCCATCGGCAATCAGCGCATTCTCGAGGGTGTGTTTTTCGCCGCGCAACCAGACCCCACGGTTACGGTTTTTATAGGCTTGGAAACCTTCAAACAAAGTCGGAACAATCACGCTTTTTTCGTCAGATGGGTTGGCTCGAGCCGCATAATACGTGGTGCGTTGCTCGAGCGTGGTGACATCCGGACCACCATCCACATTTAAGCCTGTGTTTTCGTTGCTGTGGGCTAAGTTGTTCTTAAAAACGCCCAAGGCGGTGCGGCTTGGGAATGTACCCGCAAAACGGGCATCGGTAGCACTTGGACCGGTGGCTTTTTCGGGCAGGGCAATCCAGAAACCAAAAGTTGCCGAGCCAGCCGCAACATTGTTCTCGAAGGTATTGTTGGGGTTGGTAATCCAAAAGGTGGACGGGTCGCTGTCGGTCGGCAGTAAGCGCTGTCCTTCGGGGGGGCGTTTGGTGCTAAAACCAAGATTGCCGCGCAAGGTGTTGCCCGTCTCGCTGCCATCCTCGAGAAAAAAGCAATGCCCGAGGGTGTTGTATGCCGCGTTGTTCTCGAGCAGAATACCAGCCGAGCCATGAACCGTGACACAACGGTTAAAATTATTGTGAATGACGCTATTTTTAATGAGCGAACCAGTGCTGCCGATACTTTGCATATGAAAATGAATCGGGTAGCGCTTGAGCTTATTTTTTTGACCCATGTTAGTAATTTCAACATTCTCGAGCTTGGCAAGGCTGCTGTCCATGACCATGACATGACCACCAAAACCTGTGGTGTTGCTGGTCTCATCGCCGCGAATGACAATGTTACGATTTAAGAGCGCCACTTCGGCTCGAGACTCAAGGGTTTTTCCAGCAAAGGTCTGGGCTTCACCAAAATGGCTGTATTTTAAGGCGGGTGCAATCGTGACTGTATTGCCAGCTACGGCGGTAATCACCACTTCTTCGGCTTGGTCTGGACTGTAATCGGTGCTGGCAAGAGCAATTTTATCACCGACCGCCCAACCCGCCCCAGCCTCGAGATTGAGGGTTTTTGCACCCACCGCAGCCGTACCATTTAAGCGTGTCCAAGACTTGCCTCGGGATGCACCGTAAAGTTCTAAACTACCGCCCATCATCACACCCAAAACTTTTTCGCCCATGCCCATGACATCGCCGCCTGTGTCCTGACCAACCAGAGTAATTGTAGCGCGTTTAGAAAACGGCGCAAGACTCGAGCCAATTTGTAGTTTTCCACCATGCACCATGATGCTTTTGGCGCGTAACTCGAGGTCAGCATTGTCAAAACGCAATTCGCCAGCGATTTCAAGCGCCCCGAGGCTAACCGATGTATCGAGCAGCACTTGTTTACCGGCTGGGATGGTCAGGTTTGCACCCGCAACAGGCACAGTCCCGCCCCAAGTTTTCGGGTCAGACCACTTCTCGAGTCCGCCCGACCCAACTGGAATACTGCTGCCACAAGCGGCGAGGGCTGCCAAGGAAATCAAAACTGGAAAATACTTCATGCCTCTGACTGTACACCAAGAAAAAGCGCAACGATGTGCAAAATTTTATGCAACAAGTGTCATCTAAGACTCATGCTTGACTGGCTCGAGTGGTGTTGGCACGGTCAATTCGGGTTTGACCTGAGATGATTCTGACTCAAGTCCTTGCGCTTCGCCATTCTCGAGGTGACTGTGCGATTCGGCATTCTCGAGGTGACTGTTTTGAGCTTCTGTTGCAACAATTGGCTCAAGTTTTTTAGGCAGAAAACTTAACGCCACCAACAACAGCACTCCACCAACCACGCCCGTGTCGGCTAGGTTAAAAATGGGGAAAATCTGGTTGGGTTGGATAATTCGGTAAACAGCCGTCAGCCAATGATTTTGCAGCATATCCACCACATAGCCGTATTGAAGCCCATCTATGGCATTGCCCCAAGCCCCTGCGACAATAAAACTAAAAGCCACCGACTCGAGTTTAGGGCGTGGCTTTCGCAGTAACCAAACCAGAATGGCTGCCCCAACCACCAACCGCACCACCACCAAAAATGGTGTAGCACTCGAGAATAAACTCCAAGCTGCACCCGTGTTTCGCACATGAGCCAGCGACATAAAAGCTGGGAATGGCTGATATTCGGCAACCGTTCCAAAAGGAACATTGGCGATTGTCCAAAATTTGAGGGCTTGGTCGAGTCCGACCCAAATTGCCACAATAGCGATAATTAAACCTTGCACAAAAAGCAGTTTACCTGTTTTTATTTGGCTTTTGTCTCGAGGCGTGTTGGGTTTCGCCACTCGAGCAGCAACGCACAGTCTCGAGATTCGGCATCCTCGATATAACCATGCAGCACTCGCACAGGGCTTAACCCATTTCGCATTTGTGGTGTCAGTGTTGGGTCGGAACTGGCTGAACCGAGAAGTTATAAAGTTAATTGTGCGGGCAATAACGAATAACTCGAGGGCTAAGGTTTCATAAATAGATTTCTGGATTTATTTGGACTCGAGTATAGCCGACCTAATCCTGGCTTTTTTAACAAAAATTAGTTATATTCTGAACATGGGAAAATTATGAAAAAACTACCCGAGCAAAAAAGTGAGCAGTCAGTTTTGGTAAGTAAAAAACCGACGTTCATTGATATTTTTGCTGGTTGTGGCGGTTTAAGCCTTGGACTCCTTCAAGCAGGTTGGCAAGGTTTATTTGCGATAGAGCGCAACTCAGATGCTTTTCAAACACTTAGACACAATTTAATTGATTCTCTAGGAAAACCTAAATTCGACTGGTGTGATTGGCTTTCTAAAAGTAACCATTCTGTGGAAGATATTATGGAAAATAATCATGACAATCTTATCTCTCTTAGGGGTCAAGTGGATTTATTGGTTGGTGGACCACCCTGTCAAGGATTTTCTCCAGCAGGTCGTCGTGACCCAAATGACCCACGGAATCAATTGATCAAAATCTATCTCAAGTTTGTGGAAATCATTCAACCCAAAATCGTATTGATTGAAAATGTAAAAGGAATTACTTCAGATTTTTCCGATGAAGACACAAAGATAAATTATGCAAAGTGGTTAATCGAATCGCTCTCAAAAAACTATACTGTACACTCAGAGATTCTCGACACATCCACTTTTGGTGTTCCTCAAAAACGCCACAGGTTTTTTCTCATTGCATTTCGTAAAGGCGTAAACCTAAAAATACAACTTGAACCATTTGTTGCTATTGAAAATAACCGCGCCGCTTTCTTGTTGAATAAAGGAATAAATGGTATCCCTGTAACTATTAAAGAGGCTATATCAGACCTTGAGGTCAAATTAAATGGAAGTGTTCCATCTCGGGATACAAAAGGGTTTCAAGAATTAAAATATACCCAACCATTAAGTGAGTATCAAAAAATAATGAATTTAGGGATGGGTAACTTAGTTTCAGATACTCGGTTGGCAAAACATAAACCAAGTACAGTGGAGCGTTTTCAAAAAATGATTGCTTTATCAGTACAGATGGGGCGACTTAACATGAGTCTTTCTAAAGAAATAAAGGCAGGACTTGGACTCAAAAAGTCTTCTATTAGAGTGCTTGACCCAAATAGTCCATCACCAACCATCACAAGTATGCCTGATGACTTAATACACTACTGTGAACCTCGAGCATTAACAGTCCGAGAAAATGCAAGATTACAGGGTTTTCCAGATTGGTTTGAATTCAAAGGTCAATACACAACTGGTGGGGATCGAAGAAAATTTGAAGTTCCTAGGTTTACTCAAGTTGCTAATGCTGTGCCACCGCTCATTGCTGAAGCTATAGGCTTGAGTCTATTTAACTACTTGGTGTAAGGTTAGATTTTAATTTTTCCATCAGTTCTCGAAATTCTAGAAGATCAATTCTTAATTTCCTCATAACTTCTGGCGTGAGTTCTACCCCTTCTCTTGTAAATATCTTTCTCGAAAAACCATCAATCTTCACATTTACGTGCGCCAGGTCATTCCTTAGCGGAACTATTTCATCAATGTAATTCTTAATGTATTCATCAACAGAAATATAATCTTCTATGGTTTTCAAAATTGTTTTTAATAATCTGATCCTATCATTGCTTGTGTATACGAAATGATGCTTAAACAAATCATCAATTGAACTAATTTGCTTTGCTTTTGTAATTTTTCTCGGAAACTCTTCTTCTATTTCTGCTATACGTTCAAAAATTAGTTGAAAGTAGCCTGTGTTAATTTTCGTATCTACATTGTTAAAAACCAAAACGAGACATTCATTAACCAATCCATCAATATCGCTTGTAGCGCCCATTGCAATTCCACGAGAATGTTCAATGTCAATTACTTTTTTAATTAATACTAAAAAAACTTCTGCTACAACTAGAGGAATATCGTTCCTACTTGTCGAATAAACCCCTTGAACTCCTGCATTTTTTAGAATTTCTCCTATATCGGTGTTCCCAGAATAAAAAATGATTTCTTTATAGGGTAAGAATTCTCTAATTTCTTTTAAGCCAACATCACCCGTTTTTCCTTGACCAAGATTATAGTCCATTAATATCAAATCTACATGGGCTGCGCGGCTGTCTTCTTTTAGAAACTCTACGGCTTTTTCTACAGACTCAATGAACTCCACTTCCAATTGAAAACCCTCTTTTCTAATAACTCTTTCGAGCGATCTTT
>JAYWGM010000054.1:0-5564 GCA_043778225.1 Deinococcales bacterium | reverse complement strand
CGAACTGATTTTATTGGTCAATGGTCCTGGGGAACTCTACACTTGGGCGCGTCCTTTAATCAAAGAATTGCGTTGGCTCGAGCCTGCTGTGCGGATTGTGCTGGGTTTGTTGCCTTGTCCCTTTGCCACAGGCTACGAGCGTGAGGTTGCCCAAAGCCTGCCAATCGATGGATTAGCCAGTGTTGCCGAATGCCTCGAGTTTATCGCCGGCGGACGTAAACCCAAAGCCTTTATTGGCTCGAGTGGTTTGGTGCTGGGCTTGGGTGGCGATGTTTCTTTTCCAAGTCGAATTGGCTCGAGATTGGGGTATGTGGCGTGGCGTTATAGTTTTGAAGCCTACTGGCACAACGGACTCGAGAAATTATGGGTTCATGACCAAAAAACCCTGACTCAAGCCCAGAAAAACCCACGTGCCAAGGTACAAAACATTGGTAATCTGGTGGCGGATGCACTGGCACTCGAGCCAATACAGACGCGGGAAAGCAATTCGGTCTTGCTTGTGCCGGGTTCTCGAGGTTTTCAGGTCACACATTTACTTTCTTATTTTGCGGCAGTTGCCGAACAAATCCCAAACACTGTTTTTCATGTTGCACGCTCGAGTTTAATAGACGATGCGACTTGGCAAGTTGCGCTGTCTGGTGCAAAAACCAAAGATTTTGGCGGGGTGGTCTTGCGGCTCGAGAATCATTTCGCCATCACACCGAACGGCACTCGGCTCGAGATTCATCATGAAAACGAGCGTTACAGCTTAATGAAACGCTGTGCGGTTGCCATCACCAGTCCAGGTACAAATACTTTAGAGCTTGGCATTGCGGGCATTCCGACGGTGGTCTGTATGCCACTACAAAAAATGGAACTGATACCCATAGAAAATCCCTTGCGTTACCTCGAGCGACTGCCTTTTATTGGTAAGCCAATTAAACGCGCTTTGGTGACTGCTTACCTGAGCCGATTTAAGTTTATTGCCCTGCCAAATATACTGACCAACGAAGCAATTCAACCCGAGCTACGAGGAAATGTAACAGTTCAAGATGTGGTTAAAGTCGTCAAGGAATTACTTTCGAGTACCTCCGAACGAGACCGCATTCGTACCCGACTCGAGCAGACCATGCCCAAAGCAGGTACAGCCAAAATTCTAGCCACACAAATACTCGAGCGAATCGCATGAAACCCGTTTCGGTGCTGGGTTTTATCCGACCTGAATGGCGTTTTTTTGCACTTGGCACACTCGGTTCGGTGCTGCTGGCACTTGCCACGACCTTGCTGCCGCCGCTTGTGGTGCGTCCGTTATTTGAAACAGTGCTTGGGCAAAAACAATTTAGCGCACTGCCGCAACTTTTATGGTTCACAGCCGCAATTCTAGCTGTCTCGAGTGCCGCCTTGTATCTCCAAGACGCGCTGTACGGTATTGGCGCAGCCCACTTTGGCGCTCGGATGCGGGCTGGGGTTTTTACCGCTTTGGTGCGTGCTGAAGTGCGCCTCGGGCTTGGCAGCAGTCAGCGCTCGAGCCAAGCCGCGCTGGATGTACGCGAACTCGAGTTATTTTATGCCACCGAACTGACCGCCATTATTGGACAGGGTTTGGTGATGTTAGCAGTCGGCATTGCGCTGCTGCTCTCGAGTCCAGTGCTGACCTTCGGGCTGGTTGCAGTGATTGTGCCACTGACTTTTTTCTCGAGTTGGTTAGCCAAACGCCTCGAGTCGGCACTTTCCGAAGCCCAACGCGAAGCGGCTCTAGCCAGTGGAATGCTCTCCGAAGCCCTTTCTAAGCTCGAGGTGGTCAAGGCATTTAATGCCGAAAGTAAACTCGAGCAACGTTTTGCAAGTGTCAACGCTCGCACGGCTGCTGCCATGAGCCGCCGGTCATCTCTCGGGGCGCTGAATGCACCATTGGCACAACTCACAGCTGGTGTGGGAATAGTAGCGCTTTTATACTTGGGGGTTCTCGAGGTGCAAGCCAATCGGATGAGCCTTGCAGCACTGACCAGTTACCTGACACAACTTGGGCTTGGTATTGCCCCGATTCAGATTTTTGCCAGAAGTTTCTCGAAACTGTCCGCCATTCGCGCCCCAGCCCAGAACTTACAAACGGTACTCGAGATTCCCACCGAACTCGAGACTGGGCAAATCAAAACTGCCCCGACTGGCGATATTGTCCTGACGAACCTCAGTGCTGGTTATGACCAAACAAATGCCCTCGAGAACATCAGCCTAACCATTCCAAAGGGGTCGTTCACCGCCATAATTGGCGCAAGCGGAAGTGGAAAAACCACCCTGACTCGAGTCCTGTTGCGCCTGCTTGAGCCAAAAAACGGTGTATTAGCCATGAACCAAGATGCTCGGACTTTTACTCGAGCCGCATGGCGCAGCGCCTTTAGTTTTGTACCGCAAAGCCCCAGTTTATTTATGGGCAGTATCCGCGAAAATCTGTGTTTAGGTCAAGAATCTTCGGATTCTGAAATTTGGTCAGCCCTCGAGCAAGCTGGACTAAAAAGCGAAATCTCGAGTCTTGATCTGATACTCGGCGAAAACGGGGCGGGTTTGTCTGGCGGACAGCAACAGCGCCTCGCCATTGCCCGAGCCTTACTTGCCAAAACCGAAGTCATTATTTTTGATGAACCGACCTCGAGTTTAGATGCAGCTTCCGAAAACCAGATTAAAGCCACCCTCGAGTCATTGCGCGGTACAAAAACCCTGATTGTGATTGCACATCGGCTTTCGACCATCGAAAAAGCCGACCAGATTATTCGACTCGAGCAGGGGAGCGTTGTGTGAATTACGATAGCCTTGCCGATATTTACGAATTGCAATACGCCAATTACCGCGATGATATTGCTTTTTATGCCCGACTTGCCGAACGCTTTGGCGTAACCCAAATTCTCGAGTTGGGGGCGGGTAACGGACGGGTCAGTATTCCATTGGCACGGCGCGGTTTTGAAGTGACGCTGCTCGAGCCAAGTGAAAAAATGCTTGAGAAAGCACGAGCTTATGCGGCTCGAGAAAATGTCGAAGTTTCTTTTGTAGAAGCCGATGCAAAGGATTTTAAGCTCGAGCAAACCTTTTCTTTGATTATTGCGCCGTTTAATATGCTGATGCACTTGTACACGCTTCCAGACCAAGATGCGGCGCTCGAGCGAATCAATGCTCATCTCGAGAATGGTGGCGTATTTGCTTTTGACTTGTACCAACCGCATTTTGGCTTAGAGGGCGTTTTACGGCATGAGGGCGAAACTTTTACCCTACCCGACGGCTCGAGACTCGACATTTTTTTGCAGCAAAAAATTGATAAAACCATGCAAATCTGTACCACCACGTATTACTGCGATACCGTAGCGCCAGATAAAACCTTGCAGCGCCAAATTCTAACACTGACCCAACGCTATTACACGCGTTTTGAACTCGAGCGCTGGCTGAATGCCTTTCGGCTCGAGTGGCAAGGAGATTTTAACGGCGGGCGTTTGGAGCATTTAAGTCCGTATTTGATTGGAGTGGCACGGAAAAAATAGTAGACTCTGCTCATGCCTACAACTTTAATCACAGGTGCAACAGGTGGAATAGGAATGGCTTTGGCTCGAGAACTCGAGCATCATCATCTAATTTTGCTTGGACGTGATGCCAAGCAATTAAAAACCTTGCGTCAATCATTGCCTAATGCCATGAACTTAACTCTTGATTTGCGTCAACCACAATATTTTTTAGAACAACTCGAGTCCATACCGCACATAGACAACCTGATTCATAATGCTGGCATTGCCGGCAACCTTGGGCGGATCGAAAACACTTCGCTTGGGCAATGGCAAGAAGTGCTGGATGTGAATTTACTGGCAGCCGTAGAATTAACCCGAATTTGTCTGCCTCGGCTAAGAAATAGTTTTGGTCAGGTGCTGTTTGTAAACTCTGGGTCTGGACTGACCGCCCATGCCGATTGGAGCGCTTATGCTGCCAGTAAATTTGCGCTGCGTGCCTTTGCAGATGCCCTAGCGGCAGAAGAACCTTTGTTGCGGGTACAAACCGTTTACCCTGGTCGGACTGCCACACCAATGCAAGAACACGTCCGAGCGCAAGAAAACGCAGTATTTGAACCCGAAAAGTACATTCAACCCCAAACCCTGGCAAAAACCATTCGGCATATGCTCGAGTTACCCCGAGACAGTGTGCTGAAAGATGTGATTGTGAACCGTCCAGCGTGAACCCATGGCAAGAAGTCACTTGGCTCGAGGCTGTACAAATTTGGCTCGAGACGCGATTTCCAACGATTGCACCGCTCGAGACGATTCATTCTGGGAATAGCGCTTACTGGGGCATTACCTTTCTCAAAGGTCAAAAACTACATTTTAAGGCTGTGCCACAAGAACTTATTCGAGAAATTAAACTTACAGTATGGTTACAACAATTCTCGAGCTATACGCCTATTGTGCTGGCGGCTGAACCCAAACTCGGTTGGTTATTAACGCGCAGTGCTGGTGAGATTCCATTGATTCGAGACCCCAATGTTATCCGTTGGCAACGCGCCTTACGCACCATGTCCGAATTGCAAATCCAGACTTTAGCGCATCAAAAAGCCATTTTGGAAACGGGTTGCCCCATTCTCGAGCCTCAAATAGCTGTGGCTCAAGCCAAGGCAATTCTCGAGTGTAGCACCGACAAAAACGCACCTCGAGCCTTGGAGAATCTTAGTAAAATTCAACTCGAGGGTTTGGAGTTACTGCCGCTTGCGCTTGCTCATGGTGATTTCCATCCGATGAACGTTATTTCGCCCAACACGATTATTGACTGGTCAGATGCGCTGATTGCCCACCCGTTCACCGACCTTGAACGGTTTCTGCGCTGGATTATGGGCAACACTGCACCACACCATTGGAGTCCTTTTGCCAACACTCGAGAACTCGAGCAAGTTTTTATTCGGGCGTACCTCGAGCCTTGGTGTGATTTTGCGCCGCTTGAAAAACTCGAGCAGATTTTTGCTACCACACGTCCATTTGGTATGGCTGTTCTGCTGGTCAATGCCCACGCCAATGCTTTTGCTAGGCGTTCGCTCGAGACGTTTTACATTCGGCAATTGGCACAAACTGTTTTCTAGGTCAAAATGCGCTTTCGTTTCACTCGAGCCTTTGGTACACTTGCGCCTTATGTTATCCACCTCCCAAATCCGCGAAAAATACTTGTCCTTTTTTGAATCCAAAGGGCATTTGCGTTTTCCTTCGCATCCGATTCCTGTGTATACCGACCCAACGCTGATGTTTAGTGTGGCGGGAATGTCGCAGTTTAAGCCGCAATTTGTTGGAGCGCCAGCTAAATTTGCTGGTATTGAAGGCGAATGGAAGCGGGTCACAACCGCACAAAAAACGATTCGGATTGGCGACATCGAAAACGTTGGACGCACTTTACGCCATTGTTCTTTTTTTGAGATGATGGGCAATTTTAGTTTCGATAGCTACTTCAAAAAAGAAGCCATTGAATGGGCATGGGAATTTATCACCAGTCCAGATTGGCTTGGCTTTGATGGCAATAAAATCTATGTCACGATTTACAAAGATGACGAAGAGGCTTTTGAATACTGGACA
>JAYWGM010000053.1:0-5594 GCA_043778225.1 Deinococcales bacterium | reverse complement strand
TCGCGCATTTTAGATTTTTCACAAAACGGCAAATCTGTTCTTGCTCGTAAAATAGCACCTGTCTTGAACCCATACACGCACCTTCGGGCGGGTTCGCTGTCTTGAACCCATACACGCACCTTAGGGCGGGTTCGCTCACGGGCTACTCGCGCTCATTACGGTGTGAGATACGTCACCCTTACTCCTGTTCTTGACCACATACGCGCACCTTAGGGCGTGGTCGCTGTCTTGACCTTAAAGATGCACCTGACGGGCTAGGTCGCTTAGTCGGAAATGTTTTAGCAAAAAACTCTAAAACATTTCGGGGAGGTACTTACAACTAAGCATTGCGGAAATAACCAATAATCACTTCGAGTTTGGCTGCTTCTTCTGGCGATAACATCGGTTCTATCGTCTCGAGCATCCCGTTTTCACCAATCACCCGTGGTAAAGAAATGGCGACACCACGTTTTTCGTCCCATGCGCTGACGGTCAGAATTTCACGGCGGTTCTCGAGAATCACGCTGATTAAATGGCTGATGGCTTGTCCGATGCCAAACAAGAACGAACCTTTTTCTTGCAAGGCTTGACTGACCGCGTACTGTACGGCGGTCGTAATTTCATTTTTGTCTTTGAGGCTCAAGTGCTGACCGTGTTGCTCGAGGTAGGTTTCAAAGGCAATTCCCGCAATTTTGACTGAACTCCATGCCATTAAAGCACTGCCGCCTTGTTGTCCAAGGACATAGCCATGGACATGATTTGGATGGATTTCGACGTGCTTGGCAATGGCTTGCCTGAACAGCGTCGTCTCGAGCATTGTGCCAGTACCGATAACTCGAGCCGAGTGTTTTGTACCGAGCATTTTGGCAATGTGGTTGGTCATCAGGTCAATCGGTTGGACGGCATTGATTAAAATCGCATTTGGGGCGAGTTCGATCACTTTTTGTAAGGTCGTCTCGAGGATTTCGATGTTCATGTCTAAAAGCTGTTGACCGGTGTAATTAAGCTCGGTGCGTTTGCCCGCCGCTAAAACCACAATTTTTGAATCCTGTACTTCCTCGAGTTCAGCGGCTCGAACCCGAGGTTGACCTAGGCTACCACTGCTGACATCCACCACTTGGGCTTGGGCAACCTTGAGTTCTTTATCAATTAAAACAATGTCTGCCAAAAGATTCTTTTGCACCAAGGCATTGGCGATAGCGCCTCCGACCATTCCACTTCCGATAATACTGATTTTCATAAGTACCTCCAAAAAAATTATTCAAGCTAAGCATTACCGAACCATTACGACGTTTGTTCAAAGCTGCGGTAATGGTTCGGTAATGCCTGTTTTGCAAACTCTTATCAGGAGGCAAAATATGAACAATTTTAAGAATCTCGAGTTACAACGCTGGGTAGCAGAAGTCGCGGCATTGTGCCAACCAGACAGTATTCATTGGTGCGATGGCTCACAAGAAGAATACGATAAGCTCTGCGAACAAATGGTGCAAAGTGGTACGTTTACAAGGCTGAACCCCGATAAGCGCCCAAATAGTTTTTTGGCACGTTCTGATGTTAGTGATGTCGCACGGGTCGAAGACCGAACTTTTATTTGCTCGAGAAGTAAGTCCGACGCAGGTCCAATGAATAACTGGTTTGAACCCAAAGCCATGAAAACCAAGTTGCAAGGCTTATTTGCGGGTTCAATGCGCGGACGGGTGATGTATGTGATTCCGTTTAGCATGGGTCCAATTGGCAGTTCGATAGCCCACATTGGCGTAGAGTTATCCGATTCGCCGTATGTTGCGGTCAATATGCGAATCATGACCCGCATGGGACAAGCTGTACTCGAGGCACTTGGCGACAACGACTTTGTGCATTGCCTACACAGCCTTGGCGCACCGCTCGAGCTTGGACAAAAAGACAGCACATGGGCGTGCAATACCGAGAAATACATTGTCCATTTTCCCGAAGAACGCAGTATCTGGAGTTATGGGTCTGGTTACGGTGGCAATGCGCTGTTGGGCAAAAAATGCTTTGCTTTACGAATTGCCAGTGTGCTGGCTCGAGAACAAAATTGGTTAGCCGAACATATGCTGATTCTGGGCGTTAAAGACCCAAACGGAGAAAAAACCTATGTCGCGGCAGCGTTTCCAAGTGCCTGTGGTAAAACCAATTTTGCGATGTTAATCCCACCTAAGCCGTTTACCGACGATGGCTGGGAAATCAGCACCGTTGGCGATGACATCGCATGGATAAAACCAGATGCAAGTGGGCAACTCCGAGCCATTAACCCAGAAGCCGGTTTTTTTGGGGTTGCACCTGGCACAAATTTTGAATCTAACCCCAACGCCATGAACAGCATTCTCGAGAACACGATTTTTACCAATGTGGCATTGACCGACGACCACGATGTTTGGTGGGAAGGCATGACCCCAACCCCACCACAGCATCTCATAGACTGGACAGGACAAGACTGGACTCCAGACTGTGGACGCAAAGCCGCTCATGCCAACTCGAGATTCACCGCACCCATTGCCCAATGCCCAGTCATAGACCCTGCCTACGATGACCCGGCTGGCGTACCAATAGCTGCCTTTATCTTTGGCGGCAGACGCTCAAGTGTTGTACCATTGGTCTACCAGAGCTTTAACTGGACGTATGGTGTTTATGCTGCCGCCACCATGGGCAGTGAAACCACCGCCGCCGCCGTTGGCGCAACAGGAGCGGTGCGCCGTGACCCATTCGCTATGCTGCCGTTTTGTGGCTATCACATGGGTGATTACTTCAACCACTGGGTGCAAATCGGACGCGAATTACCCAATCCACCAAGAATCTTTAATGTCAACTGGTTTCGCAAAGACGAAAACGGTAAATACTTATGGCATGGTTTTAGCGAAAATATGCGCGTCCTCAAATGGATTGTCGAACGCGCTCGAGGACACGCCACCAGCGTTGAAAGCGTGCTGGGCTGGGTGCCACGCTATGAGGACATGGACTGGCGCGGACTTGAGATGAGCAAATCCCAATTCGAGCAGTTACTCAGCATTGACCGCGAGGCTTGGCAACAAGAAATTGCTTCGCACGACGAGTTATTTATAAAACTTTACGACCGATTACCCAAAGAATTTATTTTTATCCGCGAGTTAATGCTCAGTGCATTATGGCGTTCACCAGAACTTGGGGAATTAGCCCACGAGTGAACTCCCCCCAGCGCGGAGCGCTGACCCCCTCGTTGAGGGGGTTCAACAGCCTTTGACCTTGAACCCCCTCAACGAGGGGGTCGCCGCAGGCGGGGGGAGTTCGTAGGAGTCAACTTCCCGAGGTTCTCATGATTGCACTGCTCAAAGATAATCCACTGCTTCTTCTCTTTCTCGTCTCGAGCCTTGGCTTTCTGCTCGGGCGAGTCAAAATTGCTGGTTTTTCCTTGGGTATCGCCGCCGTTTTATTTGTGGGTTTGGCGTTTGGCAGTTTGGATGCTGAACTTAAACTGCCTGAGATTATTCAGCGCCTTGGTTTGGTGTTGTTTGTCTACACGATTGGTCTCTCGAGTGGCACAGGTTTTTTTCGTAGTCTGGGCAAGCGTGGTCTGCGCGATAATGCTTTGGTTTTGGGTGTGTTAATTCTGGCGGTGCTGGTCGCTGGTGTTCTGCGTCGGGTTCTGAATCTCGAGCCGAGCTTGGTGGCTGGGGTTTTCGCGGGGGCGTTTACCAATACGCCAGCCTTAGCGGGGGTTCTCGAGGCGATTAAGGGTACATCTGCCGAGTCCTTGCCGGTGCTTGGGTACAGTGTGGCGTATCCCATGGGTGTAATTGCGATGCTGCTTTGTGTTGGTTTGCTCGAGCGGTTCTGGCGTATAGATATGAAACTCGAGTCGGCTCGAGTGGCTGGGTTTACCGCTAATGGCTTAAAAAGTGCTTCGGTGCGAGTTACGAATTCAGATTTAATTGGTTTGGCAATTGTTAAACTGGCGCAGTCTGAAGGCTGGAATGTGCTGTTTGCACGGCATCAGCGTGGTCAAGTCCAAAGTCTGGTCTCGCCAGAAACAACGCTTGAGGTGGGCGATGTGATTACCTTGATTGGTGCAGAAACTGTTGTCGAAAAAAGTAGTAGCCGACTTGGCGAGGTGATTCCAGCCGCCCTTGAGTTAGACCGCAGTTATTTTGATTATCGTCGGATTTTTGTCTCGAGCCATGCCGTAGCAGGGCGAACCCTACTCGAGTTGCAACTGCCGCAGCGCTTTGGGGCGCTAATTACCCGAGTTCGTCGTGGTGATGTTGAATTTTTGCCGAACAAAGACACGGTTCTCGAGCTAGGCGACCGCGTGCGGGTGGTCTGTGCGCCCGAACAAATGAAAGCAATTTCAGGTTTTCTGGGCGATTCGTATCAGCATCTTTCCGAAATCGATGTGCTGTCGTTTGGTTTAGGGATTGCCCTTGGGCTGCTGCTTGGGAGTCTCAAAATCCCCTTACCAAACGGTGGTTATTTTGAACTTGGGATTGCCGGTGGGACACTGATTGTTGGCTTGCTGTTCGGGTGGAAAGAACGTTTTTTAGGGGTACTGTGGCAGATTCCGTACAGTGCCAACCTGACCTTACGCCAAATTGGGATTGTGCTGTTCTTAGCTGGAGTCGGCACACGAAGCGGCTTTGCTTTTGGTCAAACGGTCTTCTCGAGCCTTGGAATTACCTTGTTTTTATTGGGTACGTTTCTGACTTGTTTTGTGGCGGTTACGCTGTTATTTGTTGCCCATAAAATCCTGCGTGTTCCATTTCCAATCGCCATCGGAATGCTGGCAGGACTGCAAACCCAACCGGCGGTGCTTGCCTTTGCCACCGAACGAAGCGGCAACGACCTACCCAACCAAGGCTATGCAACGGTCTATCCAATGGCAATGATTGCCAAGATTCTGCTGGCACAAATCCTGCTGACGCTGTAATGCTACGGTAATGCTATAAGCACAAACTCGAGTTAGGAGGAAGTTTTTATGACCACAATTCGCAGTTCTGGCACAGAGCGCACCGAAAACGACTCGAGGCTGCATTTTGAACAAGGACAGCACAACAGCCCCCAAACCCCATTGCTTGCCCGAAAAGGAGCTTATATGACCGTTCACGACATCATGACCGCCCATGTGATTACCGTAGATAGCCACGCCTCACTGCCCGAAATTCGTGCCATCCTGACCGAGAATGCGTTTCGTCATGTGTTGGTCAGAGAACACAACCGAATTATTGGCGTAATTACAGACCGTGATATTCGCCGTGCTTTACCGTCGGATGCGACCAGCCTTGCCAAATGGGAAATTCCGTTGCTGCTCGAGAATACCAAAGCCAAAGAACTGATGCACAGCCCCGTGATTACGGTACTCGAGGATGCCCCGATGCAGTACGCGGCTCGAGTCATGCTCGAAGAAGGTATTTCGTGTTTACCAGTGCTGTATGGCGATGAATTAAAAGGCATTGTCACCTCGAGCGATATTCTCCGCGCCGTAGCCCAGAGTTAGGCGACCCAAATTTAATACCAAAGCTGCACTCAGTGCTTTGTCGTTTAAGTCCTTCGTCTATCGTCCCTCAAGCCTACGAACTCCACGACAAAGCACCTATCGGTACTCGCATAGCTCGCCAAGTCTACCG
>JAYWGM010000052.1:0-86954 GCA_043778225.1 Deinococcales bacterium | reverse complement strand
AACGGCAAACTGCCGTTCTCGCGTTAAATTCGGTATCGTTAATACTCCCGTTGGTCGGGTAAAGAATCAAAAAGCGATTCTTTACCTTAATTTGGTATGATAAAACTCATTACGGATACGGTTTACCAATCGCTTTTGGCGCTCGAGCCTTGCCGATAAAGCCAGCCAGCACAAACATGGTGATGATAAACGGCAGGTTATCCACCAAGGCACTGGGCAGAATGTTATCGCCGCCTAAACGAATAGCAAGCGCACGGAAAAATCCAAAAAGCAGACACGCCCCCATCACTTGCCACGGCTGATAACGCCCAAAAATCAGGGCAGCCAAAGCAATAAAACCTTGCCCAGCGCTCATGCCTCGGTTAAAACCATCGAGGTTGCCAATGCTTAAAAATGCCCCCGCCAAAGCTGCCAATATCCCAGAAATAATCACGGCAGCATAACGGGTTCTAAAAACATTGACCCCAACACTGGCTGCCGCTTGTGGAGCTTCGCCAACTGCCCGTAAACGCAGACCAAAAGGGGTTCGGTAAATAATGTATGCCGTAATCGGCACAAGTAAAAACGAAATATAAGTCAGGGGCGAAAAAGAAAATCCCTCGAGACCCCACAGTGGCAAAGAATTCTGGACTTTTTCGGAGTCGGAGGTATTGTTGTAAAAAAATTGCAGCACCACGGCTGGCAAACCCAATGCCATCAGGTTAATGGCTGTACCACTAATCACTTGGTCGGCTTTGTATTTAATACTGACAACAGCGTGAACCCAACCGACCAATGCCCCGACGACCATGGCGGCAAAAACACCCGCCCAAGCTGTCCACCAGATGGTGATGCCCGGATTGGCTGCCAAAAGAGGGGCTTCGAGTTGCTGTGCCACAATCGCAGCCGTCAATGCCCCAAACAGCATGATGCCTTCAAGCGCGATATTGACCACGCCAGAACGTTCAGAGTACATCCCGCCAAGGGCGGCAAAAAGTAAAGGTGTGGTGCTGCGGATGGTTGTGGCAAGTACGACCATAATTACGGCGATGTCCATTATGCGTCACCTTCTTTTTTGGCGTGGCTCGAGTCTGGGGCGGCGTGGCTCGAGTCTGTAGCGGCGTGGCTCGAGTCTGGTGTGGTGTGGTCTTTTTTTGGTGGCTCAGGTTTTTTAATGTTATTGATGCTGCGTAAAAAATCACCGCTCAAAAAGCCTTGGGTGGCAATAAACAGCACAATCAGGGCTTGCAGCACCGTTACAATTTCTCGAGAAATATCATCTAGGGCTTGGTCAAGGCGCAGCCCACCTGTGCCAAGCACGCCAAATAAAATACTCGAGGCAACCACACCGACGGGGGTATTTTGTCCAAGCAACGCCACCGTGATACCACCAAAACCAACGCTATCGGCTGGAATAGATTGTTTTAAGCGGTACTCTGCCAAAGCGCCACCCATCGTAAAATGGGTCGCGGCTAAGCCGCAGAGTGCGCCAGAAATTGCCATCGCCAAGACGGTATTTTTAGCGATATTGACCCCGCCATACTCGGCAGCTTTGGGGCTTAAACCAACCGCTCGAAGCTCGAAACCCCATTTGGTACGCCACAAAAACACACCCACAAAACCAGCTGCCAAAATCGCAATCACAAAAGCTAAGTTTAAGGCGGCTGTCTGCATTGCCCCCGTGACTGGAATTTCACGCAAGATAAAACCAAGCACCAGCCCAAGCACCGCGCCAATGCCAGCACTGATGCCTCGAGTTTGCAGACTGCCTTTGGAAAAAGCAAAACCAAGAATTAGCCCAAGCAATAAAAATGGTACGGGCAATGCCATAAAATTAGAACCGTCTCGAGCAAAGCCAAATGGCTCAGTGATGTTAGAAAGTCGCGCTCCAGTGCCAAAGTCGAGGCTGCTGGCTTCGCCACCTTCGGCTTTGAATGGCAGATTGACAGTGCTACCAAAAAAACTGGCTTGGTTTGAACCAATTAAAAAAACCAAAACACCACTGGCAATGTTATTGAGCATAATCGTATTGATTACCTCGGACGCGCCAAAACGACCTTTGAGCCAACCCGGCAATGCACCCCAAAGCCCACCACCAACTGCCGCCGCAATCACACAAAGCGGCGCGATAATAAACCAAGGACCTGGAAGATAAATACCAACTGCCGCGCAAAAAATTCCGCCCATAATCACTTGCCCGGGCGCACCAATGTTAAAAAGACCAGTCCGAAAACCAAACGCCAATCCTAAGCCCGTAAAAATAAGTGGTGTAGCCAGAGATAAACTCTGCCAGACGGGTGCAAAATCAAGGGTCGGGCGGAACTTGGGCAGAATCGAACCAAACAGCATACTGTAACTAAACCAGAGTAAATCGGCTCGAGCTAACCAATCGCGCATCAGACTGGCTGGCACTTTCTCGAGTCCTGGTGGCACTTGCAACAGTAAAATCAGCACCCCGCAAACAATCAATGCCAGTAAAATTGAAATGGCTGGAATCACCACGCCAGTTATGCCACGAAAAAAATCCGACAAACGCCCTGCACTGCGTAGGCTCGAGACAATTGCGCCAATGCCCGTAAAAAATGCCAAAAATGCCCACAGCGAAGGTCCAAAATTAACAAATGGCAAACGCCGGTAAGCTGTGCCATTGGCTAAAAGTGGTGCATGAACGGCATCTAAAGTCATGGCATAAACCACAAAACTCGAGACCACCAAGACAGCCGTCAGCGCTCCACCAAGCCAGACCAGTTTGGGTGCAAACCACGCCAAGCCAGCCGTGACCAAAAGGGCTGCCAACGTCAGCCAAATTAATAAGCTGGTACTCGAGAAATCGGGCATGGATTTTGGCAAAAAACCCGTAAAATCCACAATCGTGTTTGGATGTACCAAAATTGCCGCTTGACCACCAAAAGCGCGGGTGATGGTTGCAAAAGGCAACACAAAACTCGAGAACGCAGCCAACACCGCCACGATTGCCAAAGGAATGTTCGGGCGCATTTGAGAAGAGGTCTTCATGTCTGGCTATTCTAATCAAAATTGGGTTGTGTTTGCACGATAAAGCCAAAGCTCTTCGTAATTAAACCTCTTGCATAAATAATTTCCATCGCTGAAAACAGGATGATGACAAGCAACACCCCTATAGACAATCGATTTTTGTAGAGCGCGAACCTTGCGACCATGCCCGTTAGGTGCGAGTTTATGGTCAAGAAGCGACCATGCCCGTTAGGTGCGAGTTTATGGTCAAGAAGTGTTCGCCGTGCTAAAAATGAATGATTCGGACTTATGCAAGAGGTCTATTGAAGTATCTATAAATCGCAGAACTCGAGACTGATAGTTTAAGTCTCGAGTAAAACTTAAACTACAACTTTGGCTTTTCTGTACAAATTGTACAGCTTAAAATTACTCGCCCTATACCGACTCATGGCATCTTCGGAGCTAATGCGAAGTCTGGTGGCGGCATCCGCCATTGGGATTCGTTCACCGTTAATCAGTTTTAGGAGTTGCGCCGTGGTTGGGTCAAAATCCTTGGTGAATGGCTCGAGGTCTGCCCAAGCTGGTTTTTCCTTGGTGGGTGCATCGGCTTTGACAGTTTTGGAGACAGTTTTTTTCTTAGTAACAGCTTTTTTGCTGCTCGAGGCTTTGCTGGGGGCTTTGGCGGTTTTTGGCGAGGCAGCCCCGACGGTTTTTTTGCTGCCAGATGTTTTGGCGGGTTTGGCTTTGGATTTTGGTGGTTTGCCGCGCTCCTCAAAAATTCGGCGGACATCGTTGGCGTTCAGCACTTCGGCGTTGTCTTCGCGGCGCAAATAGGCGTTGAGTTCGCCATCCGAAAGGTACAGCCCAAAACGCCCATCGAGCAAGTTAATGGCTTTGCGGTCAGTGTATTCAAAAATTTGTACTGGGTCTTTGGGTGTGCCACGCCCTCGAGTTTTGGGTTGGTCAAAAATTATTTTGGCTTGCTCGAGATTAACCGTAAAGAGTTCATCGTGTTTACCAAGGCTTCTCGAGTCTTTGCCTTTTTTGAGGTAGGGTCCAAATTTGCCGTTGTAACCCCAGACTTCTTCGCCATCGAGGTCGCCAACGTATCTTGGCAAACTCAGCAGCAACAGCGCTCGCTCGAGCGTTAAATCCTCGAGTCTATCGTTTGGAAATAACGATGCCATTTTGACATTGGCTGCGCCGTTCTCGCCAAGTTGGACATAGGGACCAAAGCGTCCGTTCTTGGCATAAATCTGTAAACCAGAAGCAGTTTCGATGCCCAGCACTTGTTCTGAAGACCGCTTGGTCAGCAGTTCCTCGGCTTTTTCTTTATTCAGTTCATCTGGTGCAAGGTCATCGGGGATATTGGCGAGCTTACCTTCAAATTCGACAATTGGTCCAAATTTAGCCAGCCGCACCGAAATACCCGTTCCCTCGAGTTGCGGCACAAAAATCGTGCTGACGGCTCGAGCATCTATGGTGTCGAGGCGGGTTTCAATTTGCTTTTTTAAGCCTTCTTCGCTCGAGTAAAATTTTTCTAAGTACGGAATGCGTTTTTGTTCGCCCATCGAAATATGGTCAAGGTCATCTTCCATACGGGCGGTAAAACTATAATCCACCAATTGCCCGAAATGTTGCTCGAGCAGTTGCACCACGCTAAAACCAGTGATGGTTGGAATCAGGGCTTGTCCGCGCTTAAAAACATAACCACGGTCTTGGACAGTCTGGATAATGCTCGAGTAGGTGCTGGGTCTGCCGATGCCGCGCTCCTCGAGTCCTTGGATTAAACTGGCTTCAGTAAAGCGGGCTGGCGACTGGGTACTGTGACCTTTGGGATTGAGTTTTTCGGGGCGCACCGTGTTGCCTGTGGCAAGCGCGGGCAGCATCACTTCTTTGTCCTCGAGGGCTGCGTCGGGGTCGTCTGAGCCTTCGACATAGGCGCGTAAGAAACCCGCAAAATCAATCACTTTACCTGTGGCATTAAATACGGCTTTACGGTTATCGGTGGCTGTGCCACCAATTCGAGCCGATAACCTGCGTCCTCGAGCATCCGCCATTTGTGAAGCCACGGTGCGTTTCCAGATTAAATCGTACAAGCGCCATTCGTCGTTACCGAGTTCGGATTTGACTTCTTGCGGCGTGCGGAAACGCTCGCCAGCAGGGCGGATGGCTTCGTGTGCCTCTTGGGCATTTTTGACTTTTTTCTCGTAAGTGCGCGGCGTTGGATGCAGATAATCCTGCCCGTACAAATCCACGACTTGCGCTCGAGCCGCCGTTAAAGCCTCTTTGGAAAGGTTGGTGCTGTCAGTACGCATATAGGTGATGTACCCGTTCTCGTAGAGGCTCTGGGCGGCTCGCATGGTGCGTTTGGAATCAAAACCGAGTTTACGCACCCCCTCTTGTTGCAGGGTGCTGGTGATAAACGGCGCATAAGGGCGTTGGGTAAATGGTTTTTCTTCTGTGCCAAGCACACTAAACGGCACACCTTGCAGATTTTGCGCCAAGGCTCGAGCCTCAGTTTCGGATAAGCGCACGACTTTGCCTTCGCCTGTAAATTTGCCGCTCGAGTCAAAGTCCTTGCCCAATGCCAAGCGTTTACCATCTAGCTCATAAAGCGTGGCTGGAAACAATTCGTTTTTAGCGGTGCTAAACTGGGCTTCTATATCCCACCAGCTACTCGGGACAAACGCCATCCGTTCGCGCTCACGTTCGACAATCAGGCGCGTCGCCACACTTTGCACCCGCCCAGCACTGAGTTTGGGTTTTACTTTTTTCCACAGCACGGGCGAGACTTCGTAGCCGTATAACCTGTCCAATGCCCGACGGGTTTCTTGGGCTTGGACCATGTTGAGGTTAATGCTGCGCGGATGCGAAATCGCGTGGTCAATGGCTTCTTTGGTAATTTCATGAAAAACCATACGCTTGACTGGCACTTTGGGTTTTAACTCATCGAACAAATGCCAGGCAATCGCCTCACCTTCGCGGTCTTCGTCGGTTGCCAGAAAAATTTCGGTCGCATCTTTGGCAAGGCTGCGGAGTTTGGCAACCTGAGCGCGTTTTTCTGCCGAGACAATATACAATGGCTCAAAGCCTGCATCAATGTTTAAGCCCAGCCTCGCCCAAGATTCGCCTTTAAATTTGGCTGGAACTTCATCTGCGCCTTTGGGTAAATCGCGGATATGCCCGTAGCTCGACTCGACAATATAGCCACGCCCAAGGAATTTTCCAATGGTTTTTGCCTTGGCGGGCGATTCAACAATTATAAGTGTACTCAAGGTAAGTCCCCTTCATTTCTAAAACCAACAAGTGCGGGTAGGGTAGCACAAGGACGGAGAAAAGAGAAAGGAGGAAAGAGGAAATGCGTTAGGCAAGACTCGAGTCAAAAATTCTACAGATATGCCCCATCAGCTTTTAAGGCAGCCCTCAGTTCCAGCGCATTGATGGCTCGAGACCCAATGTTTTGCGCCGCCATCCATGCTGATGCTAAACCAGCCGCCTCGCCCATGCTGTGGCAGTTTTGCTGCACCCGAATCGCGCTTTGCGCCTCGAAAGTGGCACTGGCACAACGCCCCGGCACAAGCACATTCTCGAGACCGAGCGGAATTAAACTGCGGTAAGGAATTTCGTGGTAGGCATCGGGCTGAAAATAGGGCAAGTCGCCCGAGCGTTCGTGATAGAGCTTTTTACCGCGTGGGGTGTGAATATCCACAGGGTAATGATTGCGGCAAATCGCATCCTCAAATTGGTGGCACTCGAGAATATCCTCGAGCGTTAGAACATATTCGCCCGTGATTCGCCGTGTTTCGCGCACCCCTGGAATGGCGGCGTAACTCGAGACAAAGCTATGTTCGCAGCCTTCAAAAGTGTGGCGCAAGAACTTCACAAGGCGCTGAATCGCGTGTTTGCCATCTATTTGCGCTTTTGATAGGGTCCACGCATCTGCCCCGTCGTTGATTTCGGCAGCCAAGCGCGGGTTATTAAAACTGATACAATTTGGCATTCCGGGGATACTAAATCCCTGAAAATAATCGCCGTCGCGCTCCTCGAGTAGACCAGCTTCGACTGCTTTTTTGAACAGTGGCTCGAGCGAAGCATTTTTACCCCAGACCATCCAAAAGTGCATAAAGGCGCTAGATTCTTGGGCTTGCCCATGTTTGGCTAAAAATTCACAGAGTTTTTGGCAATCTACGCCACCTAAAATAAAACGTAGGCTCATGGCTTGGTGTAAGCCCGTCTCGAGTTCGCCCGCCTGAAATGGCGCTCCAGCCCGAACACACAAATCAGCATCGCCAGTCGCATCTATAAAGGCTTTGGCGCTTAGGCGCGTCAAGCCATCTTTATTGTGGACAATCACGCTCGAGACTTGTTGTTGCTCGAGTTCTGGAGCAACAAAATGGGTGTGGTACAAAATCTGACCGCCAGATTCGACCAGCATTCGCTCGAGAACATATTTCATGCCTTCGGGGTTAAACCAATTGTCGTTGTTGTGCTGGTCGGTCGCACCATCACCTTGGGCAAAAAGCCGAGTTTTGAGTTCGTTGGTCAAGCCTTGGTTTAGGTTAATGCCGCTCGAGGAATTTCGCATCAAGGGCGTAACTTGGGCGTTTGTACCCGTGCCACCGAGGCTACCGAGGGCTTCGACCACCAAGGTTTTAGCGCCCGCCCGTGCGGCTTTGATGGCGGCAATCGCCCCTGCGGTGCCGCCACCCAGCACAATCACATCCCAAGACTGATTTGAATCTAAAATTTTAAGCATACAGAAAGCATATGCTGTGCATCGTGAACCAATTGACCCAAGAACTGACTCGAGACATAAAAAAATTGACTGGCACAATTGAGTGCATCAGCCACCTGAGCGGCGGCATCACCAACCACAATTATAAACTCGAGACCAGTTCTGGTGCATATGTGGTGCGTGTGGCAGGCGAAAAAAGCGAACTCTTGGGGATTGACCGCCAAGCCGAATTTGACTGCTCGGGGATGGCTTATCAGCTTGGCATTGGGGCAGAACCGATTGCTTATTTAGCCGCCCACCAAGCAATTTTAACCCGCTTTCTCGAGGCTGCCCAAACGCTCGATACAGCCAGCGCCACTGCACAACTCGATTTTTTGGTCAGCACCCTCAAAAAACTTCATGCTGCGCCAGCTTTCCCTAAATCTTTTTCGGCATTTCAGACGATTACCCAGTACCATCAAATTGCGCTTGTGCATGGCGTGAAGTTCCCAAAAGACACCCCACAAATTCTTAGGCAGCTTACCCAAATCCAAAGCCAACTCGAGCCAACTGCCAAAATCGTGCCGTGTCACAACGATTTACTGCCCAGCAATCTACTTTTTGGTCGGCAGCTTTTTTTAATAGACTGGGAGTACGCTGGCAATGGCAACCGAATGTTTGACCTTGGCAATTTGGCTGCTAACCTTGAGTTAAACGACCACGAAGAACTTTTAGGGCTTTACTTTGGCGAAGTGAGCCACCAACTGCGCCAAGAATTAGCCTTGATGCGCTGTGTTTCCGAGGCTCGAGAAGCCTTTTGGGGATTTTTACAAAGTGGTATCTCGAGCCTCGATTTTGATTTTTTAGCCTATGCCAATACACACCTCGAGCGCTTTAGAATCGCCCAAGGTGGTTAATTGCCCTGTACAAAAACACTTGTGCCAGTGTCCAAAGCTATTTGTGTGCTTGGGGTGGCTGGAATGCTCGAGCCAGCTTCGATGCTCACAAAAACGCGGGTGTAGTTGGCTTTGTTGTCTATAGGTGTAGCTGGGCTGTTTGTGCCAACATTGGCGGGTGGAGTGGCATTAAAGCCAATAGCTACTGGGGCATTGCCAGCATTGCGAAAAGCATCCAGACCAGTGGTTAGACTGGCGGCATTGGTCGCCCACAGCACATAGGTAAAAGTGTTTGGTAAGGCTGGCAAATTGGCAATTCTTAGGTTTAAGCTGTCGTTTGCCGAACCCAAAGCCGCATTTGGACTGGATAAAGTCATTTGGGCGGTGGTGCTGGCTAAGTTAATCGTGGTCGGGTTGGGTGTTGTGGCAATAACTAAACTGGTAACAGGTGCGGTTAAAACACGCTGAATGGCACGGACGTTGACTGTAAAATTGACGGCGGCTCGAGAAGCATTAAGACTTGGTAAATTGACGGTTACAGTACACGCCAAACCACCAGCCGAACCTGCTGTCAGCGTAAAACTGGCATTTCCAGTGGTATCGGTGCTGGCACTGCTCGAGACAAGACCACAATAGCCATTGTTGACGGTCGCACTGAGTCCAAGCCCACCGACCATTCCACCTGTGCTACTCGAGACATTGACCGATAAAACAGCGCTCGAGCCAGCCGCCACAACCTGATTTTGTTGTACCCCAGAAGCATAGTTTAGGGCATAGACTGGGTTATTTGGCAAGGCAGTTTGGCAACCAAATAGGGCAATCGGAGCGAGACACGATAAGGCAGCCATCATCAAGGACTTTTTCATAAAAACCTCCACTAAATTGTTGGGCGTAAACTATTAAGGATTCAGTTTCGCTACAGTTGGTTGGATGGTGTCTATCTCAAAAAGTTCCCGTTACCTCAAAATGCGCTGCCGTTCTGGGTCATAGGGTGAGCGCAAATAGGCTTTGGCGGTGTATTTTTGGGCATTGATTACGATTTCATAATGCCCAGCACGCACCCAAGCGGTATCCACGCCACTCGAGTTTTTCACATAGCCCATGCCAACGGCTGCGCCAAGCGTATGCCCATAACTGCCCGAAGTGGTGTAACCAACCGCGATGCCATCGCGCAGAATCGGTTCTGAACCCCACAGCACTGGTTCGGGGTTCTCGAGGACAAAATGCACCAGCCTTCGGGTCAGCCCTTTTTTTTGTTGCTCAAGCAAGGCAGCTTTACCGATAAATTCTTTATTCCAATCCACTGCAAAACCTAAACCAGCTTCGAGAATCGTGTCTTCTGGCGATATATCTGCGCCCCAAGCTCGGTAGCCTTTCTCGAGCCGTAAGGAATTTATCGCATAATGCCCAGCGTTTTCAATCCCAAAACTCGAGCCGACCCGCATCAGGTCGGTGTAGACTTGCACCGCTTGGCTATTTGGGATATGCAGTTCCCAGCCAAGTTCGCCCACATAGGTGATACGCACCGCCAGCACCCTCGAGTACCCAAGTTCAATGTATTTTGCCTCGCCAAAGCCAAAGGCTTGGTGGCTCAGGTCAGTCGTGGTCAGCGCCTCGAGAACGGCTCGAGAATTCGCGCCCATCAAACCAAGCACGGCGTAGCTTTCGGTCACATCGGTCAGGCTGATTTGCTCGCTTGGCAGCACGTTACGCCAAATCCAGTCAGCATCATGAACCGCTTGGCTCGAGCCAGTGATGATTCTAAAATGCGTTTCGCCGAGCCGCAGCACGGTCAGGTCGGATTCAAAACCGCCTTTGGCATTGGGCATGGCGGTGTAGACCGATTGTCCGATGGGGACATCCATTTGGTTGGCGCAAAGCCGTTGCAACAGACTTAAAGCATCCCGCCCAGTCAACTCGAGTTTAGCAAAGGCGCTCTGGTCAAAAATAGCGACTGCTTGCCTTGTGGCAAGGTGTTCTCGCTTGTGCATGATAAACCAATTTTGCCGTCCCCAAGCGTACTCGGCAACTGGTTTTAAGCCACCTCGAGCAAACCAATTGGGGCGCTCAAAACCAGCCTTTTGTCCAAAACACGCTCCAGCTTGCTCGAGCAAACTGTGCAATGGCGATAAGCGCAAGTTGCGCCCAGTGCTTAGCTCACGATTTGGGTACGCCATTTGATAATGTAAGCCCAGCACCTCGGTCACACGCTGCCGCAAAAAAGTACGGTTGTTCTGACCGATGCCAAAGCGCCTAAGGTCAACGCTCCACAAGTCAATGCTCGGTTCGCCATCCACCATCCATTCGGCTAAATACTTGCCCGCCCCACCAGCGCTGGCAATACCAACGCTGTTAAAACCAGCCAGCACAAAAAGTCCGCGCAATTCTGGGGTCTCGCCCATCAAAAAATTGTTGTCGGGCGTAAACGATTCTGGACCATTGACAAATTTCTCAAATTTAGCCTGCTCGAGCCTTGGAATACGCCATTTTCCAGCCGCCAATGGTTCAGCGTATTTTTGCCAATCTGGCTCGAGCAAGGCGTTGCTAAAATCTGGCGGTACGGGTTGCACATCCCACGGTTTGGTGTATGCCTGAAACGCCCCAAGCATGATGCGACTTCCTTCGCCGCGATAGTAAATACAACGGTTTGGGTCGCGCCCGACGGGTAACTCATCGAATGCGCCTTCGATTGGTTCGGAGACCACATAATGATGCTCGACTGGAAAAAGTGGGATATTGACCCCGATTTTTAGCCCCAGTTCTCGAGTCCACATTCCACCGCACAGCACCACAAATTCGGCAGCAATATCGCCTTCTTGGGTTCTGACACCCGTCACCCGCCCGTGGTGGCGCAACACATCCAGCACCCGAATATGCTCGAGTATAGTCGCACCGCCCAGCTGAGCGCCTTTGGCTAGTGCCAGCGCTGTTTCTTTAGGTAAGCACTTGCCGTCATCGGGCAGCCACGCTGCGCCAAGCAGGTCGTCTGTTCGCATTAAATTCCATTTTTCTTGGGCAGCTTTTGGGCTGATCATTTCGGCTTTGACCCCAAAAAGTTCTGCCATGGCGATCGTGCGCTGCAACTGAATCATCCGTTCTGTGGTGGTTGCGACAATTAAACTGCCTGTGGTTTTCCAGCCCGTTGCCACGCCTGTTTCTGCCTCGAGACGCGGATAGAGTTCGACACTGTACTTGTTAATTTTGGTCATGCTGTTGCTGGTGCGTAACTGCCCAACCAAGCCAGCCGCGTGCCAAGTCGTGCCACCCGCTAAAGTATTTTGTTCTAAAAGCAGCACATCTGTCCAGCCGAGTTTGGTCAGGTGATACGCCAGACTCGAGCCAACAATGCCACCACCAACAATAATTACTCGAGCCGCAGAAGGAATCATGCTGGCTATTTTAACTCGAGACTTGGGCTAGGGTTGGCGCAAGTAAATGCTCTGATTGCGGAAAGTAAAAACACCATCACGCAAACGGGTTTCTTTGAGGGTGGTCAGTTTATTTTTTTCTAAAGTGATCGTGCGCCGAACTTCAACTTTTGCACCGATTTCGATTTCAGTACCTAGTAAAATAGCTTTGCCAATACCAGTTTTGAGCAGAACCGCAAAATCACGGCTAGTGTATTCTTGAATGGCAGTTTGCCCTTTGGTTTGGACACGGTAGGTTGTGCCATTCCAAGTGTGGGTCTCAAAACTGCTCACGGGTTTGCCAAAATCGTCATAGACAAAATCCCAGATGGCGGCGCTGGCGTTGCTTGGTTTGACCTCGAGTTTGACTGGTATTTTGACCCGCCCATTGCCCTGATAATCCTTGTACTCGAGATACCCAGCCCATTTTCCGGCAAAAGCGCCAAATGTCTGTGGTGCAGCCGCTTGAGCAACAAAAGCCAGCACCAAACCGCCACTCAGGAGTGTTTTTAAGATTTGCACCTGCTATTTATAGCTTTTTTGGTCTCGAGCCAACCGAGCCGCAGGTTACAATAAGAGATGGCATTCTGTACGGTCTCTATTTTCTAAATTTTAAGGCATTGACTTTTGCCCCAATGCAGCGCCCCTGCTCGAGTCCACGTTCGATGGCGGTACGAAAATGAATCCCGCCGTATAACCTCGAGATTCCAGCCTCAGCCGCCGCTTCAGCAAACGACTGATAACTGCGCGGGGCAAGTCCATTATCCGAGCCTGTACGGTCGGTAAAAGCATAATTTGCGCCAAGCGTGGCGGTCAGCACACTGGCAGCCGCCCCACTTTGGGTGCTGTGACCACTTGGGTACTCTGGAAACGGTGGCACAGGCAGAATTGCTTCCCACGTTGGGTCTATGTGGCGGCGAATAAAAGTGATTGGGCGCAGTAAGTTGTACTGGTACTTGGTGTGCCAGCAACCAATAAAAGCATCGTTGACCGCCAAGCCAATTTTTGCCTCGAGTTCGATAAACTGCTCAAGCGAAAAGTTTTTATCGAGCGCCAAGTTTAAGGCAATACTCAGCCAATGCCCGGGCGGTGTGACGGTCAGCATCGCATCGTCTGACCAAAAACGGGCGATTTTCTTTTGTTCTGGCGTAATGTTTTTGACGGTGTTGTAGACCTCGAGGGCTTCTTTATAAAAGACCGATTCTTTCTCGCTCGAGTACACAAGCGGCGCAGGCAAAGGGCAATCATTGCCTGTTTTCATCACCAACGGGCGGTTGTCGCCCCATTTTGGCAGCAGTGGTGTCTGCTGCATTCCAAGCGGCGCGGTTGGAATCCAATCTTGTGGGTTGCTGGCTTTAGGAAAAGTTAAAGGAAAACCAAGGTTGGTGATTCCATCACCACCATCGGTTTTGGCAAACTCGAGCATGGTTTTTGCGACACTGCGCCCATAGGCTAGGCTACGCTCAAAAATATCTTTGGGTACAGCTTTGGCAACCTCGGTGGCTAGGCGGGTATTGACTGCCATAAAAACCCGTTGTCCAGTTGGTCCAGTGTTGCCGTACAACTCTTCGATGCTGCTCGAGAATGCACCTTGCAACATGGCGGCGGTGTTGTATTGCAATTTTGGGTCTGGTTTTGGAATACCCTTAAAGCCGTTTAGTTGTCCCTCGAGTGAACGCAGGGTTTTACTTTGGGTGACTAAAATTTCGTGGCTGGTCAGCCCAATATAGGCAAAGGTTCGGGCAGCCACGGGCGGCGAATAGGTCGCGGTGTGGCGGGTTAAATCGAGCATCAAGCTATACCACTGGGTTGCCACGCGCATCTCGAGCGGCAACGTTTGGGTTTGTGCGCCACTGCTGCCAAGCCAGACAAAACTCGAGCCGAGCAAAACCAAAGGGATTAAATTGTGCTTCATGCTTTTATTTTTACCACAAAAAACGCCCAGTAATACTCTCAAGTAAGCCATAAAAAACACCCAACGACCAGAGTTGGGTATTTTCTTGAAACATTATTCTCATTTAATCAAACTGAATTCTTCTGGAATCTCTAGCTTCTTTGGTGGAAAGCCTCTAAACCAGACAATACCAATAATATCATCACGTTTGATTGCTCCAAAAGCTCGAGAATCCTCGCTTCCGCCGGGGCTGCGATTATCGCCAATAACAAAGTATTCGTTTTTTCCAAGTGTTAAAGGTTTGGGCTTATAATTTTTTTGGATTGACGCACCACACGGACTTTCTGGACGCAATGGATTTTCTGGTTGGAAAAACCAAAAATCGCTGTTGGCTAGGTAAGAGCAATCGTCAAAAGATTGATTCTTTTTCCAGTATGGAATGGTGTGTTCTTCCTCGAGCAATCTGCCATTGAGTGTGATTCTGCCTTTGGACATGGAAATTTGATCGCCAGGAAGTCCAATCAGTCGTTTAATGTAACGCGCTCGGCTACCATCAGACATGAGTCTATTCGTATAGAACATTATAAATTGACCACGCTGATATTCAGAAGCGTATCTTGTCCAAATAACATCACCGTCTTTTAGCACTGGCAAGTTACCACTACCTCGATGGGCAACCAAAGATAAACCGACGAGTGCCGAAATAATTCCGAAAATAACAAGGGGCGCGGCAATTGCTCCCACACCCCGATTTGTCCTGAATAGCTTTAACATTTTAGATGTCAACCTTGGCAAAAACGGCGTTTTCTTCGATGAACAACCTGCGCGGTGCAACTTCTTGCCCCATCAAATCCTTAAAGCATTCGTTTGCCTCGAGTGCATCGGGAATGGTGACCAGTTTCATGGTGCGGGTGGCTGGGTCAAGCGTGGTTTCCCAGAGTTGTTCGGCGTTCATTTCGCCTAAACCTTTGTAGCGTTGAATCGAAATGTTGCTTTTATCGCTCAGTTCCTCGAGTCGCTTTTTCAGTGCGCCTTCGTTAAAAATATACTCGCCTTTGCGACCGACCGACAATCTGTAAAGTGGTGGCTGGGCAATGTACAAGTAACCCGCCTCGATGATTGGGCGCAAGAAGCGGTAAAAGAAAGTCATCAGCAGCACAGAAATATGGCTGCCGTCCACATCGGCATCGGTCATAATCACAATGCGGTGGTAACGAACATTGGCAAGGTCAAAGTGCGCGTTATCGCCCGTGCCTTGAACACCTGCGCCAATCGCGGCAATCATGCTGCGAATTTCGGTGTTTTTAAGGATTTGCGTAATTTGGGCTTTTTCGACGTTCAAGACCTTACCGCGCAGTGGCAGTACAGCTTGGAATTTCTTATCTCGAGCGCCCTTGGCTGTGCCACCTGCCGAGTTCCCCTCGACCAGCAGCAATTCGGATTCGGCAGGGTCAGAGCTTTGGCAGTCGGATAATTTGCCCGGCAAGTCGTCGGACTCGAGCGGGTTCTGGCGGCGCACCAAGTCTTTGGCTTTACGAGCCGCATCTCGAGCGCGAGCCGCATCGGCGGCTTTTTCGGCAATCACTTTACCGACTTTGGGGTTTGCCTCCAAAAATTCTGCCAGTTTATCCGAGACCACACGGCTGACCGCCATTTGGGCTTCGGGATTGAGCAACTTTACTTTGGCGTTGGATTCAAATTGTGGGTCGCCAAGTTGGACACTGACCACCACATTTAAGCCTTCGAGCCAATCGTCGCCAATCGGTTCGACTGCGCCTTGCTTGAGGATATTTTTGTCTTTGAGGTACTTATTGAGGATTCGGGTATAGGCAGTTCTAAAACCAGTCATGTGTGTGCCATGGTCACGGTTGGTAATCATATTGGCATACGCCAGCAAATTATAGTTGTATGCCGAACTATGCACCATGCCGACTTCGACTTTGATTTCGTCAAAAATACCACTCAATAAAATCGGGACTTCGTAAAGCAGTTTGTCGTCGCCAACTAAACTTTTTGCATAAGCCGCCACGCCACCTTTTTCAAAAAAAGTTTCGGTTTTGCGGTGGGCTTCGCGCTCATCGGTCAAAATAATGGTTGTGCCACCGACCAAGAACGACAATTCGCGCAAACGGCGGCGGATTCTCGAGTAATCCCAGTGCGGCGTGATGTCCTTAAAGACCACAGGGTCGGGCTTAAAGCTGACACTCGAGCCATTGCGCCCAGCCTCATTGACCCCAATAATATGCAGTGGCTCGGTTAAAACGCCACTTTCAAACATGATGCGGTACAAGTCTTTACCTTTACGAATATCCACCCGCAAAAACAACGAAAGTGCATTGACCACTTTTGCACCAACGCCGTGTAAACCGCCCGAGACTTTATAAGCCCCATCGTCGAATTTACCACCTGCGTGTAGGTCGGTGAAGGTGACTTCAACGGCTGGACGACCGCCTTCGGAAGCCATTGCATCCACTGGGAAGCCACGTCCGTTATCGGTGATGGTTACGGATTCGTCTTGGTGAATCGTAACGCTGACGGTATCAGCAAATTTAGCTTGAACTTCATCGATGGCGTTGTCTATGATTTCCGAGAGCAACTGATGAAAACCATCTATGCCAGTGCCACCCTGCAAGTACATTCCGGGGCGTTTGCGGACACCATCGAGTCCTTTTAAGACTTTGATGTTATCAGCGGTGTAATTCTCTGCGCCCTCGAGCAATTCGGCTTCGGTCAGCGGAATGGCTTCTGGTTCGGATTCGGTCAATGGCTTCAAATCTTCTGGGTTTAAGTTGGTATCGTCTAACATCTTTCTCCTTAGGTTTCTTGATTGCTCTGGTGAAGTGCATTTTGCCCAACACAGAATCATACCCCAAAATCAGCTTCAGGTCAAGCAATTGCAGCACGTGCTGCACGGGGTTTTTTTGTGTTTTTTTAAGCTGGTAGCTCAAGCGGCACAATAGACTCGAGTTGACTGACCTTTACATGATAAACTCTGCTCATGACCAAAGAACTTGTAGCCTACCTTGCCAGTAAAGTCGTGGACGATGCCCAAGCCGTGCGGGTCGAAGCCAACGGCGATAATTACATCATTCACTGCGCCCAAGGCGAAGAAGGGCGGGTGATTGGCAGACAGGGGCGGGTCATCCAAGCCATCCGCACGATTGCCAGAGCCGCCGCAGGACCTCGAGAGCGCGTCCAAGTGGATGTGGCTGGCGCATCGAGCAAACCCGAGCATGAGTGAGCCTCTGGTCGTACCGAGTATGAGTGAGCCTCTGGTCACACCAAATGAGCCAAGTCTCGAGATGCCCGAGGGCTTAATCAGCCTTGGACATTTTACCCAGCCCTTTGGTAAAGATGGTGCGATGAAACTTCGCAGCAGTGGCGAAGCCGAGCATCTGCGTGGACTCAAAAAAGTCTGGCTCGAGCATCACGGCTGGGTGGCGGTGCGGAAACTCGAGATTTACAACGATATTGCGATTCTGAAAATCGCAGGCTTTAACCAGCGCCACCTGACCGACGAACTGCGCGGACTCGAGCTTTTTGCCGAGAAAACTGCGCTTAAACTGCCCGAAGGCGTACATTTTTACCACGACCTGATTGGGCTGCCCGTGCAAGCCCCAGATGGCTCGAGCCTCGGGGTGCTTAAAAGCATGATGGATGCTGGCACAAGCGATATTCTGGTGGTCAGTTATCAAAATAAAGAGGTGCTTGTACCGCTCCAAGCGCCGTATGTTCGGATTCTCGAGGGATATATTGAAATTGAACCAATTAGCGGTTTGTTTGATGCAATTTAATGCGCTAGACTAAAGTCATGATTCAGGTATCAGAAAATTTAGAGATAAGACTTGAAAAAGCTGCCCTCGAGCAAGGTGTCAGTAAAGAACGCATTTTCGAGGATGCGCTGAACGTTTTTTTGCGTCAGCCTGTGCGACGCAACGCCAAGGGATTTATAATTCCGAGTTTCGTGGGTGCGTATGCAAGTGATGAACTCGGTTGGATAGAACGACACGAAGAACTTTTGTGGACTAGGTTGTAAGAAGATGAGGCAATTTTTTAAGGTAATTACGATTTGGGGAGTAGGCTTCATTTCTTGTGTTACTGCTATTGTGATTAGCAATTTATTTTTCCTCAAAAATGCCTTTTCAACGACAGAAACACTCGGGATTAGCCTTACTTTAGCAACAATTGGCAGCATCATGAGCTTGAGTCAAAGAAAAATCCAGTGAAAGAATTCTGGAAAGCAGAGGCGAAAAATTATGCAACTCAAAGCAGACGCAGGGAAAAGCAATTACCCCAATCGCGGCAAAAAGCCAAGCGTCAAAAGTATGCCGAAGAAGCCGAGCGCGGCAAGAAAAAAAGTTGAACTGCCAATTCATTCTTTACTCAGTCCAGAGCTTAATTTTGTGATTGATGAAATGAATGTATGGAGTAAAGAATTCAAAGCCGTGTCCCAAAAATTGCGCCGTTTACCACTTGAGCATCCAAGCCGCGAAAGCCTCGAGCATCAGTTTGAAATGCTTTTGCATCACTTTGAAGTGCGCTCAAAAACCTTAATTCAAACGATGGATAAAAACTCGGTGTGAAATTTAGCCTCCTGACACTTTTCCCAGCCTTGCTCGAGCCGTGGACAACCGAAGCAATCATCGGTAAAGCCATCCAAAAAGGTTTACTCGAGGTCGAAATTCTCGATATTCGCAACGCCACCACCGATAAGCACCGCACCGTAGACGACTCGCCGTATGGCGGCGGGGCGGGAATGGTACTGCGGGTGGACATCATCGCTAAGGCACTCGAGAACATCCAAGCCGATGAAATTATTCTGCTCTCGCCAGCCGGGCAGCGTTTTGACCAAAAAATGGCAGAGGAATTATCCACCAAGCAACATTTGGCAATTCTTTGTGGGCGCTACGAGGGCTTTGACGCGAGGGTCGAGGGTTTAGTCACTCGAGAAATCAGCCTTGGTGACTTTGTGATGATGGGCGGCGAGGCTGCCGCCGTCTGCTTACTCGAGGCGGTGGCAAGGCTGATTCCAGATGTGTTGGGCGATGCGGCTTCGCATCTCGAGGACAGTTTCTCGAGTGGCATTTTGGATTACCCAGAATACACCCGTCCGCTTGAGTGGCAGGGCATGGCTGTGCCGAACATCCTGCGTGGTGGCAACCATGCTGCCATTGCTAAGTGGCGGCGGCTCGAGGCACTGCGCCGCACCCTCGAGCGCCGCCCAGACCTGATTCCAAATGGTTTGCGCCCAGATGATGCAGTTTTGCTGCTCGAGCTTGGCGTATCCGAAAAGCAAATTCTCGAGTGGGGTCTGACCTTACCAAAGAAGAAAAAAAGACGTTCCTGAGACTTTTTATAGAACTTAACGACGCAAGTTTTGATTTTTGGTCTATGCTGATAACCTATGCGAAAAATCCTGATTGCTGGTGCGGTTTTACTCGGTGGCTTGGCAATTGCCCAAGCGGTGCAGCGCAGTTTGTTTATCACCATCAATGGTGCGGTCAGTGGCGAAAAAGCGATTGTCGTGGCTGGTAAAAGCTATGTGCCTGTCAGTGTCCTAAAATCCTTTGGGGTCAATGTCACAACCTCGGGCAATACCTTGGCACTGTCTCGAGCAGGAGCAGTTGCACCAAGCACTGGCGCGGCTGGAACGCAACAACTTGCAGGCGGCGTGGGCGTGTTTGGGCAAGCCGTGACGCTGGGCAAAGAAAGCCCACTGAATTTTACTTTGCGAAGTCTCGAGTATGCGGTTGGCAGAATTGCGATTGGGCGTGAAGTTTGGCAATCTAACGCCAAGCAAAAATTGTTAATCATGCGCTTTACAGCACAAAATCCGCAACAGAACAAAGATGTGGCTTTAGATAATGCCAGTTTTATTTTTACCACCGTAGACTCGAGTAATGTTTCGGTCACACCAGCTTGGGCGGGTGGTGAGTTAGCGATTGCTCGAGACAACGATTTTACGCCCGTCAGAACACCACTAAAACCAGGGCAGCGCTTGGATGTCTACACGGTTTTTGTTGTGCCAAACGATGTCAGTGTGCCAAAATTGGTGGTTGAACGCAACCGTGAACGCACAGCCGGGGTGGTGCGTTACGACCTGACAGGTAAAATTAAAGGACTGCCAGCCCCGTTTGCGGCAGACAGCAATGGTTTTAAGGCACTCGAGGAAATTACGGCGCAGCTTGGCGTATTTTATCCGATGGGGCTAAACGATTTTAAGCTCGAGAGCGCCCAAATCAGTACACTCGAGGCTGGCGATGTGCGCCCTAAAAACGGACGGCGTTTTGTGCGCCTGACCTTGACGATCAAAAATTCAATGCCTCTGGGTGCGCCAAAAGCACGTTTTGGGATGTGCGGTGCAGATGGGTTTACGCTCGAGTTTACCGATGCCGAAAACGAGCGCCAAACAGCGGGGGCGTGTGGTTCAAACTTCTTAAAGTTTGCCCGCAACGAAAATGGCGACGGCGAACTGACCGCAGGGCAAGAATCCAAGGTGCGCTATTTATTTGAAGTCCCTGATGGTGTGGCAGCCGCAAAATTGGTGGTCTTTAGCGAAAAATCGATTCGTTATACCTTTGACATCGGCACAGCCAAGTAGTTTTTTGGCGGGTGGCTTCCAAAATATAGAGCCTCCGAAAAGTCCAGATTCTAGGATGTATCATTGAATTTAGAAAAACAGGGCGAACACGGGGGTTCTCTTGACCATATACGCGCACCTTACAGGCATGGTCGCTCGCCCCTACAAAATAAATTTTCATGCCCTTTTTGTAGGGACAGACCCCTCTTGACCATAAACACGCACCTGTCGGGCATGGTCGCCTGTGTCTGTCCTGTTATGACGATGATATTTCTCTATCCCAAAATTTGGGAGTCACGTTTTTGTCAGAATTTTTTGGCACAATGGTAAGCATGAAAACTTTCCTAATTGCCTTGCTGCTTTTTTCCTCGAGTGCTTTTGCCAGCCCAGCCCAAGACCTTTTTAATCAAGCCGCCTATTTTATTGCGGTGCGTTACAACGGTTTCTCGAGTGCCGATAGCAGTTCTTTTGGCACTCAATTTCAAGCCGATTTAGATACAGCCTGTAAAGACCAACTCGAGACTTGCCCGTACTCGAGTGCTGTACCAATTTTGCAAAAGATGATGGCGACCTTAAACGATGGGCATTCGTATTACCTAACCCCTGAGCAATTCGAGCAGCAAATCCAGCAAAGCCGTGGTTTGGGTGGCTCGAGTCCACGACTTGGCATTATCACCAGCGATGCCAAAGACAGTTTTGATCGGATTATTGCCGATGTCTGGGCGGGTTCAGCGGCTGCCAAAGCTGGCTTAAAACGCGGCGACCGAATCGCGGGCTTTAATAATCAAAGCTCGAGCCTATTGGGCGCAGATTTCCGTGCCGCTTTGTCCAAAGAAGTTGCTACGGGCAACGAAGTGCTGCTCAATATCCGTCGGGCTGGAATGCCATTGGGGGTGCGGGTGCGTGGCTCGAGTGTGCGCTCACCGTTGCCAACTTATCAAGCCCTCAGTCCCAAAGTGGGCTATTTGCGTTTACCAATTTTTGATGTCAGTGGCGCGGTAGCAAGCACCGTGCATGGGCTTTTGAAACAGCAAAAGAACTTACCGAGCAACTTAATTATAGATGTCCGCGATAACCCCGGCGGGCTTGCCACCGAAATGATTGGAGCGGTTGGCGCGTTCCTCGAGAAAAGTGGTTTTATCCTTGAGACCCGTGATGGCAGTAATCAGCAAACCATCGAAAAAGGCGTGGTGCAAATTGCTGGTTTGCGCCTGAACATTATTCCGCAACCATTTTTGTATAAGGGTAAAATTATTGTGCTGGTCAATAAAAATTCGTACAGCGGAGCAGAATACTTTGCCCAGTTGCTACAAGACCAAAAACGTGCCGTCGTGCTTGGCGAGGTCAGTGGCGGATTGGGTAACACTGCCACGATTCCGTTTGAACTGCAAGATGGCAGTGCCATTTTTATCACCATCTCGAGGAGTTTGCGGTTAAGCGGTGGCTATCTGCCTGCTTTTGTCACACCAGACTTGTTGATTACAGACGACCTCGAGTTGCAAAGTTTAACGGGCAAAGATGCGGTTCTCGAGAAAGCCCTTGAACTTCTCAGATAATTATCCAGCCACCGCCCGAATAAACGCACCTTGACGAATCGCACTGAGCAGCGCTCCAGCCCCCCACGCACCAGCCAACAGCCAGAGGGTGATGGCAACAGGTGGCAGCAACATGGTGGCAGCGAAAATTAGTAAACCCGGCAGGGCTACCCACAACTGATTGCCAAAAAAGCGCTGTCCAAAAGCCACAATTGCAATCGCCGCCCCACTCGAGAATGCCAGCACCGTAAAAATACCAAGCAGCAAAGCAATGGGTGTTCCAAGTACGCTTAAACCGCCCAGCGCCACGACTGGAACGGTCAGAAAAACCAGCAGCAAGCCTAAGCCAAGCGAGCGTCCGGCATCGGCAAAAAAAGATGGCTCGAGACTTTTTTGCAACTTTGGTAAAAGCATCAGCATCAGTGCCAAAACGCTCAGTAAACCCAAGTACCACCATTGCCATGTATTGGCAGCAATCAGGTTGTGAATTGGTCGAAAAGCACTGGCAACACCGAGCCCTTGCAAAGAAATGCTTTTTTGGGTTTTGTCCTGACTGGCAGAACTTAAATTGCCCAGTACCGCACTGACAGCTTTGGCACTTGTGCCTTGGGGGATATTGACATCACCCAAAAAAGTCAGGATTCGACCAGAAACCCGTGCGCCGCGCTCGAGTCGCACATTGCCGCCAATCGCAATCACATCGCCGCGTACTTCGCCAACCACCGTAATATCGCCAGCAAAACGCACCACACTACCCAGTTGGGCTGCGCCTTCGATGCGGGTATTACCAAACCAACCCGATAATTGCGGTACAGCAAAAACAGCTGCCACAGCAAAGGCGGCTAAGGCGGCTGGAAAACGCACCACACGCTGCGCCACAGTTGCCACAACCGCAAACAATGCCACCAAGGCAACTGGCAAAACCAATGTTTCGGGCAGTGAACGCAGCACTTCAAAAAGCGCCACCCCAGCCGCTTGGGTGTCCGTCCAAGTCAAAGCGCCAAAAGCCAGCGCCACACCTGCCAAGAGTGTCCCTAAAAAATACAATGGAGTACGGTCGTGTTCGCTATTGAGTGCAGCATCCTCAGCAATTTTTCTCGAGACTCGAGTTGCAAAGTGAAGCGGCGCAGCCACTTGGGGCGCACTGACTAACGGATTGGCAATTTGTGCTGCTAAGCCTGCCGCAAATTTAGGTGGTACAGTTTGTGGCTCGAGGAAGCGCAAGGGGTTGGCTTCGGTGGCAATTTGGGCTGCCATAAGCGCCGCAAAATCGGCTGGGGCTTGTACGGTTTCGAGCCAAAGCATCGGAAGCGCATCGGAGGCAATCCGTCGGGCGGTCTGGGCAGCAAAATTGGGTGGCGGATGGGCATTGGATAGCTGCTCGAGTTGCGCTGCCAAAGCAACCTGTGCCGCAAGCTCTGAGGCAAAAGGGGCTGGGGCATTGACCGTTGGTAAGTTGTGCAAGAGTTCAGGTAGGGTCATTCGAGCATCACCCGCCCAGTCAGGGCTTTCTCGAGCATTTCTTTGCCACGAAAAACCCGACTTTTGGCTGTGCCAATGGCACAATTTTGGACTTGGGCAATTTCTTCATACGTTTGGTCTTGCATAAAACGCAACAACACTGCGCTGCGGTATTCCTCGGGTAAATCGAGCAAGGCTGCCCGAACCCGTTCGGCATTCTGCGAGACTTCGGCATTTTTGACCGCCGAAGCGGTGTTGGCGGTTGGTTCAAAGCCAGTTTCTTCAAAGGCTTGTTCGAGCGAAAACTGCCCGTGGGTTTTGCGGCGGTGTTTTTCGATTTGGACATTGCGGGCAATGGTGTACAGCCACGGCAAAAGTGGCTCACCCGCCCGAAATGTGGCAATCCCTTTCCAAGCCCTAAAAAACGTTTCTTGGCACAAATCTAAGGCATCTTCGTAATTGCCCTCGAGATGAAATAGATAATTCAGCATTCGGTTTTGATGGGTGCGGATTAAATCCTCCCAAGCATTTTGGTCGCCAAGCCGTAACTCCTCGAGCGCAGCAAATTCGAGGCTAAAAGATTCGGAACGCCCAACCAAAGAGTCCATCACGCTTCTATTCTACGCGCCATGGCGCTAAAAAGTTCCCAATGGACTCCAAACAGGCAACAACTCTTGCAGGGCTGGCTCGAGCAGCGCGTAGACCGCTTCATAGTCGGCAAACGTGCCATACCATGGGTCTGGCACATCCATATGCTCGAGCATTGGGCGAATGTTGGCTTGAGGAAAGCGTTGTCGCAATTGGTGAGCAATGTACTTGGTGGCAGCAAAAATGAGGTCATAATCGGCATCTGTGACGTTAATCTGCCGAGCCTGATGCTTAAACATAGCACTGTGGCGCTCGAGAATGCGGCGGGTGTTGGGGTGCATATCCTCACCCGTGTGGTGTGCCGAAATACCCGCCGAATCAATTTGCCAGTCTAAACCGCGCTCCAAAACCATTCGTCGTAAAATACCGGTCGCCATTGGACTGCGACAGATGTTGCCATGACAAACAAATAAAATCTTCACTCGAGCCAATCCCCTTGAACTTCTCGAGCCACATGATAACCGTGCTGCTCGAGGTAAGTCTGGACTTCTTGCCCATGTTGAGCGTCGCGCACTTCTAAGACCAATTCCACACCAACTTTACCAAGCGGCGCAAGCCACAACGCCCGACGATGAAAAATATCAATGATGTTTGCCCCAGCCTCAGCAACCCGGTCGGTAATTTGCGCCAATGTCCCCGGGCGGTCAACCACCGCCAACTTAAACAGCACATAACGCCCTTGACGCACCATCACTTGCTCGAGAACCCGTGCCAGTAAATTCGCGTCGATGTTGCCACCACACAACAGCGCACAGATGCTCTGACCGCTCGAGAATTCGATTTTGCCAGATAATAACGCCGCTAGACCAGCCGCCCCAGCCCCTTCGACCACCAGCCGTGAACTCGAGACCGCATGGGCAATGGCTCTGGCAATTTCGTCATCGGTGACTTCAAGCACACTATCCACGAGGTTTTGAATAATCGGTAAGGTCAGTTCGCCGGGGCGCTTAACCGCAATCCCATCAGCAATCGTTTGTGAAGCCAGCACCGCCACGGGCAAACCCGCCGCCAGACTTGGCAGCACTGCCGAACAACCCGAGGCTTGAACCCCAATGATTCTGGTTTTGGGGTGTAGCGCTTTAATGGCGGTGGCGATTCCAGCAATTAAGCCACCACCGCCAATTGGCACAAGTAAAATATCCAAGCTAGGCAGCGCCTCGAGAATTTCTAAGCCCAATGTGCCTTGTCCAGCCATAATCAATGGGTCATTAAACGCATGAACAAAAGTGTAGCCGTGTTCGAGGGCTAATTCGTGGGCATATTGCGCAGCATCGTCAAAACTAGTTCCTTGCAGAATCACGCTTGCGCCATAATTGCGGGTGGCTTGAATTTTGGTCAAGGGCGCAAAGGTCGGCATCACAATTGTGGCTTTGACTCCATGCAGCGCGGCTGCCATGGCGACACCCTGGGCGTGGTTGCCTGCCGACGGCGCAATTACGCCGCAAGACCGCTCCTTATCGGTTAGGCAAGAAATTTTATTAAATGCACCACGCACCTTAAAACTGCCGCTTTTTTGTAAGCACTCGGCTTTGAAGAAAACGGGCGTATCGAGGGTTTTAGATAACCCATCATCGCGCAGCATCGGGGTCTGATTGATGCTGCCCTGCACCCGCTCACGAGCCGCCAAAACATCCTCGAGTTGAATCATGCCATTGAGTCTACAATGACATGATTCTCGAGGCAAAACGTGAAGGGATGATTTGCGGGAGGGTTTCACCCCTTCGCAAAAGATATACGCAAAAGAATCCCTACTTGGATGCGCCCAAGCCTAAGGTTTGCAGCAATTCATTGCCAACAATAAATTCTTCGGTTTCACCGACCAGCAACAGCGTACAAGCTCGCTCGGCATAAAAACTTTTAATCGCTTCCCAAGCGGCTTCTTCGGATTCAAAAGGTTGGGTTATCTCGAGGTCAAGCACGGTTTCTAAAGGGTCTTCCTCGAATTCTTGGCTTTTGAGCGCCTCGACAAGCCCAGTAAAAGCATAGCGGTCGAGTTGTTCATCGGCTTTGGCGGCTCGAGACAACTCGGATTTAAGTTTTAATTCCTCGCCAATCATCGCAAAAGGCTCGAGGGCAGCATCGAAAGTTTGGTCCGTGATATGTAGGGTTTGGATCGTCATGTCTAATAGCCTACCTTTTATTTTTTTGCAGTGAAAACTAAACCGCCCAAACTTAACTTTTGTAGGGTGGTTCAAGCCCAAGCTGTAGGCAGATTTTCACAGCCGTAAAGTCGTTTATTTCACGGTGACGTGGGATACTTGTGCGCTGTTTGGAAATAGGATTCCACCAAATCGAGTGTTCAGAGCCTTCGCGCAGTAATTGACAACCACAAGAAGAAAGATACACCAGTAAATCACGCCGTTTCATACGTTACCAAAGTTGGTTTGACCACCGATGCCGCTTTCAGCAATAAATGGATTGGTTCTTCTAAATCAGCTTCATTATCTGTCAGCAAAGGATTTGGTATGGGCAAGGCTTCGCCATGCAGCCAAGCAATTTCTGCCATGTCCACCAAAGCACTGCTCAATAAACGACGTGCTTCCTCGAGCGAGGCAGCACAAGTAATCACGCCCGGGAAATCCAACACCTCGGCATGAACCTCGGACTCGAGAAATTTGAACATGGCTTTGTAAGTCAACATCATTCACCTCTGCGTTTTATTGTAGCAGTTTGAAAAGCACACCGACCACGCCGCCCAAAAAAACTGCCAGAATCGGATTGAGGCGCTGGCTGTAGAGTAAAAAAATCAGACCTAACAATAAAATAATTCCGTAGACATCGGTCAAAGAAACTCGAGCCAAGGTGTAGACACCACCAACCCCAAAACCAAAGCCAATTGGCAAAATCGCGGCACGGAAGGCTTTGGCAAGTGGGGCATTCTGGATTCGTTGCCAAAGTTTGGCGGCAATCATGCTTAAAGCCACACCCGGCACAAACATTCCAAACCAAGCGGCGGCTGCACCCAAAATGCCATCTATTCGGTAGCCATAAAATGCCATGGCGAGCATATTCGGTCCCGGCACAAATTGCCCTAAACTCCAACCATCCACAAAAATCTGTGCGCTTATCCATTGGCGTTCAATCACCAATACCCGTTTCATCTCCGAAAGCATCGCCAACCCGCCACCAATCGAAAGCACTCCAAAGCGCAAAAACTCCAGCAGCACTTCAAATAACACGGTTTGCCTCCTTCCACTCGAGCAGCATCCCGAGCGGCACAAGCACCAACAGCACCCAAACGATATTGATGTGTAAAAGCGCGTTAGCCACAAAAGCGGCGACTGCCAAGACAACACTTGGGCGAGTCCGAAAAGCACTTGGGGCGATTCTGATGACCGCCAAGAAGGAAATCGCCACCGCCGACACCGCCACACCTTTCAAAAACCCATTGAGCCATGTGGGTTGTTCGGTCTGGCTCGAGTACAAAACCGCAATTGCGATAATTGCCACAATGCCCGAGAAATTCACGCCAACTGTGGCAAGAATTCCGCCCTGCCAACTTCCTAAACGAGTGCCGATGTGGGTGCAGAGGTTTGAAAAAACCGGACCCGGCAAAGTCTGCACCATGCTGTAACACTCGAGATAATCATCGAGTGTCAGCCATTTGAGGCGTTCGACCATGTGGTACTGGACGATGGCACTGCCACCGCCACCGAAGTTGGTTGAACCAATCAACCAGAAGGCTTTGAAAAGTTCAATCGGACTTGGCTTGGTCATGCCCAGAGCATACGAAATTCTCGAGATGAGAAGTTGGTACTACTGTAGGGACAACAGGTTATGGAACGCTGACGCTGTTGCCACTCGCATCTCGAGCCGTGACCCGATAATCGCCGTTAGATTCTGCCAAAATACTGCATTCTTTTAAGTCCAAGCTGTCTTGAACGTTATATGCCCCTGCGGCATACCCATCTTTGCAATTGGTCGGCGCTTCTTGCTTGGTTTGCGCCTTAAAGTTCTGGGCGGCGGTCAGGACTTCGTTGGCATAGGCTTGCAGTTTCTCGAGAGCGCTGCTTGGAATAAGCGGCGTGCTGCTCGAGTCTGGGGTGGCTGGGGCTGCTGGAGCTTCTGGCATGGCTGGCGTTTCTGGAGTTGTGGCGGGTGGTGTCTCTGGCACAACAGGTGTTTCTGGTACTGGCGGCACAACAGGTGTTTCTGGTACTGGCGGCACAACAGGAGCAACCAAAGCGCTGCTCGAGGTGCTGGTTGGTAAATTCTCGAGGGCGGCTTTAATCTGCTCTAAGCGCTGCCGCAGGTCATTGCGTTCGAGGACGGCTGCATCGCGCTGTGAAGTCAGGCTGCTGACTTGGGCTTGCAAAGTTTCGTTTTCGGTTTTTAGGCGGGCGGCTTCTTGTGGGTCTGGTAAATTGCAACCCACCAAGGCGAAGGCTAAAATTGCCAACAAGTATCGTTTCATAAAATCAGTATACGAGGTCAGATGTCATTTGGTTGCCATACCAAAGTCGGAGGGTGGCTCGAGAGCAGTGCTAAAATAACCACATGAAACTTGCCCAATTAAACCTTGCCCGAATAGCCTATCCGCTCGAGTCTTTAGAAATGCAGGATTTTGTGCTGGCTTTGAGTGCCATCAATTTACTTGCCGAAAGCAGCCCTGGATTTGTTTGGATCTTAAAAGACGAACACAATACCGCCACCAATTTTCGGATGTACGACGACCCGACAATTCTGGTCAACATGAGCGTTTGGAACAACCTCGAGAGCCTACGCCACTATGTTTTTAACAGTGGGCATACCCATTATCTCAAACGCCGCAAAGAATGGTTTACCCCACTCGAGCAAACTGGCACAGTGCTGTGGTGGATTCCAGACAATCATATTCCAACACTCGAGGAAGCCCAAGCCAAACTTGATTTCTTGCGTGCCAATGGCAGCAGCCAAGCTGCTTTTGGTTTTGCTACGCCATTTGCCGCCGCCAGTGTGGTGGCGGTCAGCCGCAGTGCCACCCACACCATGAGTAAAGAAGTCGTCGAATCCATCCGAATTCTGGAGGGTTTAGGCGTAGAAGCCGACGCGCACCAAGGCATAACCGTCAAGCACCGCTCGCGGGTGGCTCGAGACCCAAATCAGCCCAATTTACGCCAAGTGCATTTGCTTCATGCCGAATTATTTGAAGAAGTGGCTGCCAAAGGGTTTAATCTTGTGGCTGGGCAAATGGGCGAAAACATCACCACCCAAGGTCTAGCATTGCTTGAGTTACCCAAAGGCACGATTCTCAAAATTGGCACAGTTGAACTTGAAGTGACTGGGCTGCGTAACCCGTGTTTACAAATTGATGGCTTACAAGAAGGTTTATTGAAAGCAGTTCTCGAGACCGACCCAGACGGCAATCTGATTCGCAAAGCCGGCATCATGTGCATTGTGCTGGCTGGCGGCGAAGTTCGGTCTGGCAACAGCATCGAAGTGATTTTGCCACTCGAGCCACACCAGAAATTAGAAGTGGTTTAGAAATTTTTCCAGATTTTTCCCCCTTTCTTCTTTCCTCTTTTCTGTCGTACCGTATTCCTATGCGTGAATACACTGTCCGAGTTGGTACACCTTCAGATGCGGCTGGTTTAGCCCCGATTTTAGCCGAACTGCTGAAACGCCCTCGGCTTGATGAAGGAGTCTTGGCAGCCCTCAACACCAATGTGCTGCGCTTATTGCAAACCCCCGGAGCAACTTTTTTGGTGGCGGTTGCGCCTAACCAAAGTTTGCTCGGATTTGCTTCGCTTCATGTCCGTTGGGGCTTACTCGACCAAAGCCCAAGTGGCTTAATAGACCGTGTGGTGGTACGCCCAAGTGTGGCAGACTCGAGTGTTGCCAGTGCGCTTTTAGAACAAGCCCTTGGCGCGTGTCAGGGCATGGGTTGCTCGAGTATAGACTTGGTTTTAACCCTCGAAAGTACCGTGGATAAAGCGGTTCTCGAGGGTTTTGGGTTCACCGAATTGGGCAAGCGTTTTCATCTCGAGGTGCTGTGAAATCGCATCTGCAAGTGCTGTGAAATCGCATCTGCAAGTGCTGTGAAATCGTGTTCTACTGCCTTTGCTCAAGCGCCAGTTCAACCAGTCTCGAGACCAATTCACCATAGCTGATTCCGCCAGCCTCCCAGAGTTTTGGATACATACTGGTTTTGGTGAATCCTGGAATGGTGTTCAGTTCGTTCAAAAATAACTCTCCCGAGGCTGGAAGATAAAAAAAGTCAATTCGTGCCAGTCCAGCGCAGTCCAAAATTTTGTACGCCTCGAGCGCCAATGCTTGAACTCGAGCCGATATTTTGGGTGGAACATTGGCGGGAATGTGCATTTCGGCACGACCAGCCGTGTATTTGGTTTCGTAGTCGTAAAATTCGGAATCAAAAGTCAGTTCGCCAACTGGACTGGCTTGAGGGTCGTCGTTGCCCAAAATTGCCACCTCGAGTTCACGGGGTTTGCCATTGGTGCTGGCTTCAACAATCACACGGCGGTCAAAACCAAAAGCAAAACGCAATGCCACCAGTAATTCATCGGTATTTTTGGCTTTAGAAATGCCAACGCTCGAGCCTAGGTTAGCGGGTTTGACAAAGACTGGAAAGCCCAGTGGCTCGAGGTGTGCCAGCACTTTTTCGGGGTGGCTCGAGAATTCGTTTTTACTCACAGCAAGGTATGCGACTTGGGGGATGTGATAATTTGCCAGCACATCCTTCATCATGATTTTATCCATACAGACCGCGCTGGACATGACGCTCGAGCCAACAAAAGGAATGTTAGCCAGACGCAACAGACCTTGAATTGTGCCATCTTCGCCCATTGGTCCGTGCAGCAGTGGAAAAACCGCATCAAATTCTGCAGCGCTCGAGGCTTGGGCTAAGACCATCTCACCGCCGCTCGAGGCACTGCCTCGTTCAAGGGCTTGTGGCGTTTCGGAAGGTGGCAACCATTTGCCCTGCCTTGTAATGACCACTGGCGTGACTTCAAAACGGTCTTTGGGTAGTGCCTCGAGTACACTTTTGGCACTGGATAAACTGACCTCGTGTTCTTCGGATTGACCGCCGCACAGCACAAGTAAACGAATCTTTGACATGGGTGCAAGTCTCGAGGAATGGCATGAGTGTCTGATGAAAATAAATATATGAACTAGAGTGTATCTCTACGATTATCCCTGTGTAGTTCAAGTTGTAGTTAATAAGCGCTTTACCCCATCCCGAAACTTTACAAAACTTGGTGATTGGTTATCTTCAGGTAACATTTGCTCACCAATGCGTTCAGCCCATTCACTTTTGGCTTTTCCTGCCAAAGCAAAATTAGGTAAAGCCGCTGAACCACCTGTATGAATAGCATCGGCGAGTAATTCCCATGTGCCACAAACACTGTCTTGTATGTATCTATCCAGAATGTTCTTTTTGGCTCTTGGATAGGCTTTTAATAGGGCTGCTCGGTCACCAAAATACCATGCCTCCATTTCTTCAATGGCTAATCGAAACAGGGTTTGCGGTGCGGGTTGTACATTTTGTAAAAGGTCTTTTAATTCTTGTAAAAACTCTTGGCAATTTCGACGGTCTGAATCAAGAACTATCACAACAGCATCATAACCAGGTGTTTGCCCATAACCTTTTAGAATTTGTGGTAATCGGTCAAGCAAAATTCGTTTTGATGGGTCTGCTTGGTGATTTAAGTTTTGTGGAATACGCCCAATACCTTTGTAAGAATGCAAATTCCATGTATGAGGCTGACTTTGTTCACCAAGAATTCTTGGAATTAACTTCTCAAGCAGCACTTTGCCTGATTGGTCTTCAACCAAAAATTCAATGTGCATTTTTAGCCTCAAAATAATCGCTGTACCAAAGCGCCCCAAGTGGCAGCCCTTCGGCAACCAAGTTCTTAACCACGGCTAATTCTGATACGCGCCTCGCTTTAGAAAAACCATCTGCACCTTTCTCGAGAATCCAGACTTCTTCTGGCGAAAGGGCATCCACAAGGTAAGGTTGGTGGGTGGTCACAAAAATTTGAGGCGCATTTTTCTTACCTGTGGCATGAGCGCGAAATTCGGTAGCCAGAGTCTCGAGGAGTTTATGATACAGACCATTTTCGGGTTCTTCAATACCGATAAAAGGTGGTGGGTCTGGGTCTTCAAGCATTAGTAAATACGCGAATATTTTCAGCGTCCCGTCAGACATCTGCCCTGCAAAGAACGGGTCTTGAAAAGCAGCATCATTAAACCGCAGTAGTACCCGTCGGTCTTCTGTGACATGGGTATTTATGCTTTGAATACCAGGAATTTTTGTGGCAATGCGTTGCAGAATCAAATTGAAACGCTCCTTGTATTCGCGTTCCATAAATTGAACCACGTTACCCACATTATCGCCATGCACATTTAAGTGTTTTTGAGGACCTGCAACTGGAATGCCACGCATTGCATCTGGGTACATATACGATAAGTACCAGTCGCGCAGAAAATCACGAAATTTTTTGATTCGAGGGTGTTCCTTGAGTGTACCAAGGGTTGCAATCCCCAATTGCCGAGTATCTGTGAGTTGAATAACTTCTTTAGTGGCATCTTCAGTTGTATCGTCTTCAACTGCGTCAAAACCAGCCCAAACAAGACCCCTTCCACGACGTAATTGAAGAAATGGGAATGGTTGCCCTTTAGCAACACCTTTACGACGTTGTTTAAGAATTTCTGATTCAACATAAGGACGATTTGTTTTATCTAAACCTATTTTTAATTCGTAAGTGATTGGGCGTTCACCTTGGCTTTCACGGTAATAAATTTCAAAAATCATTGATTCAATTGTTCCTCGAGAACGCAAATTCTCAAACCCACCGCGTTGTTTGGCATCGCAAGCGGCTTCTACCCCAATGTTGAGGCAATCGGCAACAAATCCGAAAGCATCAAATAGCGTACTCTTGCCTACGCCATTTTGACCAATCACCACGGTTAATGGACTGAGTGGCGAAGCACTTTGCAAGTTAGATAATTTACCCAAGGTGACATCGTGTAATGCACGGTAATTTTGCACCCGAAATCCTTCAATTAAAGCCATATGCTCCTCTGTTTACCTTGTAAAATTTCATCCCTAAACTGTTTAATGACATATCTTAAAGGTTTCTACGTCCATTATTGTAATCGCTTGGCAAAATCCCAGAAGACTCCATTTGTCCATCCAAAGCCTTGCAATGCACCGTACAACCCGCCTTCACTTTCTGCGCCGATGTCTTCGACATTATATTTTTCCCAGAGCGCCCCTGTTTTGTTAAACACATTGGCGTTGTTGTCGCACCATGCTCGCATGATGCGCTGTGCCTCGAGGTTAAAGCCGTATCGCTCGAGTCCAGCCACCACCAGCCATTGTAGTGGCGACCAACCATTTGGGGCTGCCCACTGATGCCCTTCTTTGGTCTCGAGGGTGGTCAGTAAGCCGCCAATGCGCTCAAAACGCGGTAGCCAGTCCTGCACGACTCGAGCCGCTTGTTGTGGCGTGGCAAGCCCTGCCCAAAGTGGGTAGAACCCTGCCAAGCTGGGGTGTGAGTTAATTTGCTTGAGGCGGTAATTGTAATCAAAATAAAAGCCTTGGCTTTCGTCCCACATTAAAGTATTGATCGTTTCGGCTCGAGCCTCGGCTTGGGTTTTCCAGTAGGCAGCCCGTTCGGTATTGCCAAGCAACTCAAAAAACATTGCCATGTCTTGTTCGCGGGCATACAAAATCGCGTTCAGGTCTATCGGCAAATGCTCGAGCCATTTGTCTGAGCAGCGTGTACTGTGGTCCCAACCGCTTTCGCAACTCGCCAAAGCATCCAAGTAATTGATGTCAAAGTAGCGCGATAAGCCTTGGTAAACGTTACGATGATGTGGGTGTTGGCTTGCCAACCAGACATTTTGGTGTTCGTCTTCGGCGATTAAAAGCATTTCCTCGAGCCAAGCAGCAGCATCGGTTTGATGTTTTTTGATTTCCCAGCCCAATTTAATCATCTCGAGCAAAAAAGGCGGTTGGCTGCGCGATAAAAAATAGAAGCGGCTGCCGTTGGGAATCACCCCAAAGCGTTTATAGAGGGCGGCAAAGTTTTCAAGCATCTCGAGGATACGAAATTCGTGTTCTGTGCCGACCAAGCCTAGGGCAATAAAATAGCTATCCCAATAAAACATCTCAATAAAAATGGGATTCTCGCTCGGTACAAAGTACGGCTTGGGCAACCCAATCAGTGTACCGATGTCTGTTGGCGTAGAACGAATAATGCGCTGCCAATAAGTACGGATATAATCAAGCGTCGGTTGATAATTCATATTTTCTCGAGTTGAAACTGTTTTTCGGAGATTCTAAAACCAACGCTTTCGTAAATGCCAGCCGCCACATATTCGGGGTCAGCCACCATCACCAAAGTATCCACACGCTCGAGTCCAAGTTTAGCCACATGATGCACCAGTGTAGCGCATAAGCCGCGCCGCCGAAATTTCGGGTGTGTGGCAACCCACTGAAAACGCCCCACGCCCTGCCAGAAATACAAGCCCAAACTAGCAGTCAAGCGCCCCTCGAGAAATGCACCCCAGAAATGCCCATGACCCGCCGCACTCATCCGCTCGAGTTCTGCGCTTTTGCGTTCAACAAAAGTTCGGTAGCCAGCCCCTTCACGCTCCGATTCTGGCAGGGCATCGTTGACTCCACACTCGAGGTCAATCCACTCGGGTTGGTCAGATGGCTCGAGAACACGAATTTGGCAATCGGTATTGATTTTTGGCGGGGCATAAACGGCTTTGGCACTCATGACAATGCTCTGGTCAAATTCAAAACCAGCTTGGGTAAAAGCGGTCACATCGCCAGCATTTTCGGGGTCGTCCCAACCAAGCGCAATGTGTGGTGCATTAGGATGCTCGAGGGCAAAAGCTGCCAGCCACGGCTCGAGGTCGGCTTTGCTTGGAGCGTGCTTGAACAATAAAAAATTTCCCCAGCGAAAGGTGGGATTTTTGGGGGTGCGAATAACGGTGTACTGTTCGCGCTCGAGAACTTCGCCTTCAAAGCCACGGAAGAACAAATCGGTTTTGTAACCAAGTGAATGAATCATGATTTGACAGTATCGGACGGTTTTTATAAAGTCAAGGTTTTCCAATACTTCTATGGACTTTTGAGTAGTGGATTCGAGATACTGGTACAAATTCTTGTTTTTGGCGAGTCGAAGTATGTCGTTAAAAACGATCTACTTAGGTTACTGTCAGGTACTTAGAAAAATTGCACATTGTGCAGTAAACTAACACCATGCGCCGCATTCTATTGGTTTTGCCATTTTTACTGGCTTGCACTCGCAATTTACCGCCTTTACTGGATGATTTTGTGGTCTCGAGCAGCACTGTTTTGCCTTGTCAATCGGTGGCGTTAAGTGTGGTGGCTCGAGACCCAGAAAACGCGGCTTTACGGTACAGCTTTAAGGCTTCGCCCAACATCGGCACATTTGCGGGGACTGGGCAAACGACCTCGTGGCTCTTGACTCCAACCACCACCCAAAGTAACCAAGTCGTAACCTTTACCGCCACCATTTCAGACGGGCAGAACGTCGTACAAAGCAATCCAATTCGGGTCAATCTGGTGGCAGCCCCCCAAGCCAAGAATTGCTCGAGTATTGCTGGTGTGGTGCGTCCGGGGGTGCAATTTGCCATGTCCGGTTACGAAAATGCCGAGATGCGCCCCGGGCAAGCCTTGGTACAGTTTAAGAACGCTGGGGCAGCAGCACGTTTACAATCAGTCGGTCTCGAGGTCAAAACTTGGATTGCCAGCAACACGGCACTGATAGAAGCGCCAAGCCTCAAAGCTCGAGCCAGAATACAAGGTACAAGTTCTCGAGTGCGTGGTAAGGCAGCCACAGAAACTTTGCAATTTATCAGCAGCCTGCGTCAGCGCTCCGACATTGCCAGTGCCGAACCAAACACGATTCTTAAAGCCCAAGCTGCGCCCAACGACCCGTTGTACCCCAAACAATGGCACTACGAAATGCTAAATTTGCCAGCCACTTGGGATGGTTTCTCGAGCCAAGCCGAAGTTGGCGCGGGTGTGGTGGTCGGTGTACTGGATTCTGGGATTTTGTGGGATGCCACCGACCCAGCTAAACGACACCCAGACTTTGACTGCGAGGTCGCAACCGGCAAGCCCAAAATTTTGCCTGGTTATGACTTTGTGCAAAACGATAGCAATGCTTTTGATTCTGACCCCAGTGCTGGTTTTCATGGGACACACGTGGCTGGAACAGTTGGGGCGTGCAGCAACAATGCGCTTGGTGTGGCGGGGGTGGCTTGGCAAAGCCAAATTTTGCCAATTCGGGCTTTGGATGGTTCGGGCGGCGACATTGCCAGTATTGCCAGCGCCGTTTACTGGGGGGCTGGAATTGCCCAAAATGGACTGCCCAATAATCCAAATCCTGCCAACATCATCAACATGAGCTTGGGCGGTGAGCAATCGCCCAGCCCAGTTTTACAAGCCGCCATTGATGCCGCAAACGCCAAAGGTGTGATTGTGGTTGTGGCGGCTGGCAACAGCAACATTGATGCCGCTAACTTTACACCCGCCAATCTGCAAGGCGTAATTGCAGTTGGAGCGCTTGCCCCCAATAAAGCTCGAGCCAGTTATTCTAATTTTGGTTCGACTGTGGCAGTGGTTGCGCCCGGCGGCGATTTTACCCAACGCAACCTTGCCGAAGATGGGGTCTTGTCGGTGCTGGCTTGTGGCACTGGCGACCTTGGGCAGTATCACAGTCCATCTGGTGGCACAACTCCGCCCTGCAATAACTTTGGCTATGGCTCATACCATGGTACAAGCATGGCATCGCCACACGTAGCGGGTGTGGTTGCCCTGATGATAAGCCGCAATCTGGCTTTGCGTGGCACAGACTCGAGCAATTGGGTACGGGTTCGTTCGTATTTACAAGATAGCTCGAGTTTAAGTGGTTTGACCCGTTGCGCTCAAGGTTGCGGTGCAGGTTTGCTCGATGCCAATTTAGCGCTACAAAAAGCCACGACTTTACCTGTCATTGGGGCAGTGATTGTCCGAACCACACCAAGCGAAATTGATTTAGGCTCGAGCGAAACACAGACCACATTTACCCTAAAAAATGTCGGAGATGCTGCTGCCAACCTGAGCATCAGTGCAACTGGTACAGGTTTAAGCGTTACACCAAATGTAATTACCCTAGCCGCCAATCAGAGCCAAGTGGTGACGATTAACGTAGACCGAAATGGCTTAAATGGTCAGTTTGCTGGGCGAATCAATCTTCAATATGGCACGCGCAGTCTCGAGCAACGTGTGTATTACAGCCAAGGCAACAGTGTTTTAAGTAACCCACTGGGCTATTTCTTACGAATTTACCGAGTGGATATGGCTGACCAACGCACTCGCCTGAATTACCCCGATACCCCCCTTGGTGCGGGTGGGGCATTTGCTTTTGATAACCTCGAGCCGGGGCAATACGACATCACCGCCTACCGCGAAAACACCATCAATCCAGATGGCACAATCAACATTTCCGAGCTTGGCGAAAGCCGTGGGCTGTTTGCTTTCGATTCGCCGATCAGCACCGAAATTACGCTCGAAAACACGGTACAAATCATTTGCTCGAGACAAGGCACAGTTGTAGGTGGTCCAACCAAATGCCCTGGCAAATAAAGGTAATCTAATCTGTGGAATTTGTGATTTTTGACCTCGAGACCACGGGGTTAAGCCCAGAGCGCGATGCGATTCTCGAGATTGGGGCATTGGTGGTGCGAAACGACAGCATCACCAGCGAAACCTTCGAGACGCTGGTGCAGCCTCATCGGCGCATTCCATTTTATATTTCTAAAATCAATGGCATCACCGACCGCATGGTGCAACACGCCCCAAGCATCGAAACCGCCCTGCCACAATTTCTCGAGTTTGTAGCGGGGCGGCAATTGGTGGCGCACAATGCCAGTTTTGACATTGGTTTTGTCCGCGCTAATGCGGCTCGACTTGGCTTAGAAGCGCCAGTTCGAGCCACTTGTACAGTGCAACTCTCAAGACGGGCTTTTCCACAAGAAAGCCGCCATAACCTCGATGCAATTTGCACCAGACTGGGCATAGAAGCCAGCAACCGTCACCGCGCCCTTGCCGATGTCGAAGTCACAGCCCTGGCATTCCTCGAGTTTCGCCGTCGGCTGCTGAATACCTAAACCGCCCTGCCCGTGACCGCGCCAATGGCGCGAATCAACTGCATTTCGCTGTAGGGCTTGACCAGATAACGCAAATTGGTGGTCGCATGGTTGCGAAAAAGCCCAATGCTGACCCGAGGTTCAACGCTGACAATCGCAATGATGGGCGTTAAATTGCGTTTTTCACGGATAATTTTAATGCTCTCGAGTGGATTTTCCCAGTCGAGCAGAATCGTGTTGGGGCGACGAGTCTCGAGTAAATTTTTGGCAGTTTCGAGGGTTGTGGCGTGCATCACACGGTAACGTTCTCGAGTCAAGGTCAGGGTGCAAAGGCGGCGCGTGGTCTGCGAAGTCGAAATAATCAAAACCCACGGGTCATCGCCACGAACTTCGGCAGGGCGCAGCATTTTTTGTTCCTGCATCAAAAAAAGTTGGTGGTAGGTTTCGCCCTCGGGGATGTTGAGCTCGGCAGCAATACTGGCAGCACTGCGTTGACCATCCACCAAATAAATCAGTTCCCATTGCCCAAGGCTTAATTTGGCGGTGCGTGGGTCGTTTTGTAAGTCTATAGCAACCTCGAGAACATCTTGCGGTTTGACCTGCCCACGTCGCCATTCATCTAAGCGGCGGGTGCATTCCATCAGCATCCCAGAAGCATCGAGTAAATGCGGCGTTGGCACTTGCGAAGCATCTAAGCCACGTTCCTTAAAATTAAATCTGGCTCTGGGAATATCCGCCCAAATCATCACTTCAATCATCGCATCCAAGACTTGTGCCTCAAGCGCGGTGCGTAGGTCTTGGTCGTTAATCACCCCATTGCGAACCGCCATCATGCCAAGCGGGGTGTGGGGATTTTCTTGTTTTTGTTTGCCGACCAGCTTTTGCACATCCTCGGGGGTGGTCATTTCTAGGCGCACCAAGTATTCGCCAAGGTTTGCCCCGTCTTCGACTCGAGCATACAAAATTTTGCCATCCTCAAAATGGATTTTGGCTTCGCGCTCATCGAGATTGACAACAAGGACTCCCGATTTGCGCCCTCCGGCAATCAGGCTAAGGATGTCTTCAATCGGGACATCTTTTAAGCGACCACTAATCACGGCTGTTTTGCAGTCTACCAAGTCTAGCCAACTCGAGGGCGGGAATTTTGACACATGGCGGTTTTTTAGCGCCATCACCCGAGAATGTGTTTACCGCATCATCACCCGAGAATGTGTTTACCGCATCATCTCCTCAAGAACGGTTGGATTTTTAGATGGGTTCATCATCATGTCGAGTGGTCCAATCGCTTCGTTGGGGCAAATTGCCATAAAACGGTAGCGCCTTTTGCCCTCAGAAGTCATGACACTCGAGAGCAATTTAATCTCGAGCCGAATAAAGCCTTGAATTGCCAGTTTTGGCAAACCACGTGGCACTTGGTTATCGCCGTGCAGTTCAAAAAATCCGGTCACTTCACCACTGCTTGGGTCTAGGGTGCGAAGCCGACAAGTGGTGGTCTCAAGAACCAAATTCTCGGATGTAATTTTTGCTGCCTCGAAAATCATCTGCTTTTATTATGCACCTTTTTTGTGGGATTTGAGAAATGAGCCACTTTTGTACTACAATAAGGCTACCGCGACGACACCGGTCGCAGAAAATCGGTGTGCTTTGGTTAAATCCTGAGTTCTAGAAAAGACGATTGACGGTTTGAAGGAGTAATTTTAATGAGTCAACAAAAACATCTCGAGGTCATCCCATTGGGTGGCTTTGGGGAAATCGGTAAGAACATGATGGTCTTTCGCTACGAACAAGAAATTTTGGTCGTAGATGGTGGTATGGCGTTTCCAGACAGCAACCAACCGGGCATCGACCTAATTATCCCCAAAATAGACTATCTGCTTGAACACGCCGCCGAAATCAAAGCCTTTATCATCACCCACGGTCACGAAGACCACATCGGAGCGCTGCCCTACATTTTGCCGCGCTTACCAAAAGTGCCACTGTACGGCGCAAAGCTGACCCTTGGGCTGCTGCGCGAAAAATTTTCCGAGTTTGGAATTTCTGCCGACGATTTAGACTTGCGCGAAGTTACAACCGACGAGCGAATCAAGGTTTCCTCGAGTTTTACCGTGGATATGTTTCGCATGACCCATTCGATTCCTGATAATTCTGGGCTTTTAATCCACACGCCAATTGGCAATGTGATTCACACTGGCGACTTTAAGCTCGACCAAAACCCAGCCGACGGCAAAACCAGTCACCTCGAGAAAATCTCTAAAGCTGGAGCAGAGGGCGTAATGCTTTTAATCTCGGACAGCACCAGTGCTGAAAAAATGGGTCTAACGCCATCGGAAGCCGATGTCGCGGCTGAACTCGAAAAAATTATTTCTAAAGCTGCTGGACGGGTTTTTGTGACCACCTTTGCCAGTCATATTCACCGCATCCAGAACATTATTTCTATTGCCGAAAAGTACAACCGCCGTGTCGTGATGGAAGGGCGCAGTATGCACAAATACGCCGAGATTGCCCAAGAACTCGGCTACATGACCCTGAAAGACCGTTTAATCAGCACCGATGAATTTGCCGATTTACAAGCCAGCCAAGCGGTTTTTATTTGCACCGGCAGCCAAGGGCAACCGATGAGCGTCCTCTCGAGACTGGCGGCTGGCAATCACCCACGTTTAAGCATTAAGCACGGCGATACCGTGATTCTCTCGAGCAGCCCGATTCCCGGCAACGAAGAAGCGATTAACGTTGTGATTAACAGCTTGTACCAAAAAGGCGCAAAAGTTTTTTATCCGCCCAATTATAAAGTCCATGCTTCTGGACATGGCAGCCAAGAAGAACTCAAGCTGATTCTGAACTTAGCCCAAGCCAAATGGTTTTTGCCGTTCCATGGCGAGCCACGCCAACAAATCAACCATCAGTGGTTAGCCGAAGCCAGCCCAACCCCACCAAAACGCACGATTATTGCTAAAAACGGCGATATTATCCATGTTTCTAAAGACGATTTTAAGGTCGTGGGTACTGCCCCAGCCGGCGCGGTCTATGTTGATGGCTTAGGCGTAGGCGATGTCAACGACAGCATTCTCGAGGATAGATTAAGTATGGCTGGCGATGGTGTGTTGGTGCTGGGTTGTGTGCTTAGCCCGCATCCTCACGCCGAAATTGCCAGTCGGGGTTTTATAGATGCCAACCAAGAACTGTTCGACACTATTAAAGAACAAGTCATTCAAGTCCTCGAGAAAGGCGCACGTGAAAAAAAGCATCTCGAGGCAGTGCGCGATGATGTCTACTATATGGTGCGGCGTTTTGTTCGCAAAGCCACAGGGCGCAACCCAATGATTATTCCTGTGGTCGTGGACTAACTGCCTTCGGTGGGCGGTGAGCTTAATGCCGTCCACCAAGCCAAACTCGAGTCTGGGCTAAAAAGCGGCGCAATAACTTGACCGATTAAATAATTTTGGCGTTGCAGGTACTGATTACCTTTTGGCAAGCGGTAGACCTCGAGTTGCTGCTCCCATGGCTGCCATAAAAAACACCTCACCAGCAATTAGCTCGCTGGGTTGGTCAAACCCAAACACACCGAGGTCATACATTTTACGGTATTGTTCGCCTGTAAAACGATGCGCGACTCGAGGAGAGATTGGTGGCATTTGGGTCATGATCAAACAATAGCACTCAGGCGGCAATTTGCACTGAAAAAACCTTGTCGAGCAGTGCCTCGAGTTTAGTACGGTCAAATACACGCTTACCCTCGAGTAAATGCCCATCGTGGGCGTGCAAATGCCAATGCCGAGCGCCGCCTTGCAAGTTGATCGAAATGTGCTTTAAGGGTTCTTGCAAGGGCGATACACTGGCGACAATAATCGCTTTACCACTTTCTAAGCCCAAACTAACACTCTGGACTGTGGTTGGCAGGCTGTACTCGCGTTCCATGCGGTAAATATACTGGGTGAAGTCCGATTCTTTATCAAAACGCAAATGGTGTCGTTTTGCATAATCCTCGAGATTCTCGAGTAATTCGAGCCAGCGTTCATAAATTTCAAAGTCGTTTCCGTGCGCCATATCGACACTTTAACACTAAAACTCGAGTTCAACCGTGCGCGGTGTTGGGTCTTTTGCCAGAACATCATCGAGCATTTGATCAAGTCTCGAGGCAATTGGCATCGAGAACGTTTCAATGATTTCGCCATTGGATGATTTCCGAATTCGGGTTGGAATGTTATGCACAATAAAAGTCACACCATGACTCTGAAAAGTAAAGTCCTTTGCTATTTCGTTTGAAATTAAAGTCATAAAAACTCCTAGAACGTGTGAATCGTGACGACAAAATACTCGTCATCCCAACTCACTTTAGCACGAAGCCAGCGCGCCACAAATAAATACTCAAAGTTAATTCCTGCCAGACGACCAAGCGCATTATCGGGCAAATCTTTACTGACTGCAACTCCCACCATAATCGTTTCAAGAATCGCATGGTAGGGAATATGTTCATCTCGAGCCGCTTTATACGCATGAGGACTGATTTCAAGTCGCTGTGCAAATAATGACTGATGAATCGCCTCGAGTTCCCAGTCTAAAATTTCTGAGGTAGAAAAATCAAAGCCTTGGCGCATTTAATTCCAACGCCGTTTACGCCTAAAACGCCCAACGCCTGTCTCGGGAACATGGGTCATGCCCAAGTACAACTCCTTTACATTTTCATTCTCGCGCAACTCCGCGCCTGTGCCTTCAAGCACAATTCTGCCATGCTCGAGAACGTAGGCATAATCAGCAATCTCGAGGGCTTTTTTGGCATTTTGCTCAATCAGCATCACGCTGACCCCTTCGGCATTGATGCTGGCAATTGCCCCAAAAACTTCTTGGACAAATTTAGGTGCAAGCCCAAGGCTGGGTTCATCGAGTAAAATCAGTTTAGGGCGGCTCATCAAGGCGCGTCCAATGGCTAACATTTGCTGTTCGCCACCCGATAATGTGCCAGCGTGTTGGCTTTTTCGTTCCTCGAGCCGTGGAAAGCGCCTGAAAACCTCGAGCATGGTGCTGCTGGCGCTGCTGCTGTGGTGGTATGCCCCAAGCATCAGGTTCTCGAGAACCGTCAGGTCTTTGAACATCCCACGTCCTTCTGGCACAAGCGCAATACCGCTTCGGGCGATGCTTTCGGTGTCTTTGTGGGTCAGGGTTTGACCAGCAAACACCACGCTGCCTTTGCGTGGTTCGTCGTCTATTAAACCCATAATTGTTTTTAAGGTCGTGCTTTTGCCAGCCCCATTTGCACCCAACAAGGTCACAATTTTACCTTGTGGTACTTCTAGGGAAACACCACGTAAGACAATGGTTTGCCGACTATAACCAGCTTCGATATTCTCGAGTTCTAGCATACAGAACCTAGGGAGGAAAAGGGAAAAAGGGAAAAAGGGAAAAAGGGAAAAAGCAAACCTCTATGGCTGCTTTTTTGGACAATATTTTGCTGATTTTGAGTACAAGAACTACTTTTCACCTTTTCACCCTTTGACCTTTTAACCCTTGTTTTGACCTTTTCACCTTTTCACCCTTTGACCTTTTCACCCTGCTTTTCTAAGGTCTGGGCTTCTTCACCAAGGTAGGCGGCAATCACCACAGGGTCGTTGCGGATTTCCTCGGGTGTACCATCGGCAATTTTACGTCCGTACTCGAGAACCACAATCCGCTCAGCAAGGCTCGAGACCACTCGAATGTCGTGTTCGACCAACAAAATAGATAAGCCTAGTTCGTTTTTGAGTTCAGACAAACGCTGTACCAATTCGTCTTTTTCGTCCGAAGTTAAACCCGCCACAGGTTCATCCATCAACAGTAATTTAGGTTCAGATACCAAGGCGCGTCCGATTTCAACAATTTTCTGCACCCCATAAGGTAGCCCACGCACACGGCGGTCACGGTAGAGTTGCAGTTCCAAAAGTTCAATCATCGCTTCGGCGCGTTTAATTTGCTCGACTTCGGATTTGACCCAAGTTGGTGTGCCAAGCATGGCGTGAAATAAACTGACTTTGAGGTGCTGATGTCGCCCGAGCAGTAAATTCTCGAGAACCGTTAAACCGCCAAACAATTCGATGTTTTGAAAAGTCCTCGAGATGCCAAAGCTGGCAATCTGGTCTGGACTCGAGCTTGTTAATTCGTGTCCAGCAAATTGGATTGTACCGACTTGCGGCTTGTAGAGGGCGGTAATGCAGTTAAAAAGGCTGCTTTTACCTGCACCGTTTGGTCCAATCAGGGCGACAGTCTCATTCACCCCAACAGTAAACGAAACATCATTGACAGCCGTCACGCCACCAAAACGCAGGGTTACATTTTTTGCCTCGAGCAATTGTACATTCTTATTTTGCATAGTTTATTTTTTGGTTGTAGGGGTTTGCCATGGCAAACCCCTACGGTTAAAATTTAGCGCTCACTATTAAACGAAATCCAGCCGCCCAAAGCCACAAAGCCGGGACGTGGTGCATAAACACCCTTGACCAAAAAGACGCTGTTGTTGCCTTGGCGGTCAGTTGGGCTAAAGGAAATGCTGTTAAATAAGCTACCTTTCCAATTGTTGATGCCTTCCATGGCTTTAACAAAATTGGCACGGTTAAGGTTTGGTCCAGCCCGCTTTAAGCCTTCGATTAAAGGCTCAGCAAATGCCCAACCAGCCAAGGTCGAGAGTGGGTCAGCTTTGGCGGCATCTGGAGCAAGTTTTAAGAGTTCAGCAAAAGCCGCATCGGCTCGAGCATCGCCGTTTTTACCATCTGCCAAAGCAGCCGTTGGAATCGGAATGTAACTGGCAATAATTGCGCCGTTGGCTTGGGTAGCAGGTCCTGCTTGCAGAATTGCACCAGCCACAACACTCGAGGCAAGGATTTGTGGCTTGTAATTGATTTTTGCCATTTCACGCAGCAAAGAAAGCATCGCATCGCCGGCGGTGTATAAAACCACGGCTTCTGCGCCACTGTCTTTGAGTTTCAGGGCTTGAAGTGCCAAATTACTTTCGGTTTGTTCGTGCGAGACTTCGCCAACCAATTTGGCTTTGCCTTTAAGTTCGGCAATTTCGGACTGGACACCCGCCAGACCTTCTTTACCAAAGCTGTTGTTGACATAAGCGATTGCTACCTTTTCTATTTTTAAGGTGTTGACCGCATGGCGCAACAGCAAAATGCTTTCAATCACATAGTTGGTGTAGGTCGCAAAAACACTTGGGGTGCGTGGCTTGCCGTCTTTGATTTGACTAAATAAAGTGCTGCCCGAAGCCGGCGAAACCCATGGAATTTGGTTCAAGCGCACATCCTCGAGAATGGCTGCACCATTGGCTGTACCCACACCGCCGACCAGACCAAAAACACCTTGGCGTTCAACCAATTCTTTGACCACCAGCTTGGTACGGGCTGGGTCGTAACCATCGTCGCGCTTAATCAGTTCGATTTGCCGCCCGTTGATGCCACCTTCACGGTTGACTTTATTGACCAAGGCTTCAATCCCAATCATCACCCGTCCAAATTGTTGAAACGGACCACTGGTTGGACCCCATGTACCAATTTTAATTTTGGTTTTGGTGACACCAATGTCTTGTGCCATGCCCGAAAGCCCGGCGGCGATACCCAATAACCCAACGGTCACTCCAATTGCAACTCGCTTACGCATACTTACTCCTTTTTGTGCCGAAGCACGATTTATGCCCGACGAGTTTCTTTCTCGCCAAGCAAGCCATGAGGACGAAAAACCAAGACCAAAATCACCAAAATAAAAGCCAGCGCCAACTTAAAAGCGGGTACAAAATTACCCACGTAGGCTTCGATGATGCCAAGTAAATACCCACCAAGCACTGCGCCCGGCAGGCTGGTCATACCACCAACCACGGCGGCGGCAAAACCTTTGTTGAGCGGGTCGAGCATGATGCTCGGGTTTAAGGAAATGGCTGGCGCTAAGAGCAACGCAGCCGCACTGCCAAGAATGGCTGCCACTGCCCAACTCGAGACCAGCACCAGGTTAACGGGGATACCAAGGGCTTTAGCCACTTCTGGGTTTTGTGAAACCGCCCGCATGGCTAGTCCGATTTTGCTTTTCTGGACAAAAAAGTACAAAGCCAACATCAGCAATAAACCCGCCACTGCCACCAAGACCGAGTTTTTAGCAATCGAAAAACCACCGATTGTCCATGTTTCAATCACATCCACAAAACCGGGCATTTGTTTGTTGTCCACCCCAAAGAGCAACGATAAAGCACCATTGGCAAATAGACTAAAGCCCAGCGTTAAAATTAGTAAACTCATCGGATCTTGGGCTTTGGCACGGCGCATTAAAAAGAAATAAAATGCGCCAGCCGCCACAGCACTGGCAGCCAAACCCGCCAAAAACGATAACCAAAGCGGGACACCAAGCCGTGAAGTCAGGGTAAAGGTCAAAAAACACGCCAAAAGTGCTAATTCACCCTGACCAAAATTAAGAACTCGAGAAGTGCGGTACAGCAAAACCACACTGAGCGCCACCAAGGCATAGATACTGCCAATTTCGATACCGATGATCAAAAGCCGAATCGCTTGCTCGAGACTCATAAAGCACCAGCGTTTAAGGGTAAAAAGGTAAAAGGGCAAAAAGGTGAAAAGATTAGGACACGAGCAGTAAGACTCGAGAATGAATCAATCGAGCTAATGAGGCTGAGCTTGGTGTTTACTTTTAACCTTTTCACTTTTAACCTTTTTACCTTCATTAGAATGGCCACGTCTTCCAGTAGAGTTTTATTTTCATCCAGCGCCCGTACAACCCCAGTGGCTCGAGAATCATGACCACCAGCACCACCAAGCCGTATAGAAGCCCAGACCAACCACCAGCCTGCGCCAGTTGGTCTTGCAGCACTGTTACCAAACCCGCCCCAAGGATGCCACCCGCCACCGTGCCAATGCCACCAATCACAATCATGCTTAAAAACTGCACACTCAGCAACAAGCCAAAACTTTCTGGCGAAACAATGCCCAGTAACGGTGCAAATAATGCTCCACCGACACCCGCATAAACCGCCGAAATGGCAAAAGCAAGGGTTTTGATTTTGGCAACATTGACCCCACTGGTCTGGGCGGCAAGTTCGGCATCGCGCACTGCCACAAAGGCTCGACCAATGTGTGAACGCGCCAAGTTAAACGCCATATAGACCATCAGTAACACCACCGCTAAAATAATGTAGTAATAGGCTCGGTCTCGAGCAAATAAATCACCAAACAACTGGCTTTTTTCAACAATCAAACCGCTCTGTCCACCAAACCAATCGCTCGGGGTATTGCCAAAAAATTGCTGCATTGCTAAACCAAAACCACTGGTGGCAATCGCTAAATATGGACCCTCGAGCTTTAAGGCTGGAATACCAACCAGATAGCCAACCACGGCACAAATCACCACCACCACCACCAGGGCGATAGGAAAAGTAATCATTGGTGCAAGTTTAGCGATTGTGTACGCCCCAATTGCAAAAAAACCAGCGTGACCCAGCGAAATTTGCCCAGTAAAACCAACCAAGATATTTAAGCCAATCGCCACCAAGCTGTACACCATAAATAGCGCTACCGGATAAGCGTAAGCTGGAAAAAGCTGCGGTATTAAAAGCAGCAGCCCAATGGTCAAAGTAAAGATTGCCCAACCTTGCGGTGAGCCGACCAGACGTAAGTCTTGTTCGTAGCGTTCTTTAAGAATCATAATAATTTCGGTGCTGTGTATCCTAAAGCCCCAAGAGCGCACTTGCAAGCACCTCTTGCACAAATGCACTCGAGTACGAACACAGGACTAACCCAATAAAAAGGCGTATATTTTGTCCCAGACAAGAAAAAATTAAAAAAGCAGACGTTAAGCCCTGTCTTAGATGAAAAGACGTTAAACTAAGCCTATGGATTTAGCCGCGATTTTCACAAACCATTTTTCCAAAGAAGCCAGCCTACAAGCCTCGAGTCCCGGGCGAGTCAACCTGATTGGTGAACATACCGACTACAACGAGGGTCTGGTTTTACCGACTCCAATTTTACAGCGCTGTACGATGCTGCTCGAGCCGCGAAACGACCAGACAGTGCAGATTTTTAGTGTCCAAAAAAATCAACTGCTCGAGTATAGCCTTGGTTCAGAACAAGCAGGCAAAGATTGGCTTGACTATATTCAAGGCGTGACCGAGGTGTTGAGCCAAGACGGGCATAGATTAAGTGGCTTTGAAGCTGTTTTCTCGAGCGATGTACCCTTGGGTAGCGGACTCTCCTCGAGTGCGGCATTGTTGGTTTGTACCGTCAAAGCCTTGCGGGCAGCCTACCAACTCGAGTTATCCGATTTAGAAGTTGCCAAAATTGCCCAACGTGCCGAGAATGGCTTGGTTGGCGCTCGGGTTGGTTTACTTGACCAAATGGCGTGTAGCCTTGGACAAAACGGTGAAGCCCTATTTATAGATTTTAAGACGCTCGAGACCCAAACTGTGGCACTACCAAAAAATCTTGAACTGGTTATTTTGCACAGTGGCATCAGCCACAGCCACACCACGCTAAATGGTAGTCGCAATTACAAAACCCGTCGTGCCGAATGCGAACAGGCTTGTGCTTTACTGGGCATAGACAGCCTGCGCGATTTACTGCCCCGCGATTTAGATCGTGTCGCTGCCCTACCAAAACCATTCTCGAGCCGCGCCAAACACGTGATTAGTGAAAATGCTCGAGTCTTAAAAGCCGTGGCTGCCCTAGAAGCTGGCGACCTCGAGACCTTGGGAGCATTGTTCTACGCTTCGCACGCCTCAATGACCGACGATTACGATATTTCTGAACCCGAAATAGATTTGATTATTGAATTGGCGCAAGATACGGCTGAAATTTATGGGGCTCGTTTAACTGGCGGCGGCTTTGGCGGTAGCGTGGTGATGCTTGCCAATGTTGGGTTTGGGCGCGAAGCGGGTCAAAGTATTGCCAAAGAATACCAGCAACGCACAGGTAAAACCCCACGCTTACTCAGCCCAATAAACGTTATCAAAAATTAGGTTTTGCTCACTTTTTGGGCGCATCCTAAAAACATAAAGGGCAACAGCAGCTTTCATCAGTTCTCAACATTCATCAAAGCGGTTTGTTCAGCATGGATTTTTAAGATAATCACTTCTGCCTCAAGTTTAGCTTGGGTATCCACACTCGGATTTTTACGCCGTGCTTTCAGGGTCAAAATAGTCAAACGAGAGTGATTAAGTTAATTTGGTTTGGCTGATTTCTTGGGCTTCTTGAAAATTCATTCTACACCTCGAGTTTATCCAGTCCAAAGGCTTTATGGATGGCTCTGACCGCATTTACAGTATGCACATCATCTATGGCTAAGGAAATGTTTAATTCGCTCGAGCCTTGAGAAATCATATCTATGCTGATACCTTCGTTGGCAACCGCCGTGAAAAGTTTAGCCGCCACACCTTTAGCGCCGCGCATTCCTTCGCCGACAATCGCTATCACGCTAATCGCTTCCCAGAATTCGATTTTGCCGACACTATCAGATTCCGCAAATTGTTTTTGCAGCGCTTCTAGGGCGCGTTTGCCATCGGCTTGTTGCACCACAATGCTGATGTTTGCCATGCTCGAGGATTGGCTAATCATAATCACATTGACATCTAAACTGGCAAGCACATCAAAAATTTGCGAGGTGATGTTGGCTGCCCCAACCATGCCCGCGCCGCCAATGTCGATGATGTTGGCATTTCTAACAGCAGTGACGGCTTTGACCCCCGTTTTTGATGGGTGTGATTCGCTCGAGACCAGTGTGCCAGCAAAACTCGGGTCGGCAGCACTTTTGACCCGCAGTGGAATACCTTTTTCTTGCAGTGGCACAACCGCCAACGGATGCAGCACTTTCGCCCCAAAATACGCCATTTCCATGATTTCGGCGTAGCTCAATTGCTCGAGATTCTGGGCTTCTGGCACGATTCTTGGGTCGGTGGTCATCACGCCATCCACATCTTTCCAAGTCCAAACTTCGGTTGCACCAAGTGCCGCGCCTAAAATGGTGGCGGTGTAATCCGAGCCACCACGCCCGAGGGTGGTGATTGCGCCCGTTGTGGTTTCGCCAATAAAACCCGTCACGACTGGCGTGACATTTTGTTGGAATAATCCCTCGAGCCGCTTAGGAATGCGGTTATAGGCTTCGGGCAGTGGTCGGGCATTGCCAAAATTATTGTTGGTCAGCATTCCAGCTTGTCCGCCAGTCAGGTCAAAGGCGGGTATACCTTGCTGCTCGAGGGCGGCACTCATCAGTGGAGCGCTCAGGCGTTCGCCAAAAGATACAATTAAATCTTTACTTCGCTTAGAAAGTTCACGCAGTAGGTAAATTCCATTGATGGTTTGGGATAAACTGCTAAACATCGCCTCGAGTTTTTCTAAACCAGCTTCTCGAATGGCTAAAGCGCTGGCGGTCTCGAGGTGACGGGTTTTCATTTGCAAAATCTCGCTATTGGCAAAGTCAATTTCGCCCTGTTCGGCACTGCTGGCAATTTTTAATAACTGGTCGGTCACACCACTCATGGCACTCGGCACAACCACGACTCGAGAACCTGCTTTGGTATTGGCAGCCACCAAACTGGCGCTGTGCTTAATTGCATCGGTGCTGCCCATCAGCGTACCACCGAACTTCATAACTATTAAATTCATAAAAAACCCCTTAGAATACCGCCATGACCCTGCTTGAAAAAGCCCTCTCCAAAGAAGGATTGGCAAGAATTGATACTTTTCGCCAGCGACGCGGAATTCGTACCCGTCGTCAAGCGCTCGAGACATTGCTGAAAGAAACCATTCCAACTGAAATTGAACACCCATTGACTACTAAATTGCGTTTGGCTCGAGTCAGCCAAGATGCTGTCCCAGAAGAAGTACAGGCAGGTATTCTCGAGTGGCGTGAAGGACGGGCAGAAACCACCAGCCATGCCGAAATGCGCCAAATTTTGCAACGAAGAAAAAGTGAGCATTCGACTTGAACTTGTACCATATGAAATCGAATATAACCGCCATGCTCGCAAAGCCTTAGAGAAACTATCCAATGAAAACCTTGAACGTGTCCTTGATGGCATTGAACGCTTAGCTGTCACGGCAATTGGCGACATCGAAACACTCGGTAAAGGATACATTACTCCTTTTCGTTTAAGAGTCGGGGATTTTCGGGTGTATTTTGCAGTCAACATTGAACCACCAATCATTCTTATCGCAGGTCTCGAGAAACGCGGCGAAGCATACCGCAAAAAATCACGGCGTTAATTGCTGCAAGTGATGTTTGACATGACCCACATAACTGATAAACACATCCTCTAAACTGCTGGGTTCGCCATCGCCAATTTGAATTTGCACCGCTAAACTGACAGCGCTGGGTTGCTCGAGAATACTTAGAATATGTTCGTTCAGCCCGCGCCAAAGTTCAATTAAATCGGCACTCAGACGGTCGTTATATTTCGCCAAACTGACCCAATCGTTTTGCGCGTAACCAGCCACCACCAAGACACCCTGCTCGAGATGGCTTGGGATTTGCGCTCGAGTAAAACGCTGGATGTTATTGAGGGCGCTGTCCACAAGATGCCCGACAATTTCTTTGCGCGACCATTTATTGGCTGCCAGTGGTTGCTCAAGTTGGTTTTCTTCAAAATCTAAAAAGGTTTCCTGCCCCGTCTTGAGTAATTCCTCGAGTTCTTTTAATGCACCCATCAAAGATGCGTTTTTAAGTAGCCTTGCATAATTCATACCGACCTCCATATTCTCGAGCCAAAGACACTAATCACCAAACCCAGCACCACCAAAAAAGCCGCCAGTAATTTTATAAAACCAAATTGTTCGCCCAGCATCAAGGCACTTAAAACCATCCCAAAAACTGGCACAAGCAAACTAAATGGGGCAATTTTGACCGCACCGTACTGCCCAATTAAAAATGCCCACGCACCAAAACAAACGACTGTGGCAATCCAAGCCAGATACAGGACACTCAAACTCGAGGTCAGGCTGAGGTGGGTTATTGCATCCCAATCCCGCACCCCACCCTCAAGCAGCAAGGAAAACATGAGAAGTGGCAAGGGCGCATACGCATTGCCATGAACCGCAAACGCAAATAAATCTGGCTTTGGGTTAAAACTCGAGACATGGCGCACCACAAGGTTGGCACTTGCCCAGCCAAGAGCCGCCAGCAACATCAGCAGCACCGCTGATAAGGTGGCACTCGAGTCGCGGGTTGTGCCAATTAAGCCAATGCCAATAAACGCCACACCAAGCCCGAGCCAGCCAAACCATTTGACCCGCTCGGCAAAAAAAATACTCGAGAAAATAACCGTAAAAAAGCCGTTCATTTGAATCACGAGGCTGGCTAACCCAGCACTGATTCCGATGTTCATGGCGGTAAATGCCACCCCAAACTGAATCACACCTGTACAAATGCCGTACAGCAAAAACCAAACAACTGGCACATTTGGGCGACGCAAAAAAAAAACCAATGGAAAGGCGGCTAAAGTAAAACGCAAGGTTGCCAATAAAAGCGGCGGTACGCCCTGCAAGCCAAAATGAATCACCACAAAACTCAGACCCCAATTAAAAACCACAAATAAAATCAATGCAAAATGAATTGGGGTAATCACCATTTTCTCCGAGGAATGTGCTGCTAAACCGTAGGGGCGGGGCTTGCCTCGCCCACGTGGGAGAAGACTTTGTGTGTGTGGCTCGAGAATCCGAATTGTTGTTTTTCGTTTGTGGCAGGTAGGTTTAGGTGATTATTTTATTTAATTAAGCCTTTATTCTGCATATACTCAGCAATTTGCACAGCGTTTAAGGCTGCACCTTTTAAGAGTTGGTCTCCAGCCACAAATAAATCTATGCCGCCATCAAAAACCTCGCTGGCACGAATCCGCCCAACTTCGACATCATATTTGCCACTGGCAGTCAAAGGCATCGGGTACAGTTTTTGGCTTGGGTCATCGCGCACTTCTACACCCGCCGCCGTCTCGAGCAGCGCCCGTACATCATCTGGCTGGGCGGGTTGCTCGAGGTCTAGCGTAATGCTTTCCGAATGGGTACGCAGCGTTGGGATTCGCACAGCAGTGCAGCTTAGGCGAATACTGGGCGCTCGCATGATTTTTCGGGTCTCCCAAGCGACTTTCATTTCTTCTTTGGTATAGCCGTTTTCTTGGAAAGAATCGATGTGCGGAATCACATTAAAAACAATGCTGTGGGCAAAAACTTCGTTTGTAACTGGTTTATTGTCTAAAGCATTGCGGGTTTGCTCGAGCAGTTCGCTCATGCCCTTCGCGCCAGCGCCACTTGTGGCTTGGTAAGTGCTGATAATGGCGCGTTTAATGCCGTATTTGCGGTGAATCGGGTCAAGTGCCATAACGGCAATTGCGGTGGTGCAGTTGGGATTGGCAACAATGCCGCCTTTGCTCCAGTCGTGAGCTAAAAGGACATCGCCGTTGATTTCTGGCACAATTAAGGCAATCGCATCGTCGTAGCGAAAGGCGCTCGAGTTATCTATCACCACTGCGCCACCAGCCGCCCAGATGGGTGCTTGGGATTTAGAAATACTGCCACCAGCCGAAGCCAAAATCACATCGGCATCTATTTTGCCTTCGGGCATGACCTCGACCGTTAATTTTTGTCCTCGGCACTCGAGAACCGTACCAGCGCTGCGCGGACTGGCATACAAGCGCAGTTGGTCGTATTTGAGGTCTGATTTCTCGAGAACGGCTAAAAGTTCGTGTCCAACTGCACCGCTTGCTCCGACAATGGCTAATTTCATGGTTTCTCCTTTTGACTCAATAAAAAACCCGCCTTTAGGGATGGCGGGAAGCGACAGGCGGTTGGGCGCTTGTCGCTAAATGGTTGTGGTGGTGTTCGTAAAATTCACGCTGGAAGGGTAACACCTTTGGGTATATCACGTCAAGGCTTATTTTTGCTTTTTAATTTTTAAGATCAAGTTTTGGGCTATCATGTTTTTATGCTTTTTGAGAATACCAATTCCGAAGTTCTGAGCGGTCTGCATTCGGCGTTGGCAGCCTCTGCCCGTGGTCAGACGCAGATGCTGCTGCTCGAGGGGGAGGCAGGAATTGGTAAAAGCCATGCCTTGCGTGGTTTTGCGACCCAAATTAAAACTGGTTTGGTACTTTCTTGTTCACCTGATGGCTGGTTAGCTCAGGCATTGCGGCATTGTTTTCTGGCGTTGGAATCCGAGCGCGACCCCGCTTTTATCGAGGCGGCACGTCGGCTTGTGCCAGAACTACCTTGGGCGCGAGTGGCGCAAGCCGTGGTGCTGCCCGACCAATTGGCATTGTGGAATGCCGTAGCATTGGCTTTTGAACGTTTAGCCCACCGATGCGGTGGTTTGGTGCTGTTGCTCGAGGATGCCCACGAGGTTAGTGCCGCTGATTTTGCTGGGGTTCGGGCGTTGTATCGTCGGGCATTGCTGGGGCGTGCGCCTGTGCTTTTTGTGATTTCAGCCCGACCAAGCCAAATTAACTTTCTCGAGGGGTTTATCCAAGATTCGGTGCTGCTCGAAAATGCAGTCGCGCCGCAGCGCTTGGTTTTATCAAGACTGAACCAGCTTGGGGTGCATGATTTACTGCAAAGCCATTTGAACAGCCCAGCCTTCCCCGAGGCTCTAGCCACATGGCTGATGGCTCGAGCCGAAGGTCATCCGCTGTATACCCTCGAGTTGCTGCGTTTTTTGCGCGATGGCGGGGCATTAAAAGACCTTGGAATCAGTTGGGTTTTTGAAGTTCCAAAAGGCAAAAGTCTACCGCCAAATCTCGAGGCGGTGCTGAACGCTCGAATTGCCAATGCCAAACGTGATTCACGGCTTTGGATGGTACTTTGTGGCATTTGTGTCCTCAATCGCCAAGTGAGCTTATCCGACCTCTCAAAAATTTTGGCTGTGCCAACTCACGATTTACTAGAAATCGCAACCAGACTCGAGTACCTTGGTTTAGTGCGTGAGGCTCTGAGTTTGGGTCAAACGGTCTTTGCTGTGGCACATCCGTTATTTGCGCCGCTTGTACGGGCGCAATTGGGAGCAGCAGAATTAGAAAAGCTTCACTTAAAAATAGTTGATGTCGTTGCTTCAAATACCGAAAAAGCGCATCATGCACGGGCAGCCAATCATCCCAAAGCAATCGAATGGTCGAGGTTGGCGCTGCACGATGCCAAAGCCAGTTATGACCATGAAGAAGTTGTCCTCGAGGCGCAATTTTTATTGCAGCACCAACCAGATAAAGCGGTTCGTCTGGCGTATCTCGAGTCGCTTCGTGAACTGGGCAAGTTCGATGTGGTTCTCGAGGAAACCCAAAACGATGATTCAGCCGATGTTGCATTGCACCGTATTTACGCCCTTGATTTTGTTGGAAAACCGCAAGAGGCGTTTGATTTTGCTCAAACTGGGTTTCTCAAATACCCAGAACCAATTCGCAGTCGCATCGGCTTTCATTTGGCGCGATTTCAGATTAACCAAGGGCAGTTTTTACAAGCCGAGGAGATTCTAAAAACCCTGGTTGCCACCGATGCGATAGACCAGACGTTACTGCTGTTTGAATGGAATCGTTTTTATTACTACCAAGACCAGCCAAAAAAGGTTTTAGAAGTTCTCGAGCAAGCCGAAATTTGGGCAAGGCAGTGTCCCACCCCACGCTATTTAATGCTGGTTTTAAGTAAAAAAAGTGCAGCTTTAGCTGCCACCCAAGACCACGAACAAGCTGCGCCTTTAATGCAGGAAGCCATTGCTTTGGCTCGAGAACTAGGCATGGTGGTGCGTTTAGCCGAAATGCACAACGACTTTGGTTTGATTTATTTATCACAGGGCAGTTACCCAAAAGCCAGTCAGATGTTTGCTCAGGGATTGCGTTATGCCCAAGCCACACAAGATGGTTTGCAAATCGCCCACGCCTATTACATCGCCAGTGCGGCTGAATTTGCAATGTCAAAATCAAGCTCTGGTCGGGCTTATCTTGCTCGTAGCATCGAGTTGTTTGAAAAAATCAATAAGCCAATCCAAGTTGGGAATGCTAAATTTTTTCAAGCCTGGACAGAATCAACTTTGGGTAATGTTGCTGCCGTTAAAGCATTTTTTGCTTCAGACCTCGCTTTAGAACCCGATAAACTCTATAGCTGGCATTTACAGGCGGCTGAAATGAACTTAAACATTGGGCAATTCGAGGCGGCGCTAAAAATTCTGTCCGATGCGCCCGTCTCTAGCTATCCACCAGACCGTTTAGCCGACCATCATCACCGTCTGGCTTTGGTCTACTTGGGTTTAGAACAATTCCAAACAGCCCTTGAACATAATGTGAGGGCATTAGAACACAGTGCCACACTTGGTAATGCCTGCCAGAAAGCCGAAATGCAGTTGGCAAAAGCCATTATTTATTGGTACTTAAATCAAGCCGATTTGCTGCAAACCCAAGCCAAAGAAGCCCTTGGGGTGCTGCACAGCCAACAGGCTGGTGGGCATTTGATTGTTCTGGAAAGATTATTCCCGCAAGCCATGCTGTTTTTTCAAGAACCTAAAGTGCATTTCGACACTCAGATTGCCAATTCGTACTTACGCACCTTTGGTGTCTTTGGACTCGAGCAAGACGGTATTGCCACACCTTGGCGAGCCTCAAAAGTCCGTGATTTACTCGCCATGCTGCTGGTTGCCTACTTGCGCGAAGACGGACCAAGTATTGCCAAAGCCGAACTGATTGATGCACTTTGGCAAGAAGAAAGCAGCCACACCAGCGAAGGTAAATTTCGGGTCAATATCAAACGACTGCGCGATGCCCTTGGTGATGCCACCACGATTGATAACCAGCATGGCAGGTACGAATTACAGAACCTCAAAGCCGATGTTGTGTTTTTCTTGGCTGCCCTCGAGCGCCTCGATTTTGATGCGGCTTTGGGTTGGTATAAAGGCAGTTTCTTAAAGGGCATAGATGTCCCCGAAGCCGAGATTATTCGCGCTCAACTCTGGCAGAGTTTTAGGGATACAGTCCTCAAAACCAGTTTTGAAACACCCAATGCCAATTTGCTCGAGAAACTGCATCACCTCGAGCCGCTCGACATTGGGATTCTTGAGCGATTTCTTGAAGTGATTGCCGATGATGTTTTTCGTACCTCCCAGACACTCGAGCGGGCAAAGCAAACTTTTGAACGTGAAATCGGTGAAATCCCAGTTGAGTTTGGTAGATTGACGGCTGCCAGATAATTCGTCAGGCACAATAAAAATATATTTGTTACGCCAACTGTAACGCCCTTTTCTTAGACTGCTTAAAGGTTCTCGAGGCTCGAGACCACGGAGGCTGGTATGAAAAGATTTTTTTTGTTTGGCGCGTTACTTTCGGCGGTATTGGTGGCGTGTCCACAGCCACAACCCACAGGCACAGTGATTGGCTCGAGCGGTGGAACTGCTACCTCGAGCAATGGTGTTGCCAGTGCCACTTTCCCAGCCGGTGCGCTAACCACAGATACAACTGTAACCATCACCGAAAACACCAGCCCACCAGCCGTGCCAACTAACCAAAAAATCGTGGCAGGAAAAACCTTTGTGGTTGGCGGAGGCATCGGTAACTTTGCCAGTAATGCCAGCCTTAAAATTAAACTCGAGCCAAACGAAATTGCGGCTTTAGGTTTAAGAAATCTGCACCCTCAAGCCGTTATTTCTCAAGTCGTGGCATTGCAATTAAACGGCACAACTTGGACAACCATCACCTACACCTTCGATACCAGCACCAATACTGTCACCATCAGCATTCCGGGTTACGGCACGTACACTTTGGTTGTACCGAACACATCACCAGTTGCAACACTCTCGAGTATTGCCTTGACTTGTACCCCAACAAGTATTGCCGTGGCTGCCACAAGCACTTGTACTGCTGTTGGTAAGGACTCGAGCAATGTGGCGTTAGCCACACAACCAGTCTTTACCTTCGCCTCGAGCGACACGGCTAAAGCGACTGTCTCTGGTACTGGCATCGTAACAGGCGTAGCGGCAGGCTCGAGCAACATCACTGCCAGCAGTGGTGGGATGACTTCAAATGCTGTGGCGGTCACGGTCACGGCTGCCCCAAGTGGTGGCGGTGTGACGTTTGTTTCTACCAATCCATCGGCTCGAGGTAAGGCAATCAGTGCCAATGGGCGCGTGTTCTTTACGACTGTAGATACCTTAGTTACAGGAAATCAGTTTGGGTTTGTTTACGGTGGAACAACAACTACGGCTTTACCCGCCTTGCCAAGTGGTTACACAAGTATTTCGTATGATGTATACGCACAACCTTGTATCAATTCAAACGGTGATGTTGCTTACATGGCGTACAAGACAGGGCGCATCAATCACGCCTTGTTTTACGACGCAACAGCCAACAGCATCAGCGAAATTCCTTTTGCAGACGAGACTTTTGTCTTTGGCTGCAATGATGCAAAACAAGTTGTTGCCTCTGAAATTAGAAATGGAGGAAAACATTTCAGATGGCAAACCAACGATGCCAGTGCGACTCAACTCTCACGGCAAACACCGAACAGCGTCATCGGATATAGAGCGCTGGGCATCAATAATTCGGGAACAGTCCTTTTTCCAGACGGTATTCTAAAAGGTACAAATTTTATTCCGACTCCTAGGACTTCGACGTTTGGTTCGGGTTTAACCAACGCTGGAACGGTCTATGGTTTGAATGGTCAGCAACTATTTAAGTGGAACGAGGGCGATGCGGCGCTCACGCTACTCGGCACAGTACCTGGACCAATCCAAGACTCGGACATGAGGCTTCTCGATGTCAACAACAACGGTGATGTCTTGCTCCGAGCTACTGGACTCGCCTCGAGTACCGATTATCAGTATTGGTTGTATAAAAACGGTGCATACACCCGAATTATTGTTCCAAACTACACAATTCTCGAGGCAATCGGCATCAGTGATGATGGTTCTGTCTTGGTTAATGTCTATAATTCTGAGAATTTTGGTGGTAATTACCGAGTTGCGCTTTTCAAGCCATAATCGGCTAAGTCCAATCCCTCGAGCCTAAAACTCGAGGGACACCACAAAAAGACTTTATCGTGTCCAAAACAATGCCAGCCATAGCTGTCGTTCCTTAATTCGTTTCTCGACTCAAACCACAACTTTTGGCTCGAGTAACTAGGGCTTAACCTCTGTTTTGTTCCCACAAGTCTGCGCCAAATTGGTCCCACGGCAAGCGCCCTTCGTTGGGGTCGGCTAAATTAAATTGCTGATCCATGCAGTATAACAGCGTTGCGCCGTGCAATCCAGCCTGATAACCATGCGCCACCCCAGCCGGAATATACAACTGCATCGGTTGTTCGCCGCTTAAAACAAATTTGCGTTTCACCCCAGCCGTGCTGCTGCTCACCCGACAATCCACCAGCCAAACCACCAATTGCCCGCTAATGACTGTCCAGATTTCGTTTTGCTCGAGTTTGGTGTGGATATGAAAAGCGTTAATCCGCTCTGGGTCGGCACAAGAGACGCTGATTTGGCGAATCTCGAGCGGCGTGGGCGTATTCTGGACACTGCCAGCCTCGACCCGCACATATTCCATAAACCAGCCGTTTTCGGAGCGGTTTTTACGCAATGGATGCACCCAAACTCCAACGATTTCTGGGGCGCTCGGGTAGGTCTCGAAGGTTTGAATCGTCTCGAGTTCGGGCAAAAGTGCAATCATGACTATTAGACTACCAAGTCTTTTGGTATATTCGCCAGATGGGTAAAACAAGGCGCGAAATTAAACTGGCTCGGCGTGGCTACGAAAAAGCCGTTAAAGACTCGAGTAAGAATACCTTTTCTTGGAAAAAATACTTTGGTGTTTTAGGGCGCACCTTGCCAAAAGTGCTGCTGGTCTTCGTTGGCACATTGGCTTTACAGATTGTTTTATCGGCAGTCTTAAAAATTACTTTTTTTGCCACGGTCTGGGGGCAACTGATGCTGTTTATTCCAGCCTATATTGCGACCATGATTTGGACACGCCAATCGGCAAAAGAAATGTTTAACCAAGCCCCGCCTAAACCTGATATTCTCAAACGCCGATGAATCTCCTTGATGCCCAAGCCCTCGACCTATCCGACCCATTGCGCCTTGCTCGAGACCGTTTTTTTCTGCCCCAAGGCAAAATTTACCTAGACGGCAACAGCCTTGGCGCACTGCCCAAGCACGTTGCGGCTCGAGTTGCCGACGCTATCGAGCGCCAATGGGGACAAGACTTAATTCAAAGCTGGAACACCAACCATTGGATTGATTTACCAACTCGGGTTGGGGCGCAATTGGCAGCCTTAATTGGCGCAAACCCCGATGAAGTCGTGTCGTGCGACAGCACCAGCATCAATGTTTTTAAAGTTTTGCTGGCAGCCTTGGCACTGCGCACCGACCGGCGTGTGATTGTTTCGGACATTGATAATTTCCCAACCGATTTATACATGGCGCAGGGCATTAACGCCTTGCTCGAGAACCGTTACGAATTGCGCTTTGTCAAACGTGCCGACCTCGAGACTGCCCTGACCGATGATGTGGCGGTCTTACTTTTAACCGAAGTGGACTACCGCACTGGCGAACGCCTCGATATGTTAAGCCTAACCACTCGAGCGCACGATGTTGGTGCATTGGCAATCTGGGACTTGGCACACAGCGCTGGGGCATTTCCAGTTGAATTAAATGCTTGCCAAGCCGACTTTGCAATTGGCTGTGGCTACAAATACCTCAACGGTGGACCTGGCGCACCTGCTTTTATTTTTGTGGCTCGAGAACACCAAAATGCTGCCCTACCGGTGCTGTCTGGTTGGATGGGACACGCTGCTCCGTTTGCTTTCGATTCAGCCTATGCGCCAGCCCCAAATATCATGCGTTTTACCACAGGAACACCACCTGTGCTGGCACTGACTGCCCTGAGTGGTGCGCTCGAGCTTTGGCAAGAATTTGGCATCGAGCAGGCTCGAGCCAAAAGCCTGAGCCTGACCAATTTATTCATAAACGCCATGCAGCCGCTCGAGGTTTATGGTTTTGCCTGTGTTACGCCACTCGAGCCAAGGCTGCGCGGTTCGCAAGTCAGCTATACGCACGCACACGGTTATGAAATCATGCAAGCCCTAATTGCGGCTGGCGTGGTCGGCGATTTTCGCGCTCCAGATATTGTGCGCTTTGGTTTTGCGCCGCTTTATAACAGCCATGCAGATGTGATGAACGCCGTTTTAATACTCGAGCAGATTATGCAAGCCCAAACATGGAAAAACCCAGAATTTGCCCAGCGCAGTAAAGTCACTTAAAACCACGCAGTCCTATTTTTTGAAGGAGTGAATTATTTATGCCAAAAGTTGTTGTTCTTCCCGGTGATGGTGTTGGTCCAGAAGTTATCCGTTGCGCTTTAGAAGTGCTTAGTAAACTCGCGCCAGACCTCGAGTATGCCGAGTATGCCTTTGGGCTGGCGGGTACAGAAAAATACGGTAAACCCTTGGGTGATGAAGTTCTCGAGGCGGCATTAAATTCGGATGCAGTGCTGATGGGTTCAGTCGGTGGGCTGCCCGGAAGTACCGATAACATTGCTCGAGAATTGCGTCCAGAATCGGGATTACTGAAACTGCGTAAAGCCTTGGGAGTCTATGCCAATCTGCGCCCGAGCAAAGTTTACGCGGGTTTAGAGCATCTTTCGCCCCTAAAGCCCGAAATTGCCAGTGGCGTGGATATTTTAATCTTGCGCGAACTTCTTGGCGGGGCGTATTTTGGTGAGCCGCGTGGACTCGAGGAAGGCGGCGGCTTTAACACCATTCGTTACACCACAGCCGAGGTCGAACGGGCGGCGCGTTGGGCATTTCAGGCGGCTCGAGGACGGCAAAACCGAGTATGCAGTGTGGATAAAGCCAATGTTCTCGAGGTTTCGGAATTCTGGCGGCGAATTGTGGTTCATGTGCAAAAAACCGAATTTCCAGATGTCGAACTAACCCACGAATATGTGGATTCCTGCGCCATGATTCTGGTCAAAAACCCAAAGCGTTACGATGTGATTCTGACCGAGAATCTGTTTGGCGATATTCTGTCTGACCTTGCCAGTGTCCTGCCCGGTAGCCTTGGGCTGCTGCCAAGTGCCAGTCTGGGCGATAAAATTGGCTTGTACGAACCAATTCATGGTTCTGCCCCAGATATTGCTGGACAAGGCATTGCCAATCCAGCCGCCACCATTTTAAGTGCCGCGATGATGCTTGAGTACAGTTTTAAGCGCCCTGAATTATCTCGAGTCATCGAAGAAGCCGTGCGGCAGGCTTTGTTTAGTCATCCAACACGAGATTTGGGCGGAACGGCTGGCTCGAGTGATTTTACCAAGGCTGTACTGGCTTTACTTTGAGTTTGGCAGAACAACGTGCCGAGATGCCTGCTTCTACGGCGGGTATTCTCGAGGCGCGGAGTTTAGAGACTGATTTCTCGAGGCTTTACAGTTTTCTACTCGAGTCACAAAAACCTTTTCTTTGCGTGCTGGACATGGGTTGTGGGACTGGTGCGATTACTCGTGGGATAGCAGATTTATTGGGTTCTCGAGGGTTTGTCATTGGTGCGGATGTCAGCGATACCATGCTCGAGAAAGCCAGAATTGCCCATGCGAACGTATCGAATCTTGAGTTTGTAAGTGCTGATATTTACAACCTTGGTTTTGAAACTGAATTTGATTTGGTTATCTGCGCTCGAGTGCTGCAATGGCTCGAGTATCCGATTAAAGCTGTTCAGCAAATGATAAATGCCCTAAAAATAGGTGGTGCGCTGTTGGTACTTGATTACAACCATCTGCGCGGCGAGTTACGCCCAGCACCACCAGAATCTTTGGCTCGGGCATTAGACGTGTACTACGCTTGGAAAGCCAATGCTGGGATGGATAACCAAATCGCTGACCATCTCGAGGGACTGTTCTTGGAAGCTGGTCTGAGCAATGTTGTTGTCACACCACAGCACGAAATCAGCACTCGAGGCGAACCCGATTTTGCTCGGCGAATAGCGCTTAAAACCAGTATTATTGCATCTCGAGGTCATCAATTGGTTTTGGAAGGTTGGTTGCTCGAGTCTGAACGAGCGGCTGCCGAAGCTGACGGGCGGATTTGGGAACAAGATACTGCAACCTTTCAAAAATTGTATTTATTGTCTGTGGAAGGCATTAAAGCTAAATAAATAACTCACTCGAGACCTTAAAATAATGGCTCAGGCGTTTGGCAAGTGCAATACTAATTTTGCGCTTGCCATTTAAGATATTTGACAACAAGGCTTGGTCTGCAACACCCGCTTTCTCGAGGTCGGTTTGTTTAAGGTTTTTTTGCTGCATCAGTAGCCCAAGCATTTGGCGTGGTGTTGCCTCTGGGATGATGTTTTTTTGGTGCTGTTCTTCCCAGTCATGGGTGTAAATAAAGGCTAAGTCTAATAATCCAGAGTAAAGATTGTTTTCGGGGTCTTCAACAATATCGGTAATATGGTCTATCAACTCGAGTAAAGCCTCGTACTCGAGTTGGGTTTCTGGGCGTTTGATATTGATGTTTTTGGCAACCTTAGCCCATTGTGTTGTGATTTGTTGAACGCTTTGCATGGTCTCCTCAATTTTTTTGCTTGTTCCATTCGTTGTATTCTTCGTGGGTCAGGATGTGTTTTACAAAAATGGTTTGGGCGGTATAACGAATAAAAGCGATTAGGCGATATTTGTTGCCTCCAAGGTCAAAAATAGTCAGTTGTTTGACCAAATCGGCACTCGAGAAATGTTCTTGTAGTTCGTTAAAATTGGTGTAACGGTTACGGCGGAGAAGTTTGTACCAAGCAACAAGTGGACTTTTGGCGTGTGGGTGCTTTTGCCAAAATTGTTTTAGGGTACTGCGCTTGATAACATTCATGGCTAGTCCAATATATGACATTTTGTCATTTTTGTCAACAATCTCGAGCAACAAAAAAGGCGCACTTGATGCGCCTTTTTTGTTTACTTTTTGCTTACCACTTGACTGGCTGAAAGCTCCGCGTTTTTGTGCCAACGGGTGCAACCTCTGTCCAAGAAATTGCAAAACCCGCACGGTCGCCAAGGGCATTCAGTAAACCCGTAATGCTGCTGACCAGTTTTTTGCTGGTGCTGGGTTTCAAGTCCAGTCCAAAGCCAAGCACCAACTCGAGGATTTGACTTGCGCCTTCAGCAGCACTTTTTAAGCCAGCCGTGGTGTCGCCGTAACTCCAGCCAAGCGCATCTTTTGGCACTCGAGCCGTGGCGGTTTTGTAATTTGCGCTGCTCTCGAGTTTCGCGCCACTGCTTAATGCTGCTGTAATGCCCGTGTCGGAAGTGGCAACCATCAAAAAGCCATCTTTGACTGCCAAGATAATCGGAGTGTTATCGGCAACCACAAAGCGGTAAATATCGGTGTTGCCCAGTTTGGTTTTGGTAAATTTACTGTTTACTTTTTGTTGTGCCAATCTCTGACCAATTTCAATCAGTTTTGGCAAGACTTTTTCGATCATCTCGGAGGTGGCTTTCTCGTCTTTTGTGCCAATGTACTGGACACTTTCGCCTAAAGATTGGGCTGCGCCTTTGCCAATAAAAGTTGCGCTGGCAAGTTCGCCCGTCATCCAGCCAAGAATACTTTTACGGGCATCAATCCCAAATTCGCCCTTAAAGAAGGTATCTAAGCCGCCGGGGTTGACACCTGTGCGGTCGGTAAGGCTCGAGAGCCAGTCGTACCAGAGGGTAAAGTTGTTGCTGCTGGTGCTAAAACCAGTAGCGCTGGCTGGCACAACACTGGCGGCTTTCAGGTCTATGGCATCTTTGGGGGTCAAAAGCCGAGCAAATTGGGTATCTGCGCCTCGAGCTTCGGGGACGGTAATCGTGGTGTTGTCAATGCCATCTGAAGTAATGCGCCATGCACCCGCAAAACGACCATAGGTGGTCAGGGCATCCAAGACTGGCTCGAGTTTGATACCGGGCAGTTCTGGGTCTACCATGTCTATAATGCCTCGAGCCAACTGGCTTGCATTTCGTAAGTCAAAGTAAATTCGCATATTGCCTGTGCCAACTTGGTTCATGACTTCGGAATAACTGGGGCTGGCGGCAAGACTAGGTTTAGTGAAATTACCTTGGTTGCGAAAACGGCTTAAAAATTCGTTCAGCGTGGCGGTGTCCGAGGCGGCATAGGCGATTCCACCCAAATACCCAAAATTGACAAAGCTGCTTTGGTAGACCGGAAAGCCCAAAATACGGCTGCCGCGAGCGCCCATACTTTTGGCGCTGTCCTGCATCCATTTGGTCATTTTCGCGTCGCTGTTGGTGGCTGGGCGGGCAGCCAATAAAAACCCAACTTGTCCACTTTTGGGGCTTAAATACAGCGAAACCAAGCCTTCGCGGTCTACCAACGAACCAAAGTCGTTGAGCATCATCTCGAGGTCGCGCTGTTCTTTTTTGCTGCTGCCCGTGGCTTCGGCAAGCACCGTGCCAATGTTCAGGTCGGCAAGTTGCTTGACCAGTGCGGCGCTTTGTTTGCGAGCGCCAGCCATATCGTTGAGTTCAATGCTGGCAAGGGCATTGGCTGGCGCGAATTTAGAGAGGGTTTGGGCATTGGCAAATCCCAAGCTCGAGATGGCGATGGCGATGGCGGATAACAAAAAGGTTTTCATGCAGGACTCCAAAAATCTTGAAAGAGGGCGAGAATCGTATTTCAGTCTTTATTTTGTCGGTTTAGACCAGTTTTGTCATCGTCCTAAAGATGGACTGACTCGAGTAACAATCTTAACAATTCACCGCAACTGCTCGAGCGGTAAGATGGTTACGAGACGAACTGCAAAACCGTTCCCATAGCTAAATTCCAGTCCAAAAGAAATCGGCGCATAATAATTAAAAATAGCATCGGCTAAAATACGCACCCCGAGGTTGTACTCGAGAAAATTGCTGTATTGCAGATTGGCAAATGGCTGAATCGTGATTCGCTCGAGTGCCAGAAAACCATCTTCGCTGCGCCAAGCCAGACCAAAAGAAAAATGTGTTTGCAGGCTGGCGATCAGGGTCGGATTGCCAAAAAATTGTCCACGGAGACCAAAATTAAAACCTAAAGGCAATCCAGCCACCGTGTCGGCTAAAGTAATAGCCAGCGAGTAATCGTTGGCTAAATTCAGATTGAGCGAGCCACCAATCCCCCAGCCATACTCGAGGTAATTCCAGTCGTCGGTCTGGGCAGCCCCTAAAAAAAGACCAAGCGAAGCATACGGAATGCTGTTATAAACCCCAACGGTTGGGCGAATAATGTAATTGGCTCGCCCAGAGAATTGTGATTCGCCGCGTCCAGCCCACGGCGCAGAGAGTTGTATACGCCAGCCACTCGAGTCAATACTTGCAAAAAGGTTAGCGCTCCACTCGAGGCTTGGCGCAAAATTGAGGCTAAAATTTGCACCTAAGCCAGTGCCGCTAAAAAGGTCATAGCCGGCTGACACTTGCCACGAAAAAAGACCGGCTGGGTCTGCCCCGACCACCGTTGCACCAATGCCGCTTTGCGTGGCGGGATACCAAAAAACTGGATTAGGAAAAGCGTTATAACTTTCGATTGGGTACTCAAGACCCGATAAATTGTCGAGCGGTACAGGCTGCGTTATCTCGAGACGCACCGCATTTTTGGTTTTTGGCGTGATAATTCGGGTTTCAAAGCCGCCACTGGTGTAACTCGAGAAAGTCAGGTCGCCGTTGGGCTTACGGCTGCTGCTGTACGCGCCACCCGTGGCAGCCGTCAACTGGTACGCCTGCGAATTTTTAAGCTGGTACAACTGAGCGCTGCCACTGCGGTCGCTCGAGAAGACAAGCTCAGAATCCGAAACCCAAGTTGGAAATTGGTCTTGGGCAGCATCGGAAGTCTGGAATTCGAGTTTTTGATTCTCGAGCAGGGCAATGTCCAAAAATCCACCCGGTCGCCAGACGGTCAGGGCAATTTTATTATTTTTTGGCGCAAGGTGAAATAAATGCCAACCAGACGGCGCGGCATAGAACAATTCATTCTTGTCACCACAAATTCGGCAGATGCTCGAGTTGTCTAAATAATCTTGGATGTACAAAATACACTGCCCGTCAAAAATTGCATCTCGAGCGCGAGCGCCAGTGGTGAGTTGTTTTTCGATGCCATTTTCGAGTCTAAAAACCTCGCCGTAAGTGGTTGCACCGCGCACCACATTTCTCGAGTAGACCAGCGCAGTGCCATCCCATGAAAGCCGACTTGGGCGCGAAGCCAAGCCAATGGTGCGCGGCTCGAGTTGCCCATTCTGATTGACAAAACGCACAGCTAAGCCACTCATAAAAGCATATGAACCGTCGGGTTGCCAAGCTGGAGTGCCACTGCCCAAGTGCAAAGGTCGCCCAGCCTCGAGACCTGTGGCTTTGAAGTCCTCGAGTTCTTGGATTGCCCGTGAGCGCTCTTGCCCCGCCCATGTCTCCCAAAGACTCGAAAGTGATTGTCTGGTGGTTTCTTGCCACGCCTCAGCGAACGTAATGCGCTGATTGTAGAGGGCAATGACTTGGCGAATGGTCTTTTCGCCAAAGCGCTCGACCAAAAACCAGACAAAACCCGCCCCAAAAGCATAACGAGTGTTGCTAAATGGGTACTGCTCATTGATGCCAATGCCCGCGTCGGATAAACTTGGGAAAACACTGGCTCGAGCCATCTGCGCCCGCAGGGTACGGATGGCACTGTCTTTGGCTCGTCCGCCCGAAGTTAGCTTGGTCTCGAGGTAAATGGCATAGCCTTCGACAAACCAGGCTGGTGGCACTCGAGCCTCGAGTATGCCCGGTACTGCCCCAAAAATACCACGCAGACTGTTTCGCAAGTCATCTCGAGTGGATAAATGCGCCACATGGGTAAACTCGTGTGTGACCAGCGCGTGCATCGCATCTTGCCACTGTGCGCCAATATCAGTTGGGCGCGGAAAAGTCGCAAAAACGCGAATAAACGGATATGGTCCTGGCACAGCAAAACCATTGAAATCGTCGGTTTCGTCGTTGACCAAAATGTAAGTTCGTCCGGGGTCGTTCCCGACTGTCTCGAGAACTGCCGCTCGCATTTTTTCGGCAGCCGCCGCCACCCGCCGCGCAAACGACTCTAAACGCGGTGGATGCAGGACATCAAAGTGTGGGGTTTTGACCACGGAAAGTGGTAATTCTGCGCCTTTGTCGGATAATAATTGCGCCTGAACCGAAGTGCAAAGAAACACCAGAACCATTAAAAAACGCAGCATGACTCGAGTCTAACGCGAGACCCAGATATTCGTCTGTGCCTCGAGACCAGAAAATGAACGCGCCCACCTTAATCTGTTGAAAGCGCCAATTCTAAAGTTTGCCAAGCCAAGGTGGCACACTTGACTCGGGTGTGCAATTTTGCGACACCAACCAGTGCATTCAAATCGCCCAAACTCGAGTCGGTCTGACCTGTGCGAATCATGATGCCAAAAGCGGTGGCAATCGCTTGGGCTTCGGCAATGGTTTTTCCTGTTATTGCCACCGTCAGCAAACTGGCACTGGCTTGTGAAATGGTACAACCACGCCCAGCGAATCGCAGACTTATAATCTGGTCATGCTCGAGTTGTAAATCCAGAGTCAATTCATCGCCACACGAAGGATTATGCCCTTTGGCGGTGTGCGTTCTCTGCTCGAGGCTGCCATAGTTGCGCGGACGTTTTTGATGCTCGAGCAGAATTTCTTTGTACATCTGTTCGAGGAGAAGTGACATGGACTCAGTTTACTACCGTTTCGGCTCGAGTAGGCGCATCATCGTGGCTCGAGTAGGCGCATCATCGGCTTGAGGATGCCAAAGCAAGGCGGCTTCTTGGTAAATATGCCAGTGGATTTCTGGCGCTGTTGCCGACCCGAATTTCAAAATGCAGATGCGGTCCAGTCGAAAAACCAGTGCTGCCGACCCTCGAGATAACTTGCCCTTGGCGCACCCATTGTCCACGTTTAACATCGAGCCTCGAGTTATGCCCGTAATAATAACGGCGGTTGTCCCAACCACGAATAATCACCAAGTAGCCGTAACCTTGGCTGTTCCAGCCAGCAAATTCGACTTTGCCAGACAACGCCGCATAGACTCGAGTGCCACGTGGAGCAGCTAAATCAATGCCCGTATGGTAACGATTACCGCGCAAGCTGCGCCAACCAAAACGGCTGGTCATTGTGCCGGATAAAGGCCAAAGCACTTTTTCTGTGCGGCTATAACTTGGGGCATTTGGGGCTGGTGGTTTGATCGAAGCCGCACTTTGGCTGGCTGGGATTTCGATTTCGATGTCTTCTGGTGCAAGGTCGCTTGGCGCAGTCGGTTTACCTTCGGGGGCAGTCGCATCAAAAAATGGTGACTCGAGGGCTGGGTCTATCATTGGGCTGTCTTCGGTCACTGGAAGCTCGAGCGGTTCGCTAAAGCCCAAGGTGCTTGGCATGGTGCTTGGTTTAGCAGTGATTGGGGCTGGTTGCGGTTTAGGGGCAAGAACTGTAGAGGCAGGCTGTGGTTTGGGGACAAGAACTGTAGGGGCAGGCTGTGGTTTGACAACGGCAACCACCACTGGCTTAGATGCAACAACCGATGGCTTAGGTGCAGTCACCACTGGCTTAGGTGCAGCGACAACTGGCTTGGGTGGAGATGCCACCACTGCCGTTGGTGCAGTCACGGTCACAACTCTACCTGTCGCGGTGGGCAGATTGGGTGGTGGTGAAATAATTCTGGTATTGGGTTTTGCGGTACTGACCACGGCTGGACTCGATGGTTTGGGCTTATTCGAGACGACAGGCTTATTCGAGACGGTCGGCTTGACTGAACTCGAGGGTTTGGAGGCAGTTGGTTTTGTGGCAGTTGGTTTGGCGCTCGAGACTTTGGGTTTTGCAGTGGCTGGTTTGGCGCTCGAGACTTTGGGTTTTGTGGTGCTGGGTTTTGCAACAACTGGCTTACTGCTCGAGACTCTAGGCTTGGTGGCGGTTGGCTTAACACTGGCAACCACTGGTTTTTGTGGCAGTCGTAAGGTATCGCCAACCCGAATGGCATCCGAAGTCAGATTATTGGTGGCTTTTAGGGCAGCAACACTGATGTTATTGCGTTTAGCGATTTTCTCGAGGTTATCGCCAGATTGAATCACCACGCTGATGCTCGAGATTGGGGGCTTGGTTTGGCTCGAGACCTGAGGCTTGGTCTGGCTCGAGACTTTGGGCTTGGTGGCTGGTCTTAAAACCAAAACTTGTCCAACCCGAATGGAATTGCCACTAAGGTTATTGGCAGCTTGCAAGGCTTCTATCGTGGTGTCGTTGCGCTGAGCAATTTCTCCGAGGGTATCGCCATTTTGGACAACCACAGTTTTGGCGGTTGCGGCTGGTTGGCTGGGCTTTTGAGTGGAGGTCTGACTTGGCAATAAAAGCACTTGTCCAATTCGAATGGAATCATTGCTGAGCTTATTGGCAGTCCGCAGGGCTTGTATGCTAACCCCATGGCGTTTGGCAATTTTTTCTAGGCTGTCCCCCGAAACCACGGTAACACTGCCCGAACTTGAGCGACTGGCGGTTGGCACACTCGAGACGGAGGCTGTTTTGGGTAGCCGCAGTTCTTGTCCAACCCGAATTTTGTCACCAGTCAGGTTATTGGCACTTCGTAAGGCTTGGACACTGACCCCATAACGAGCCGCCAAAGTCTCGAGGCTATCGCCAGAACGCACCGTCACAACGCTGCTGCTTGGCAATTTTAGGACTTGACCGACGCGGATATTCACACCACTGATGCCATTTAAGCGCTGTAATTCGGCAACTGTCGTGCCGTGTTGGGCAGCAATAGAACCGAGTGAATCACCAACTTTGACCGTCACCGTAACAGCCGCCAGCGCTAAGCCACTGGCAAGGATAAAACCAAGAAGGGCAGCCATCCATTTTTTCATCTCAACCTCAAAAATCAGCCTAGACTGATGAAAGTGTGCGTTTATCTCGAGAACATTTTTTCGAGTAGCCTAGAGAAAACCGCTATTTTGAATGATAAAAGTGAATGACCAAGACTCATCTTAGTAACCTAATCCTTAAAGTATTGTCAGCCAAAACAAATTTTGACTCACGAAAAACTCATGAGTTTTTCAGACTAACCCGAGATAAGGCATAGACCCAGCTAAACTTTAGGGTTTGTAGGGTTCAATCACAATTTGCCCAGCCTCGAGCCTAGCAATTTCTGCCACATCCGAAGCAGGTGCAGGGCGTAAACTGGCTAAACTCGAACCTTCTGGCGCTCGAGCCATGGCATGAGCAATTCGGACTTGTGGCGCAGCGATGTGCTGGGCGTAAATAATTGCAGATTCACGCCCCGAAACCCCAGCGTGTGCCATCCCGCGCAGTGTCCCCGAAACAATAATATCGCCGCCAGCAACCAGTTCTGCGCCCGGGTTGACATCGCCCAGCACAATCACATTACCAGCTTTTTCGATTCGTACCCCAGCCCGCATGGTGCGTGGTATGACTTCGGTTTTACTCGAGGAAACCAGACTGTCTTTATTGGTATCGCGTGGCGGACGCAAACTCGAGACTTGACCGCCCGCCTTTTGAATATGCTGCCAGACCGTTTCCATAACTGCCCCTGAAACCACTCCAGCCAATTCGATTTCGACATTTTCAGCAAGTAAATTGGCTCGAGTCTCAAGCATTGCTGATACCGTTTCTGGCGTATCCAAAGGCTCAAGCAATAAATTTAAGCCCCCAGCCGTACCGCGCAGTTTCATCTTGTCCCTCGAGTTGGTGTGTTCATGAAGAGCAGTCTACCAAGTGTTGAGCGCTTGGTGTGTGATGCTTACGTCATCATGAGCTTTTTTATCTCTTTGGCTCGAGTTTAATGTTCCAAAAAGCCGCCATGACTTTTCTGACGGCTGGCAAGGCAATGCCGCTTCCTTCGACTCCATTTTCAAAAAATGCCACAACCACCAGATTTGGGTCGGCGACCGGACCATAGCCCATGTACCAAGCGTGGTCTTGGTGTGCGCCTTGGGGATTTTGGGCTGTGCCAGTTTTGCCAGCCGTGGCAATTGGGAAATCGCGCAGCACTTCTTTGGCAGTGCCTTGGGTTACGGTTAAGCGCATTCCTTGTTTTAAGGTTTCCCAGTATTTGCCCGAGATTTGTACCATCGGTTTGGGGGCTTTGGCTTGACCATTGATGGCTTTAACCACAGTGAGTTCTGGGCGTTTTCCATCGTTGACAATTGTGGCTAACATCCGCGCCACCTGCAACGGGTTAGCTCGCATTGTGCCTTGACCAATCGAAAAATTGAGACTTTCGCCCGGAAACCAAGTCTTGTTGGCTGCTTGTGTAACCGATGGGCTTGGAATTGTGCTGACCTGTTCGCCAATAATTTCAATGCCCGTTGGTTGGTCGTAACCAAAATCTTTGGCGCGTTGAGCTAACATCTCGGCAAATGGAATCGGACCACGAATCGAGCCGACCTGATAATTGATTGCCGCTTGGTAGTACCACGTGTTACATGAATTGGCAATCGCCAGCCGTGCATCCATTGCCCCCATGTTGCGCCCACGATTCCAATTCCACTTGGGGCGACCACCGTACATGATATAAGGCGGACAAGAAAAACGCCGATTGCCAGCCCCAGCCTCGAGCAAGGCACTGTTAGTCACGAGCTTAAAAACACTGCCCTGCTCAAACTGCTTGACGGCTCTGTTCCACATTGGTTTATATTCGGTGTCCAAAAGCGCCGCGATTCCTTTGGGGTCTCGAGGCTGGGTCGAAAACCAATTGGGATCGTATTTTGGACCAACGGCTAAAGCCAAAATCTGACCAGTCTTTGGGTTCAAAGCCACGATTGCGCCTCGAGCCTGTTCAATCAAGGGTTTACCATTTTTGCGGTTTAAGAGATTGATTTCGTCTTTGGCTTCAAAAATCGCTTTTTCGGCGGCTCGTTGTAGCTTAGGAATAATCGTTAAGGTGACGGTTGCGCCTCGTTCAGCCTCACGGACAATGCGGTCCCTGCCCAGCACCACCCGCCCTTTAGAATCCACCTCCTCGAGTTTTTCGCCATGTTGTCCACGCAAAAGATTCTCTAAACCAGCCTCGAGACCATTTTGTGGCACCAAATCCTGAAGGTCGTAGTTTTTTTCTTTATCGGCTAAATCTTCTTCGCTGGCAGGTTCCATATAGCCCAATAAATTGCCAACCAAACCGCTCGGATAAACGCGCTGCACCCGATAGCGCAACTCGAGAACTTCTTGCTGACCAGCCAACCATTCCTCGAGTGCGACAATGCTACCTTCTGGAACATCTTTTTTGACAATCACTTCGGCTTCGCCGCTCTTGGGCTGTGGCAAGGGCAAAGTTAGCCCTGCCAAACGTGCAATCCGCTCGAGTTGCTGCACTTCGCCGCCCTTATAGACCAACTGGACTGCATTGCGATTGGTGACCAAGATGGTGTTGTCCGAAGCCCGAATCTCGCCGCGCACTGCCCGTAAACTGCGTGGCTGCAAACGGTTATCTTTGGACATGGTGGTGTACTTTTGGTAGTCCAAAACCTGCAAATTGTATAAGCGCACGGTGTATAAACCCAGCAAAACCGTCAGGAATAACGCCACGCCACTAAGCGGATTACCGGGTGGGCGTTTTTGTTTTTCACGGCGCGGTACAAAAATCATTGGTATCATTGTGACAGGCACAAATGAGAAAAGCTAGGCGTGCTGGGCAGCCTTGGGCAACTCGAGTTCAGGAAAACTGCCACCGCGCCCGAAAAACACGTGCCAAGCTAAGGATTTGAAAGGCTCAAGCCGAAGTGCCGCAAAACCAAGCTCGAGCAACTGCGGCTGGGTGACACCCGTTAGAATTCGCCGCATCCACAAACGCGAAGCAAATCTGGCACGCCACGCTGAACCGTTGTAGGCACTTAGCGCGGCAGCATTGCCGCCAAGGTGTTGCTCGAGCATCTGGGCGGTAAAGTGAGCTAAACGCATTGCGGGGTCTAAACCACCTGCCGTGAGTGGCGAAACTGCGCCAGCCGCGTCTCCGAGCAGCAAACCACGAGTATTAACAATGTTTTTTAAGACTCCACCAACTGGAATTTTGCCGCCGCGCCGCTCGAGCAACTTGGCTTTGGAAAAATCAAATTGGCTGGTCACGCTTTGGCGAAAAGTCTCGAGGGCGCTGGCTGGCTCAAAAGATTTGGCATAGCCACCTGTTCCCAAATGCACGTGCTGCCCATCGTGAACCACCCAAGCAATATAACCAGGGGCAAGTTTTGGGTCGAGGTAGACATCAAAACAAGGCTGACCTTGTAGCGGCACATTCTCGAGAACATCTTCGACCCCAATAATAAATTCCTTGTTTTGGTCAAGGTTTAAGTCCTGCGCTACCTTAGAAACCGCGCCATCTGCCCCGACCAGATAGCGCACCTGAACTGCCATTGCCTTTCCAGCTTGCTCGAGGTGCAGTACACTGCCAAAACTCGATTTACTCGAGCCTAAAAAGTGCGTACTGCCCGAAAAAACCGCCCCAAATTGACGGCACTGCTCGAGCAGGTGGGTATAGAGTTCGCCCATTCGTCCAACTCGAAATTCGTCGTGTGGACTCGAAAGCGCCAAGCATTGCCGAGCCGGCGAATGAAGGCGCACATGACGTACTGCCTCGCCTAAGCAGCTTGGCGGCAGTTCAAAATCCTCGAGCGTTTTTCGTACAAAAATACCAGTGGTGTGAATATGCTGGCTTAAATCGGCTTTGCGGTCTATCAATAGCACACTCAAGCCTTTTTGACTCAGTTCTTTGGTCAGTTCTAAACCTGCTAAACCCGCACCGACAACCGCCACATCAAAAGATTCCATGCCATTAGGGTATGCTCCCAATCATGAGGCGAAACTCATTTTACATCGCCGCGCTCATGCCGCCATCAAAGTTAATCGCACAACCCGAAATGTAGGCAGCTCTGGCACTGACCAAAAAGGCAATAAAATCGGCAAATTCTTCGGCTTTACCAACTCGAGCCATTGGAATGCCATACTCGAGCGGCAATTTGGCATATAAACTCTCGACGCTCTGGTTGCTCTGCACCGCCCGTCGCGCCCATTGGTCGGACTCTACCAGCCCAATCAGCACCCCATTGACTCGGATATTATCCTTGCCAAGGTCTTTACTCATGGCTTTCATCAGTGCCATTCCGGCGGCTCGAGACACGGTGCTTGGCATACTGTTGGCGGCTGGGGTTTTGCCGCCAATTGCCAGCACATGAACAATACTGCCGCCGCCAACTGCCCTCATGTGAGGTACAGCCAAGCGCGAAAGGCGAATTGCTGCAAAAAATTTCATGTCTAAATCCTCTTGCCACTCGAAGTCAGAAATGTTTTCAAAGGGCTTAGCCGCCGCCCGACCAGCGTTATTGACGATTGCATCTATGCGCCCAAAACGCGCCACGGTCTGCGCCACCAAATTCTCGAGGTGAGAGGGATTAGTGACATCAGTCTGCACAGCTAAGGTTTGTCCACCAAGGCTGGCGGCTGTTTTGGTCAGTTTATCTAAGCCTCGAGCCGCAATCACCACATTTGCACCTTCTCGAACGCACGCCAAGGCTGTGGCTGCGCCTAAGCCGTCGCTTCCGCCTGTAATAATCACGACTTTGCCAGCAAGTTGTAAATCCATGCCGAATAGCTTAGCAATTCTTTTGGGCTAGGAAAAGTGGGGTTGTACTTGTTTGATTCGCAAAGTCAAAGCAATTTCTTGGGCGTTCACAAGCATCTGACTTAAATCTACATTCCAATCATTTAACCGCTCGAGACAATTTTTGGCTTCCTCGAGACGAGGGTCGTGCAATAAAATAGTGGCAGCAATTGCCGAAAATTCTGATTGACGACGGGTCATATGAAGTAAAGACCTTACTATATTGCGTAATTTTGTACGTTCTCGAGGCGTATTCTGCTGCTCTAGCTTTTCACAAAGGTCATCACAGTCCTCTAAAAACTCGGTGATTTTTTGGATTAAACGATAACGCGGTGGCACTTTCTGGTCACTGGCATTTAAGCCCATACGACCAATAACAGCCCTTCCTTCTACCGAAATACCTTTGAACATCCCGCCAGCCGTCATCTCGAGGTGGGCTTGAATATGTGCAGCCACAGGATTAAAAAACGGTTCGGTCAAAACATTGTATGTGCCTTTGCTGCTGTTACAACTTTGGCAACACGGCAATAAATTATCCCATGCCACGACTTTTTCTGGCGCTTGGTTTTTATGCACATAATGGTCAAGCGTGACGTTCACACCCTCGCCAAGTTGCCGTTCGCAATAAGCACATTTGTGGGCGGTCATCTCGAGCAGTGGTTTTTGAATATATGAGGCGTGCCAAACAGCCTTTTCGGAACTCCTAAATTCTTCAATCAGGGCTTCTTCTAACTCGCTTGTCAATTCGACTGGTTTTTCGGGCAAGGTCAGACGAATCATACGGGTTCAAGCACCCCGCCCAGCGAATCCAAATGCAGCTTCAGAATAGTTTTTAAGTCAGAAGTCGGATGGAGCATCTGCTCGAGTTCAGAATAAAACCTAGAAGCCGTCTCGAGGTCATCGTTTTGCACAGCAGTATCAAAAGCCTCGTATAAATTTGTAAAGGCTGCTGGGCGAGTCTTGGTTAAACCCATCACATCACGCAGAATTTCTTCAACCGTCCAGCCCTGAAAACCAGATGCACCAACCTGGACTTCGCGCTGGCGCAAATGCCCATTTTCACCCTCGAGCGGAATAACTTCGTTGGCTCGAGCCGACTGAATAATATGCGGGCTGTGGGTGGTTAAAATAATTTGTGCTTTGGGCAGTAAAGCCCGTAAGCCATCAAGAATCCGAGCTTGCCAAGTTGGGTGCAAATGCACATCTATCTCGTCAATAATGACCACGCCATCAAAGTCCGTTATTTTAGCAGGGTCGCCATCTGAGCGTGCCTCGAGTTCCCGAATAATCGCCAGAAGTGTTAGAACACTGGCTTGATACCCGCTCGAAAGGTATTCCATAGGAATAATGCCCGACGGAGTTTCGACCATCACATCATTATTTTTACTGATTCTCGAGAATTTAACTTTATCGTCTAAAACACTGAAAATGTTCTTCCCAGCCTCGAGATTGATTCGGTTATTTTCTGTCAGGTCGCCGTCTGGGTAATGCGAATACAAATCCCGATGGGCTAACCAGTTTTTTGATGGCTCGAGAGCTATGCCGCTACCTTGGTATTCACCTGCAACACTCTGAAAAGGTTTTTTCTCTTGCTTCTGGATTGAGCTTAGAATTTGGTATAAAACCAACCTATTTGGTCGAAAATACATAACCTCACTAATAAAATCAGTGTATTGTCCGTATTTAGTCATTTCACCTGCAAAGGATGTAATTCGGGCGGGTACGTTCCTATCAAGACCATTTACTTTAGTTTGCAGCAATATTTGTCCAAAATTGGCTGCTACATTTCGAGTTAGACGTTGATTCATCGGAATAAGAACACCAACAATGCACTCAACAATTGTACTTTTCCCAATTCCGTTCGGACCACAAATAATGTTTATCCCATCATGAAGCGGCAACTCGAGCGAGCGAATGCCGTTGATGTTTTCAATTTTAATGTTTTTCACGCGAAGCATAACAACTTTAGTTTAGCTGATTTTATCGCTTTGGGTATACAGCGCCTTCTCACCAAGACGTATCCAAAACCTCGGGCAATGCTCCGTTTTTGGTCAAGTGACTCCAAACCAAGGTACAAGCGGGGTCAAAGTGCGTTCCGGCTCGAGCCATGATAAAGGCGCGAGCCGCAGCATGGGTCATTGGTTCACGGTAACTGCGACGGCTGGTCAGGGCATCGTAGACATCGGCAATGGCGGTAATTCGGGCAAGCAGGGGAATGTTGTCGCCACTCAGTTGGTCGGGGTAGCCCGTGCCATCGTAGCGCTCGTGATGATGGCGAATAATGCCCAGTTCTTCGGGTAAAAAACCAGTGGCTCGAGCGTAATCGTAGCCAATCATTGGGTGCTGTTCGATTAAGGTGCGCTCATCTGGCGTAAGGCTGCTTGGTTTATTAAGAATAGCTTGTGGAATCTCGAGTTTGCCAAGGTCATGAACCCAACCACCTTGCGCCAATGCCCTGAGCTTTTCGGGTTTTAAGCCCAGTGCTTGCCCAATTTGTACGGCGTGTAATGCCACCCGCTTGTTGTGACCAGCCGTATAGGAATCGTGGATTTCGGTGGCACGAATCAGGTTTTGTAAATCGGGGTCAATCACCGACTCGAGCCGCGCCATCGGGTTGGCATTCCAGATACCTGACAAAGAAGCCGCAAATGCCCCCCGAGTGTACTGTCGCAATAAGCCCCAAATCATTGTGCCAACTGCCAGCAGTAGTACCCCATGATAGAACCACCACGATAAATCCCAGAGTCTCGAGGTGCTGATGATCAATTGCGTGGTGGCAATCCACAAAGCGCAGTAAACCACCGCCAGTTGCAGTGGTGCATGGGTAAAAAGGTACGAGCGCCAATAACGCCAAGCCGCTAATAACGCCAGCCCAATCGTCAACAAACTTAAAGGCAAGTGTAGCGGGTTTTCATCGAGTGGAATCCAATCCACCAGCCAAGGCAGCAACAACAAACCAGCACATAAAACCACCAAAAAAAGCGTCCAAGCCCAGACCAACCAACCCGAGGCTTTTGCCAAATCGCGCAACAAAGGCGCATCGGATGGGAAGCTCGAGGACAGCAGCCACAAAGCAGCCAGCACAACGCTCATCTCGGCGGTAATCCCCGAGACACGGTTGTCGGGCAACACAAAATTGGGAGTCGAGAAACCATGTGTGCCAAAAGCAATCCCCAAAGAAATAAACGCCAAAGACACCAAAACAACCTGTAGATTGCGTAACCTCGAGCCAATAAAGCCAATAAAAACCGCTACTCCAGCCGACAATAAACTGATGATGCTGACCAGATAAAAATGTTGTCCAGTGCCATGCAAATGTACATCGGCACTGGGAAATAAGCGCAGCAAGCCATAAATAGCCAGTGGGATAACAACCCCTAACCACAATGGCGATAACCACGGATTGGCTGCCACTTGGGTTACATTGCGGGTCATAACTTGTTATACGCACTTGGGAGCTTGTTTGGATACTCGAGCTGCAACTTAGGGACGACGACAAATCCCAGATAAAGCGCTTAGAATGCAAGGCATGAGTGTTGTTCTCGAGGTTAATCACCTCTCTAAAAAATATGGCACTCGAGCCGCCGTAGACGATGTGTCGTTTAAGCTAAGCTCGGGCGAGGTTGTGGGGTTTCTTGGTCCAAACGGGGCGGGTAAAACCACCACGATGCGAATGATTGCGGGTTTAATCAGCCCAACGGGCGGCGATGTTAAATTGCTTGGGCAGCCAGTGCCGGGTATTGCTCTAAAGCAGATGGGCGCAATGATCGAAGAGCCATCGTTTTACCCGTATCTTTCTGGGCGCGATAATTTGCGTTATGCAGCTAAACTGCATGGCAACATCCCCGAAAAACGCATCGAAGAAACCTTGCTCTTAACTGGCATGAAAGCCCGAGGGGCAGACCGTGTTGCCAAGTACAGCCAAGGAATGCGCCAACGTCTTGGGTTAGCACGGGCGCTGCTCTCGAGTCCTAAACTTTTGATGCTCGATGAACCTGCCAACGGACTTGACCCCGAAGGCATTGCCGAACTGCGCGAAGTGATTAAAAGTTTTGGCGACCAAGGGATTACAGTTTTTGTCTCGAGCCATATTTTATCCGAAGTTGAGAAATTTGCGCCTCGGGTGCTGATTATCAACAAAGGTAAGTTACTGCGCGACAGTTCGACCCAAGGCTTATTGCAGGGTGCGATTGTGGACGGCATAGACACCAGTTATCACCTCGAGACCACCGATGCGGTTAAAGCCCTTGAAGTGCTGCGCCGCGAACCATGGATTCAAAACCTCGAGTCGGCTTCGGGTGGGCTAACCATGCGTTTGCCACGGGCGGCAGCCTACCGACTCGCGCCGCTTTTGGTCCAAAACGGTGTGATGTTTACGCAAATGCACCGCTTAGATTCTGGTGTGCAATCCGACCTCGAGAGCCTGTACTTAGAAGTGATTGGCGACCAAGGCAATGCAGGGGGAGTGAAATAATGCTCGAGATGATAAGTGCCGAATGGTTTAAGGCTTTTAAGAAAAAACGTTTCTGGGTGCTGGTGATTTTATTTGGAGTCATCGCTCCAGTGATTCAATTGGTGGTGGCTGGTTTTGTCTCGAGGCAGACATCTGGAACAATTCTGGATGCGACCGACGCGATTTCTAAAGCCATTTCCGAAGTCGCCTCACCGTACAGTTTGGTGCGTAATGCCATTGGTGGCGTATTGCCTTTAATGCTGCTGCCATTAGCGGCTGTGGTTGGTATTTTTTTAATTGGCGAGGAACGCACCTTTAAGATGTGGAAAACGATTTTAATTGCCAATCCAGACCGAATGCGGGTATTGGCTTCTAAGTTTATAACTGGAATGCTGATTCTAGGTGCAATTATTCTGGCTGGCATTGGCGGCGGGCTGCTTTTTGGAACAATTGCCATTCCATTTGGGCTTGCCTCGGGTTTTGCTGGAGACTGGGGAAATCTATTTGCTGTGCTTATTTTGCAGTGGTTGGTTTTGGCTGCGCCATTGGCACTCGGATTCTTAATCAGTTGGGTCTTTTCTTCGCCAGCCCTTGCGGTGATTGGTGTGGTGGTTTTACCTAATTTACTCGAGGGAATCATTCAAGCCAGTGTTCTTTTTACACTTAACCGCGTTTCGCCACTTAATGCTGCCTTCCAAGCCGACCGCCTCAGAGAAACGCTCGAGCAATGGCAACGCTTTTTCTTTACGCCAAACCTGAACCTTGGGCAACGCCTGATTGGGGAATCTTTGCAAAACGCTGGGCTGGGAGAATTTATCCCAAATAACGTTTTGCCAACCCTAGACTGGACCAAAATCTGGTGGTCGGTTGGTGCGGCGGGTGTCTATGCACTTGTCTTTGCTGCCATTATGATTTGGAGTTTTAGGACTCGAGACATTCACGAATAAATTAGCTTTCTTCTACAGGCTCGGGCATCGGCACGGCTTCTTCTCGAGTCCCGCCATGCCACTTTGAACCAATCCAGTGCTTATAGACCAAAAGTTTTGCCAATGCCACAAGCGGCACCGCCAACAAGCCGCCAAACACGCCCAGCACACTTGCCCCAGCAATAATCGTCAGGATAATCGTAATCGGGTGCAGTTCGGTGCTGCGCCCAAGGATGTTGGGGCTGAGTACCAGCGCTTCGACTTGGTTGGCAATCACAAAGACGACAATCACCAAAACGACTTTCAGTAACCCAAATTGGCTGGCAAGCAACAAGGCTGGGGCAATCGAAATAATCACTCCCAAGTACGGCACGATATTAAAAATGCCACTGATAAAACCAAGTGCCAACGCCAACGGCACACCCAAAATTGCCAAGCCTGTGCCAACCATCGTACCAACCGCCAAAGCAATCAGAAGCTGTCCACGAATGTAGCCGCCAACCGCCACCGAAACATCTTTTGAAAACTCGAGAACTCGAGGCTGGAAACCAACTGGGAATAAACCCAAGACAGTTTTGCCGATTCCTTCAAATGCACCAAGCATATATGTGCCAATAATCAGCACCAAGAAAAATTGCACCACCCCGCCCAAAACCCCAAGCGTGCGGGTGACCAAACCACTGCTGGCATTTTGCAAAAAGCCCAATAAGTTCTGAACGATGCTCGAGAGGGCGGTTTGTACCGCCGTGGTCACTTGGTCAATCAAATCTCGGATTTGTTGATTCTGTCCGCGCACTTGCTCGAGTTCATCAAGCCAGATATTGATTTGGTTTTGGGTGTTGGTCACTAAAATTGGTAGTTTCTGGGCGAAGAGCGCCAGTTCTTGCACCACTGTACCGATTAAAATTGTTGAAACCGCCAAGAAAAGCAGCACAATTAAAAACGCCACCAATAAACCAAGTCCGCGCCGCACGCCTTTTTTTTGCAACCAAACCACGAGTGGATGAAAAAGATAGGCAAAAAGATACGATAAGCCACCCAGTACAAAAACACTCGAGAGTTCTTGGATAACGCCCTTAAACGAGCCGAAAATAAACTGAATCGCCAATAAACCAATCGCCACAACCGCCAGAGAAAAAGAAAGTTGCACCCAACGGCGCTGGAAATACTCGAGTGGCGAGTTCATGCTGTACCTCTGTGCAACGAGTTTGACGTACCTCTGTGCAACGAGTTCATGCTGTGCCTTTTAGCCCCAAGGGCATTCCCGTGGCTCGAACCACAGGGCTGGCGATAAAACCAACTGGACGTTCAGCCGCCCGTTGGAAATTGGCAAGGGCAAAATTTTCAAAAGCATCCACACCGTTGGCAGTTAGACGCAGCATCATTTTAGCGGGGTCAAGTTGTTGCTCTTCTAGCACTTCGGGCGGTAAACCGATAATAAATCCGCGCTCGAGCAAATAGAGCGTGGCGGCTCGAGTCTCGCTGACTGTGGCTGGGACATGAAAGTCGGCTTTGGGTAACTCGAGTGCATCGTCGTCGTCTGGTTCGACTCTGGGGATATTTGGCACGGCGCTAAAATCGAGTTTCTCGAGGTCAAACCACGCATGGGCATCCTCGGTCAGACCAGTATAAAGTTTAGCGAGTAAGCGCAAACGAAGTTCTTGTTGCCTTGTGACGAGTTCGAGCATAAGGATAGTTTACGCGATAAACTGCCCACTATGCAGATTCTGGTCTTAAATGCAGGTAGCTCGAGCCTCAAGTATGCGATTATCGAAACATCCTCGAGTAGCACTTTGGCTCGAGGTGTGATTGAACGGATTGGTGTACCACAAGCCGCTTATCTGCGCGGTGGACAAATTGTTAAGGTGCTGGCGATGAATCATGCACAGGCGCTTAGTGCCATCGCCAAGTATGAAGATTTTAGCGCGGTACAAGCCATTGGGCATCGGGTGGTGCATGGGGGCTTAGCTTTTACTGCGCCAACCCGAATTGACGAGGCGGTGCTAGAAGTCCTCGAGGAGAACGCTAAATTTGCACCGCTTCATAATCCGCCCAATATTGTCGGTATTAGGGCAGCTCGAGAAATTTTACCAAGCCTCGAGAATGTAGCGGTTTTTGACACCGCTTTTCATGCCAGTTTGCCAGAAAAAGCCTTTTCATACGCGATTGCCCCCGAATTGGGACTGCGCCGTTTTGGTTTTCACGGCACAAGTCACGGTTTTGTGGTGCGCCAAGCGGCTGAATTTTTAGAGCGCCCACTCGAGCAACTAAAAATTATTTCTTTGCACCTTGGCAACGGCGCAAGTGCCTGTGCGGTGCGCTTTGGAGAAAGTATAGACACCAGCATGGGATTTACACCACTCGAGGGTCTGGTGATGGGAACACGGAGCGGCGATATAGACGCGGGGCTGGTTCTCGAGCTTGTGCGGCGAAATGGTGTGGATGCCACCGATACTTTACTGAATAAGCAATCTGGAATGCTGGGCTTAGCTGGCGCAGCCGACTTGCGCGATGTCTGGCAAGCCGCCGATGCGGGCATAAAAGTGGCGCAGACGGCGCTGGATATTTTTGCTTACCGCGTGCAAAAAACCATTGGTGCGTATTTGGCGGCACTTGAGGGGTTGGATGTGATTATTTTTACAGCCGGGGTGGGCGAAAACGACACCCGAATGCGGGCAAAAATTCTCGAGAAACTTGGCTGGCTTGGGGTTAAGCTGGATGAAGCTGCCAATCAATCTCGAGCCACACGAATTTCTAGCGCTGACTCGAGGGTCGAAGTGCTGGTCATTCCAACCAACGAAGAATTAGCAATTGCGCTCGAGACAACAAAATTACTGACATAAAAACACATTGGCAAAAATAAAATAGCTCACGAACCCCAAATTAAATCTTTAATCGGGTCAACTGAACGTTTGGATATTCCAAGCAGCAGACTAACAACCACCGAAAGCAATCCAAACCAATCACCAAATTGAACAAATGGTGTAACCCCCGTTCTGGCTTGTACCAAACCAATCAGCGTGGTCTCGAGGGTCTGTGGCGCGGTAGCCAGTAAACGCCCATTAAAATCGATAATTGCACTCGAGCCACCACCCGTGGCATGAATCACCATGCGCCCATTTTCGACTGCCCGAAAAGCACTGATACGCTGATGCAAAATCGGTGTGGCAGTTGCCCCAGCCCACAGCAAACTGTTTTGATAGACCAGCACCTCAGCGCCACCTAGAACCGAAGCTCGAGCTAAACTTGGAAAGGTATTTTCCCAACAGATACCCAAGCCAAAAACCACACCACCCAAACGTACTAAACCCAGATTTGTGCCTTTAGCGAACCCCGCTTCGGTTAGAGGAATCGGAATTTGCTTAGCGTAAACTTCACGCAAGCGCCCCGCTTCGCGTTGGTACTCGAGAATCGCATTGCGACCCTCGCGCCTAGTATCTGTGACATAGGCGGTTTTAACACCCACCAAAGCCAAAGAAACACCACGCAAGGCATCTTGTAAGATTGAATTCTGCTCGAGATTGCTGTACCAGCCACCAAAAGCGGTTTCGGGCAACACCACCAATTGAGCGCCATTTTTAACCAGCTTTGCCATCAGCATTTTATACCGTTCAATAATCAGAGCCTGAGCGCCCACATCAAAATCGGCAATCGTATACTCGAGGGTGGGAATATAGGCTTGGGCAATACCAACCCGAAATGCCTGTCCAACGGATTGACTCGAATTCAAAGGCATATAGGCTGCTAAACTCGAGATTCCTAAAACGCTAATTAGAGGCAGCCAAGATTTGAATGCCCGAAACTTGAGCAGTCCAAATACAAAAGCAGCATTGAACGCCAACACCAAAAAACTCGTGCCAGTCACGCCACTCCAACAAGCCGTTTGTAAAAGTGGTGTTTCAAACTGGGTATACCCAATTGCCATAATTGGATTCGCCCAACTGCCTAGTAAAGCTGGTTGGCTAATTAAAAACTCAAGCGCCACCCAGATAATCGGAAAAAATAAAATGGCTCGAGAACCCCAAAAACGCTTGAACCAAACCACAGCCATACCCACAAACGCAAAAGCCAGTGCATAGCCAAAAACACCAATTGCAAAAACCCACGGGTACTCGATGGCTAAACCTTCAATGGCGACCCAAACCCCGCCAATCGCCACAGCATAGGTGTACAGACCAGCCTGCCAAATTTGCTTTTCGGCAAGCAAACCAAGCAGCAACGGCACAAGCGCAACCAGCGCCAATGCACCCAAACCCATCGGGCGCAATGCCAAACTCAGCAGCAGACTTGAGGCAAGCGCCAAAACCCAATTTGGTACTCGAGGCAAACTCAAATCTCTTGGTATGGCTCGAGTCATAGACCCTTCATGACAAATGAGCGCCCAGTCCAAACTCGCAGAAATTCAGGCAAGGTATACAAGACCAAACCAGCATTTGGGTCTGAAAGCAGTACATAACCGTTGTAAACACGTTGCACCAAGACAAAATGCCCAATTGGGTCTTTGATTTGTGCCACCAACGGCATTGGCATAGCCTCAAGCGATTGTGGCGCAACTCGAAACCAAGTGCCTTGTATCCCATATTTTTTAGCCAATTCTTGCCAATCAAATAAACTGATGCCTTGTGGCGTGAGTTTGACTTGAGTTGCCAATTTGCTTTCCGAAATGGTTACGCCAGCCCACTCGAGCAACAAAGATAAAACCGCTAGACCACAAGTGTTGTCTTTTTCTTGGCGCTTAATCTCATTCCAGCCTAAAGCCAGCCTTTGCACATTCGAGAAACGCTGCGGTAGGGCAAGAGGTGTGCCACGAATTGCCGCCAAGGTTGGCGCAAGTAAGGTAGCCAACCAAAGCAGCAGACCAAAAACAAATGGCAAGCCTCGCGTCAAAAACGCTCGAGCAAGTGCAACCCTCGAGAACATTTTTGGCTTTGAACTTTTACCTTTAACCAGATTCATTTTAATTTCTTAAACTCGGTAATCACATCTTTGGTAATGTTGGCTGCGTCTTGGTTGGCATACAACAACAATCCGCTATCGGTGGCGATGATGCCATCTACAATCAAACTAAACCCCTGTTTATTGGCAGAATTTTTAATCGAAGTCAGGAGTTTTTTATCAAATGGCTGCAAAACCTTCTGAAATTGCAAATCGTACTTTTTAGCAATGGCGGTGTATTGCTTGGATAATTTATCCCACTGGTCGCGCTCCTCGAAAGTTGCACTGCCCGAACGCATTTTTGGCTGTAAGACTTTAATTTTGTCCGCAATCGGCTTGACTTCTTTATTGCGAGCATCCTCGATTTTCTTTAACGACCCACCGGCTGGCGTAGATTTAATCACTTCTGGCACGGTCACATAACCAAGACGAATGGCTTGCGGAATGGCTTCTACACTCGAGATTCCAATAACCGCACCAAGACAACCCGCCACCAATGCCACCACGACTGTTTTTAGCATTCTATCCTCCTTATGTTATGCTGACACCGTAGCTCGTTCGGTCACCGAAGAGCAGCGTGTTCTTTGACAATCAAGATGAAAAAAAGGGCTGGGCAGCCAATAAATGGTTGACCCCACGCCCTTTAGCAGAGAGCGTGGGGTCGCCTCCCATCGATAGGAGGTGATTACTACGAAACACAAAAAGGCTATCAGAAAGCCAAGTAAACTGCAAGTCAGAGCTAAAGCAAAACTAGGGCAAACGCACCAACTATGCCTTGCCTGATAAACCAAGTAACGATAGCAAGTAATCATCATGTAATAACGCCTTCAAACGTTTCCGTCGCTTAGA
>JAYWGM010000051.1:0-88860 GCA_043778225.1 Deinococcales bacterium | reverse complement strand
CACTGCTTGTAATGCTTCTCGAGTTCTTCAGTTGTGTGGTGCGCGGTCAGAGGTGTGCCTAATCTTGACATTCCGTATTATCTACCTAAAGTTGGTATTATACCCCCAAATTTGGTTTTTCGGCATTGAGTAACCGAATGCAGTAGCTTTACACACGAATTAGAAATCTCTGAGTTACTTAGGTCATATGACGAAAGTCACGTTACTTTGGTCATGTTACTTTTTGTTAAATCTGTGCCGCACAACTTATTTTTTACTCGAGCCTGATTTTGATGCAAAGTATTCACGGTAAATTCTGCATTTCCTACTTTATTTTGGTGTCGGTAGAATTTGAATTGTTGGTAGTATATTTTCGGGGTCAAACAAAGTGATGGTGCAACCATGTTGGCTGGCAACATCAGGAAATATAACCAGATTCTTACCATTATCTGTCCGAGCGCTTTCGGCAATAATGGCATCAAAAAAACACTGTTCAATGTTGATTCGTCCCAGTAATTGTGTTGGTGCTTCAAAACCACGGTTTTGCATTCGGATAAAGCTGCCACTGAGTTCTTGTGGGTTTGTACCAAGCAACGTTTGAATGACAGCGTTTGTTAAGTCCAAAGCACGAATGTTAGTGCTTTCAAGGGTTAGAATACTCGAGGGTCGAAAGCGTCCCGCTAATCTTGGGTCTGTGTGTGCATAGTGTTGCATTTCGGCAATCATCGTTTCGATTTCTAAACTTGTGTACAGCGCCTCGAGTTTCTTAGGATTGAATCGTCCACCAACAATGGCACTTCCCAAGGCACTGATTGGATTGTTGACATATCGTAAATTGGTACTGCGAAACGAACAATAATCTCGAGCTACAGTTTTTTGCAGTAATTTGTGTAATTCTTTGACCAATTGTTTTTGGGCATTCATGCTGTTTGTCCTCGCTCGAACATCTCGAGCAAATCAGTAACAGAGGCGATGTCACCTTCTAAAATACAATCCATCGGTGCGAGGTAGTCAAGGTCTGGGTGCGGAGCGCGAAGCCAAATTCGGGTGTACTCGAGTGAATTATCAAGCAATCCTTTGAGGCGCTGGGCGATAATCGAGAGTTGCATGAATTTCTTTTGGTAATTGCTCGAATTTGGTGTTTTACGCAAGGCACTATCAGAAACCATTAAGTATCGTGCCATTTCAGGTACGGTTAAACCCAAAGCGGTGGCTAGTTTTAAGCCATCAAAACGCCCTGTGTTTGGTTCTTGTACTTCATGAATGATATGTGCGATGAGGGGTTCGGGGATAAGCATCGTTGGCATGATTTAGCTCACTTTGACTTTTGAATTCAGTTCAATGCTTATACAAAATGTAAGCATTTTCACTCGTGTTCAGTCTAGCATTTGGTTGCTTTTTTGTCTAATTTTAGTTGTTTTTTAGCTGCGTAAAAATTGCTGTCAAGTCATAAGATTACTCCAAACTCGAGCCAAATTTATCTGCAAGGTGCAGTCTATAAAATTCGGCAAGGTTGGTGCGCTTATTTAAGGGCTTTGGGCTAAATGCGCCAAGTTTTAGTCGAATCGTGGCAAGGCAATTCTTGACTGTTACATGCCGATTGCAAAGGGCTTGGGCAATCTCGAGGTCGCTGTAGCCTTGAGCCAGATAGTGCAAGGTCTCGAGTTCTCGGGTGGTCAAGGCTGGTGATTTATCCGACATGATTCACGCCCGTGTTGCCCAGAAGATTTGCGCTGTGCTGTGCTGTGCTGTGCTGTGCTGTGCTGTGCTGTGCTGTGCTGTGCTGTGCTGTGCTGTGCTGTGCTGTGCTGTGCTGTGCTGTGCTGAATTTTCATATCGAATTTTCTCCCATAACTTAGCTCGAGTCGGGTTTATGGTCTTGAGCTTTGAGTATTATGCACAAGGCGTGAATTTTTGTACACCACGTTTGTGATATGACAAATGTAATTTTTTAGGTTTTTTTGGCTTTAGAACGGTATGTTATTGGCAAAATGGGTTCTTTTTGAACACCGTACATAATCCGAATAAAAGTTGGACTGTCGGCATAAATGGCTTCAAGGGTGGCTCGAGCCTCTTCTTTTTGATGTGGTTCAAAACCGTGTCGGATAAGCACCTCATTTTCACGAATGGTTTGCGCCGCATCCAGAGCGGCTTGTATTTCTGGGTCAGGGATTTGTTGGGCATCTTTTTTTCGGTAGGCAGTGCGTAGGGAATTTGCGCCGCCAAGATAATAGCGCGACAAATGTACTCGAGAATCGAGTATCGATGTATTCTCGACATGGATTCTGGGTCAGAATAATTCGTTTGGGATGAATCGGCAAGTGTTCAAGCAGATAGAGTGTGGTGGCACTACTGGCATCAAAAACGACTGGGATTTTGCATTGGTTATCAACTGTCAATGGGATTGTCTCGTCTTGAAGGACAAAACGGAGGTATTCCAGACAAAAATCTTGTGTTGTTAAAACTGCAATTGGTATCGTCCCCATACTTCAAACTTTACTGCAAAACCATCAATCCACTCGAACGATGCCGATAACCTCTTTTGAGTGGCAATAATATTTTGGTACGGCTTACTTGGGACGAGGAACAAAGAACTGGCGATTGCTCTCGAGACAAAAAAATTACTGAGATAAAATCTGTGCCAGAAACGTTTTTTGCTTTGGTTAGCACGTCACGCCAACATCACACTGCTTTTTCTATGATTCCTTTGGTTTTAAGGAGAATATATGAAAAAGATTTTGGCAGCAGTGGCAGTGGCTTTTGTGGCTTTTGGTTGCAGCGTTGGTGTTTCTCAAAACTCTTTGGCGGGTGAGTACACGGTGCGTGGCAGCAATCCGGGTTCAGCAGGTTCGGGCAGTTATACCGGAACAGTCACGATTTCGGAAAATAACCGTAACTATCGCCTGATTTACCGCATTGGTACAACCCTCACCAGTGCGATTGGTTTTGTGCAAAACGGTGTGCTGGTGGTCGGTTTTGATTGTGGTGTGACCGCCTACGAAGTGCGTGGTCGGGTTCTCGAGGGAACGTGGGCGCGTTGTGAACCGGGTGATTTTCGTGGTTCAGAGACCCTCACACGTAAATAAGGAAACCAATCATGAAAAAACATTTGGTAGTGACTGCGCTTTTGACTTTTGCCGTGGTGGCTTGCAACACCCCAACACCTGCCTTAACCTTTAATCCGAGTGCCAGCAGCAGCCTTGACCTCAGTCAAGGCTCGAGCGCCAGCCTGACCATCAGCCTCAACCGCGATGCTGGGCTGACCATTCCCTTAACCGCCAGTGTCAGTGGCTTGCCGAGCGGAGTCAGCGCTGCCAATATCACCTCGAGCGATGCCACGGGGGTGCTTAGTTTTAATGCCACAACGACGGCTGCCTTAACCACAGGCGCGGAGTTCTCGGTGCAAGTTTCGGACGGCGTAAACAATAAAAGCCTCAACGCCCGTCAAGTGCGTGTCTTGCCTGCCGTGCCGAACACCTTGGTCTCGAGTTTTGCTTTGGGTGGTGTGTTACTAAACTCGAGTCTTTCGGCGTACCGTGGCGTGGCAGTCCAAAGCGACGATAAAGTTTTGCTGTTGTCGCAAAATAAACTTTTTCGTTATGGCAGCACAGGCACAGCCGACAGCAGTTTTGGTGTGGCTGGAACAGCCGATTTGCCAGCCGGGTTTCAAGGCTACCGTTTGTTGCTCCAAGATGATGGCAAAAGCCTGATTATTGGGGTGCAAAGCAGCGCCATTAAACTCGAGCGCTTTAATTCCGACGGGACTCGAGACACCGCTTTTACTTCGGGCAGTGCCTCATTTGGTGTGGGAATCAGCAACATCAATGCCGCCCGTTTTTCGGATGATAAAACCCAAATTTATATCGGGGCAAACTTGAGTAACACCGATGTTGGATTGATGCGTTTTCTAGCGAGTGGTGCTTTGGACACCGCTTTTGACACAGATGGGATGCAGAGTGTTAATTTTGGTGGCAACGATACTGTCAATGGGTTATTGGTTCGCAGCAACGCAATGTACTTGGTTGGCGAAAGTTTACTCGGTAACAACCGCGATGCGGTGATTGCCAAACTCAGTTTAGCTGGGGTATTGGATGTGGCTTTTAACAGCACTGGGATTCGCAAATTTGACTTTCTGGACACCAACAGTGCCTTTAGCCAAAGCAGTGTTGCTCAGATTTTTGCGGTTGGACAATCGGTTCGGGTTGTCGGTGGCGCACACACCAACACGACCCTTTTTAGCCATCTTGCCAGCGCTCAGTTTACCGCCTTGGGTCTGGCAGACACTTCCTTCTCGAGCGATGGTTTTGAGGCAGCCGCCCTTGGTTTTGAAGCCACTGTAGACCGAATTTTTCGTGACTCGAGTGACCGCTATTTGGCAGTTGGTACAGTGGCGGGTAATGGCACATTTTATGCCGCCCGACTCAGTTCGGCGGGTCTGCTCGACCCCACTTATGGCACGGCTGGTCTTGGGCGAGTCAATACCATTTTAGGCAGCCCCACACTCGAAGCTGGGCGCGAGGATAACCAAGGCAATATCGTTGTGGTTGGCGGTGTCAATACCACGGCTGTGGCAATCAAGTTTGTACCATAAGGAAAAACCTCGATGAATAGACATATTCAGTTTCGTTTTACCCTAATGCTGAGCTTGTTTGCTTTTGGGTTGGTGGTCGCTCAGACCAACCCAACTTGGCGGGCGCTTGAGTACCGTCAAAATCTGACACTCGAGTACCGTTATCAACCCAGTGCCAAACAATCTTTTTTGGCAACCGTCAATCTCACCTCGAGCCAGCGCAAAACTTGGTATGGCGCTCCTGCGCTCGCCCTAACGGCTGCCCTGCGCCAAGAGTCGGATGGACAACCCGAACCAACAGGTTCTTTTCATACGCTTTTAACCCAGTCATTCTTGACCAACGAATTTATCTTTATGGCATTCTCGAGCCTTGAGTTTCGAGTTGGGGTCAAAGCAGATTCGATCGCCCAAATTAAGCTATCGGTCATCGGCACACTCGAGGTGGCTGGGCGCAAAGGTTTTGTGGTCCAAGTTGAAGCCCCAAACAACCAAGGGCAACGAGTTTTGACTTCTGAATTTGTGATTGACCCCAATTTCTCAATTCCTTTAAGAATCCAGACCTTTTCAAATGGCAAAGTAGAACAGCGTCTCGAGTTGGTAAAAAATGTGCTGGACAATAAAAATAGCCCCTAAGCAGATCACGCTGGTATCACGCCACAATCGCTAGACTTAGCCATCCACTAGGAGGATATTATGAAAAAACTTATTTTTGCAGCCGTCGCTTTCTCGAGTTTGGTCTGCGCCCAGAGCGCCACCACTTGGACTCAGGATGTAAAATTGGTGACCCTTGAAGCCAATAAAACCGTTTCGGTGACAGGTAAATTTGAGGATGGCAAGCCGATGGAGGATTTGCGTTGGGCATCCACCAGCAGCATGGCGTGCTTTCCAGCCACCCAAAATGCCAATTTTCGGGGAAACCATGTATTTTTTGCAACCCGCATTCCAACCAGAGGCGAATTGCGAATTAAACTGATTCCCAAAGACACCAATCAAAAAACCAGCATTTATGCCTACAGCATCGCCACCAACAATTTTCGGCAACCGCCAGTCGTTCAAAGCGCTGTCACTTGCGAAGCCGAACACACTTGGGACCGCCCGAAAAAAGACAAAACCCAAGACCACACCCGCCCTTTACCTGCTCCACTGGTTTCGATGGGCAACCCATACAATGTTTTTGTCGGTGTGAGCGGTGTGGCAGATGTTAAAGCGGGTGAATTTACGCTCGAGTTTGCATGGAAACAGTAAATCTCAGCCCTGCGTAAATTTCGCCAATGCCTCAAGTTTCTCGAGTGCAGCACCACTGGCGAGAATTTCCAAAGCCCGTTGTACCCCCTGCTCGAGACTGTTACTGGCATCGGCAATATAGAGCGCCGCTCCTGTATTGGCAGCCACCGCCTGACGCTGCGCGATTGTGCCACGCCCACCGAGAACGGCTTTGACAATGGCGGCATTGGTTTGGGCATCTGCGCCAAGTAAAGCAGTGCTTGAATGAACCTCGAGTCCCATATCGGCTGGCTCGAGGTCGTACTCTCGGATGCTTGAGCCGCGCACTTGGGCAACGTGGGTTGTGCCAGCCACCGAGACATCATCATAACGGCTGCCATCAGGGGCTTGCCCATGCACCACCATCGCGCCTTGAATACCCAGTTCTTGCAGCACATTTGCCATCAGCCGCACCAAACTTTTATCAGCAACCCCCAGCAATTGGTGGGTTGCTCCAGCCGGATTGGTCAGCGGACCTAGCACATTAAAGACCGTGCGAAGACCAAGCTCGGCACGAACTGCAACCGTGTGGCGCATGGCTGGATGATGCGAACGGGCAAATAAAAAACCAATCCCGATTTCTTCTATGGCTTGGGCAACCCGCTCTGGGCTTAACTCGAGCTTTAAGCCGAGTGCCTCGAGAACATCAGCACTACCCGATTGCCGTCCGGCTGTGCGGTTGCCATGTTTTGCGACCCGCAAACCAGCCGCCGCAACCACAAAAGCACTGGCGGTCGAAATGTTAAAAGTTTGTGTTCCTGTGCCGCCCGTACCGCAGGTGTCCACCAGTATTCCAGCCGCGACCGGCACACGCACCGCCCTCGAGCGCATCGCTTTGGCAAACCCTGCCACTTCAGCAATCGTCTCGCCGCGCACCCGCAGGGCAGCTAAAACCGCCGAGGTTTTAATTGCCGAAAGTTCGCCATCCATGATTAAACCCATCAAAGATTCGGACATCTCGAGGCTGAGCGGCTGATTTGAGATGGCACGAGCGAATAAAGAAACAGACATGGCAGAGTCTAACAGAGTGGGTGGGGAGCTTAGAAGAAGGAGAAAACCTTTTAACCTTCTTGACCCGAAAAATGCACCTAACGGGCTGGGTCGCCTTTTAACCTTTTAACCTTTTCATCCTCTTTCCAAGCGGCTCGAGCGCCATCCAAGTAGGCACGTTCAAAAGCGTAATCAGATAAGGATTTGAGTACCACATCGCCAATTGGGTTTAGTAAAAGTCGTTTTGCCAAAAGCAAACTCGGGTGAACGCCAAGCTGCATCGCCACAACGTTCCCATGTTTTTTGGTAATTTTAACGGCTTGATAACCAGCCGAATAAGCCTTTTCGGGGTTGCGAATTTGTTCACCCGCATGAATTGCCAAGGTATCTGGTAAACGCCGAATTTTTAACCCAGCTTGCTCGAGTCGCAAAGCAAACTCGAGGTCTTCGCCACCATAGCCCAAAAACGTTTGGTCAAAACCAGCTTGCTCAATGGCAGCTTGTCTGGGCAAACTGGTGTTCATACCAGTAAAATTGAGCCAACTTGGATTGTTTGGAAAATCGGTTTTTCCACTTGGGTATTGGACTGCGCCAATCGCAATCGAATTTTTGAAAACCTGATGAAAAGCTGCATGACGCGCCAGAACATCAGGAGCAAAGGTCAGGTCATCGTCGGCAAAAACGAGGATTTCACCCGTTGCTACCTCGATTGCAGCGTTGCGGGCTTTTGCCTGACCACCTTGTTGTAAGACCAAGAACTCGAGTTTCATCTGGCTGCGGCGCTTGATTGCCTCGAGCATCGTTAAAGTGCCATCGGTGCTTTCGTCAACTGCCACGACCACTTCAAAATCGCTATAAGTCTGAACCTCGAGTGAATTTAATAATTGCTCGAGCAAAACCATGCGGTTATGGGTTGGGATGATGACACTGAGTTTCACAGCCAGTAGTATCGCATAGGTGAGATGGTTAGTTGCCGATTCGTGGCTTACGAACCCGACAACGCTCGAGAATATAATTGACACTCTCCGAAGCCACCTCGTTATTTTGGGCATGGGCTTGGAGCTTTTGCCAACCTTGCCACTCGAGGCTACGGGCGGCGGCGCGGGTTGTCCCCAAAAAGGTACTGACTTCACGCAGACTGTGCCGATGCCCGTCTACCAGACCACTGCGTAAGCGCAAAACCATCTGCTCGCTGCTACCAAGCAGCGCAAAGGTTTGCTCGAGTTCGCCTTGGTTGGGTTGAATCATAATCTTATTCTCCATGTTCTTTCTGAATTTTACTTGAGTCTGGTTTACGATTTGACTCATCGGCAGACAAAATCATGACACGAATATGCTTTTTACGGCGTGATTTGACACACAGAGCCACCTCTGCTTTAGACGAGGCTGGCTGAACTCGAGCTTTCAGAGGCTAACTGAACTCGAGCTTTCAGAGGCTAACTGAACTCGAGCTTTCAGAGGCTAACTGAACTCGAGCTTTCAGAGGCTGGCTGAACTCGAGCTTTCAGAGGCTGGCTGAACTCGAGCTTAGAACAATCCAATAAACGCATAAACCGCAAAGGCTACAATCACCAAGCTCGAGACCACATTGACCAGCCGCAATACCCTGTTGTCCATGCTCGAGCCTAGGCTGCTGGCAACACCGCTGAGGGCAATCCACCAGAGCGCACTGCCAAGAAAGAAGCCAAGCACCACTGCCCAGCCATGCCCAACTATTTTGAGGCTCGAGACCACCCCAAAGAAATAGAGAATCGTGGCTGGATTAGAAAAAGTAAGCAGCAAGGTACTAACATACGCACCAATTAAACTCGAGGCACTTTTGGCTTGGGTGGCTTTTTCGGGCGGTTGACTGTTATAAATTTGCCAAGCAAGATAGAGCAAAAATACCCCACCAATTAAGCGCGTATAAAATTGGATTCCTGTCAGTAAACTGGCAATTAAGCCCAAACCCAGTGTAGCAATTAAGCCGTACAACCCGTCGGCAGTGGCTGCACCGAGTCCCGAAGCGATACCGTATTTGCGTCCTTCGGTCAGGCTACGACGAATCACCAATACGCCTATTGGTCCGACGGGCATGGCAATACCAAGTCCGAGAATAAAACTTTGGGTCAGCACCTCGAGTGCAGTCATGACTTTTATAGATACCACAGGTTAAGACTCGAGTTCCATTAGGTACAAATTGACTTTTCCACCAGCATCCGAAGCGTAGAGCATATGTTGACCGTCCCAACTCCAAGTCGGGTGACAATGGCTGGCTTGGGTGTGCCAAGACGTTCCGTGTTGGCACAGCACCTCGAGTGAAGCGGTCTCGGAAGAGATGTCAATTCGCACAATTTCGTCTAAGTCATCGCCAATTAACTGAGTGCTGTCGGGGTTTGCATGGTAATGATTGCAATAAAAAGGCATCTCGAGCCGACGAATCAGGTTGTTGTGGCGGTCAACCAAGCCAACATAGGGCTTGAAGGGATTTTGATTGACAGCGACATGAGTTGCCACGGCTTGGGTGCGGTCTGAGGTGATTGTACCGTCATGACCATGACCGCGATTATCAAAAAAAATCAGTCCGTCTCGAGTCCAGAATTCGTGACCAATCGCATCGCTTTCTATTTGCCGATAACATGGTCTGGCGTGTCGGTCTATAAAATCTAAAATCCAAATCCGTTGCCCAACCAAGTTCCACGGTCCTTCGTGGCAAAACATGGCAATACTCGAGTCGTCGGGGCTAAACTGAAAATGTCCAACCCAGTGGGTATCGGTGTAGGAATCAAAAAAACCACTGCCGTCTATCTGCGCCACGGTAATTCTGCCATCTTTAACCAGATGAAAATTCTCCTCAAAACCAGAATAATTAACCCCAGTATTTGCGACCGCCACTTTTTCGTTGCGGGCAAAACCAATGTACTGTCGATTTGGACTGATTGAAGGCGAATTCAAATTAAAGTTTTCGCCTTCGTAAAGCGTCCTGATTTTACCTGTGCTGGTCTCGAGTAACTTGACTTTTTGACCGACCAAATAAGCAATTAAACTGCCATCTGGGGTTTTGGTGACACTCCCAACCGCTTCGGGTTCATCGGTCAGTTGGGTCAGTTCGCCCGTTAAAAAATTGAGCTTAAAGATGTTGTAGTGCGGATTTTCATGGGGGGCTTTGGGGGGCGCAGCCCGGTCTGAACGAAAAATAATTTCTGGCTTTTGCCAATCAAAAGAATTCTCGGTAAAATACATATGGACATTGTTGCCAACATCGGTCAGTTGGGTAATCTGACGTTTGGTTTTGGCATCCTCAAAGACTCGCATTAACGACTCCCGACCAAAATCTTTTCTGACTCGAGCATATCTAAACGCAAAGGCGTAAAAATATCGAGCAGTTCTCCAGCCTCGAGTGCCACCGTGCCATGTGGCGTATCTCCAGCGATATACAATGTATCGCCCGTTTGTACTATACGTTCTTCTGCGCCAAGACTGAACTTAAACTTGCCAGCCTTGACCACGATTAATTGCTCATGTGGATGCTGGTGCAGTGCGCCAATCGCGCCTTGTTCAAAACGCACCGCCACCGCCATAATTTCTTGACCCAATTCAACAAGACGACGATCCATGCCGTCTCCTGCGTATTCCCAATCACCACCAAGTTTCATGAAACTCCTTTTTTTTATTTCTCAGGTTGTGCTAAAGACAGCGCGATTGGGAATTGCTCCACGATGCCCTAATTTTATGGCGGCTATTCGGTTGGCTTCTCGAGCCGATTCAAGCAAGGTTTGACTTTGCAAGACACCGTGTAAAAATGCCCCATTCCAAGCATCGCCAGCCCCTGTGGTATCACGCACCACGGCTTTTATGGCAGGGATGTGCTGCTGGATATTCTGGGTGCTAAGCCATGCGCCATCCTCGCCGCATTTGAGCGCCACAATTTTAGCTTGGAGTTGGTCTAAGGCTTTTTCTGGTCGGTTTGGCTCGAGTCCTAAAACAGCCAAGTCGGCTGGATAACTAGGCAAAAGCACATCAATCAGTGGCTCGAGTTCTTGGTAGGCTGATTGAGCCGATGCCACCCCACCTCGAGATTCCCAGAGTGTAAGCCGATAATTGGGGTCAAAAGCAACTTCTAAACCATGTTCTTTGGCGATTTGGGCTGCCCGAAAAACAGCCGCTTGGCTGCTGGCTGAAATCGCTTGGCTGATTCCAGAAATCAGCAACATTTTGCTGCCGCGAAAACTATTCGGGTCAAGGTCGGCAAGACTGTATTGACTGGCAGCACTGCCTTTGCGCCGATAGGTAAATTCCCGTTCGCCATTGGCTTGCAGACTGATGAAATAGACCCCATTTTCGCCACTGACCAATTTGGCTTGACTGGTGTCCAGTCCTTCGTTTTGGCAGAACTCGAGTAACCCAGACCCAAAAGGGTCGTTGCCAACTCGAGTATAAAAACCCGTGCTTGTGCCTAAGCGTTGTGCCATTACCAGCGCATTAAGGACATCGCCGCCAAACGATTTTTGCAATTGTGTAGCCCTGCCAAGTGGTTGTTCGGCATAGATTTCGACCATGGCTTCACCAAGCCCAATCAAGTCAGGCATCACACACCTCAATGACTTCAGGCATCACACACCTCAATGATTTCAGGCATCACACACCTCAATGATTTCAGGCATGATGAACTCCACACTGCACAAGTGCAGCTTGGGTAGCGCTTTGAACCGCTTGCCAGTCTTGCGTCGCCATGGCGGCTTTTGGGAAAAAATTACTGCCTAAGCCAACTGCCACCGCCCCAGCCTCGAGATAGGCTTGGGTTTGGCTCGGTTGAATCCCACCCGTGACCATGATTTGCAAGTGCGGCAGGGGAGCAAGGATGTCTTTAAGGTAGGCTACACCGCCGCTCGATTCAGCAGGAAATAATTTTAGGGCAGTTGCTCCAAGTTGGTGGGCTTGCATCATCTCGGTTGGGGTCACCACCCCCGGTAGGTACAACACCTGTTGCTCGAGTGAAAACGCTAGGACTTCTTTAGATAAATATGGGCTGACCAAAAAGTGCGCTCCAGCTTTGAGGGCGGCTTTGGCTTGCTCGAGGTTTAAGACTGTCCCAGCCCCGAGTAAAACATCGGCTGGCAATTGGCTTGACAGCACCTCCAAGGCTTGGGTCACATTGGGGGTCGTGAAGGTCAGTTCAATTATTCGTAGACCACCAGCCACGGCGGCTAAGGTGGCTTGGACAGCCGACTCGAGCGAATCCGCCCGCAAGACCCCGACCACTTGAGCAGCTTTTATTTGGGCTAAAATTTTAGCGGGCAAGCCAACCACCATCCACCACCAGCACATGACCATTGACATAATCAGCAGCCGATGAAGCCAAAAAAACCGCCGCTCCACCCAAATCGGCGGGTGTCCCCCAACGCCCAGCCGGAATACGCTCGAGAATACTTTTGGCACGCACAGGGTCATCGCGCAGGGCTTGGGTGTTGTTGGTTTCTATATAACCTGGAGCAATCGCATTGACCGTCACACCACGGTTTGCCCATTCGTTGGCAAGCGCCTTGGTCAGACCCGCAATCGCGTGCTTGCTGGCGGTATAGGCTGGGACACGGATACCACCCTGAAACGCCAACAAACTTGCCACCGAAATAATTTTGCCAGTGCCTCGAGCCAACATTTTTTGCCCTGCGGCTCGAGATAAACGCCAAACGCTGTTCAGATTTAGTTCAAGCACTGCATTCCAGTCTTCGTCTGAAAATTCTTCGGCATTGGCGCGGACAATAATCCCAGCGTTATTGACCAGAATATCCAGATTGCCAAGTTCGCTTTCGATTTGCTCGAGTAAAGCGCTGATACCTTGGCTGTCTAATTCGGCTAGGTTGCGTTGAAAGCTGGCAAATTTGACACCTGATGCCAGCACCAATTTTTGGGTCTCGGTGGCATCATGCCCCAAGGTGGTGATTGCCACATTCGCTCCACTTTGGGCTAACGCCACGGCTATGCCTTGTCCGATACCGACCGCGCCACCAGTCACCAGTGCGGTTTTACCTGCCAAAGAAAATAAATCAATCATACCAATGTTCCCACAGACTTTTGAATCCACGCATGGTCAGCATCTAATTTAACACCTTGAACTCGAGCCTCGCCAGCCAAAAACCACAAATAATAAGAATTATAACCGGGTGCGGCAGCATAGGTGTGGTAGCCGTGTGGAATCGAAAGCAGCGAATCATCTTTGACAATATAGGTATCGTCATAACCATGCTCAGGGCTGTAATGGCGGGTAAAACCCCAACCTTCTGGCGCAGAAACCCGAAAGTAATACATTTCTTCGTGGAAAACTTCGCCGCCAGCATTGACTTCGTGCTTATGGGCGGGATAGGTACTCCAGTTGCCACTTGGGGTGATTGTCTCGCCAACAATTAAACGCGCTGCCAGGGTGGGTTGTACCAAAATTTCACGGAATTTGCGGGAGTAATTAAGCGCCCCCCACTGCCCAGTATTGACTTGTTCGGGCTTAATTTCATAAGGTGCTGTCTCGAGGTTGCTTGGCGCACTGGGTAAGGCGGCTTCAAATTTACTCAGTGCCTCGACCGTAAAACTGCTGCCGCATGGAATATAAACACTGTGCGGTAAGCCAGCAAAAACATTGGCTCGCCCACCAACTTTGGAAAATTCAAGACCATTGACGGTCACTTTGGCACGACCTGCCAAAGCCACCAACAGGATTTCGCGCTCTTGGCTAAGACCCGAAAAAACTTGACCCGCCTCGAGATTCAATTTTGCAAAACCCAATAACTGGCACGAATGCTGCTCGAGTGGCTGATACCCTGTAGCTTTTGAAATCGAATGAAAATGGCTTGACATGAATAAAAACTCCTTGACCTAAGGCTCGAGCTTCTAGCGCAAGAATCCGCCAGTTCGGAGGACTTTCTCGGCGTTGTTCTCGAACTGCTCAAAATTTAAGCCGTTTAAGCCATTTAAGAATTGCTCCCATGTGGCATCCGAAATAGGGCGTTGACCAAGCGCAAATTGCACCATATTCTCGGCAACATAACGTTCAATATCGGCTTGGTTTGGGGCAGCCCGCACCGCAATATCGCCCGTCCGGTCTACCCAACCATTGTTTTGGGCATCGAGCAGCATTTGATAGAAATTATAGGAAGTCTGCTTTTCGGCAGGCACAAAAGTGGCATACCGTCCTTTGAGTTCGCTCGGATTGGAATTTAAGGCTAACCATTTGAGTTGGGTAACCATGCCACGCTCGGCAGCCGCAACAGCTTGGTTGGCGACAGGCACACCATCTATCAGGTTGTAATGAATACCGCGTTTGCCAAAACCAAGTAAGTAATACCCGTCGTTGTAATTTGCCCACTCGAGGAACTTAGCAATGGCGGGTCCTTTGCCTGCATCCAAGGCTTTTTTCGAGACCACAAATAACCAGCCAGCGTTGGCATAAATGCCCGGTATAGCCTTGCCACTTGGTCCTTTGGGTGGAGCGATAAAGACCAATTCACCTTTTTTGTTGTTGCCATCAAAATTGCGAATACCCGTTTGTAGACCGCCAACACTTTCATAGAACATCCCATAACGCCCTTGTTGCCAACGGGTACGAAGGTCGGCACGTTTCATGGTTGCCCAGTCTGGGTCAATCAATTTGGCAGCCACCAGTTTAGCAATGTATTCGGTGGCTTTACGATAATTGGGGTCTTTGAGGTTGGCATTAAAGTTTTTGGTTTTGTAATTCCAAGTTCCAGCCACACCATATGCGCCATAAATCCATTGGAAATGGTTGCCCAAGCCAAGTCCGGGCAGTACACCGGCGGTGTCATAATCAATCACACCACCATAGCCATAGGTGTCTTTTTTACCGTTTCCATCAGGGTCGCGTTCGGTAAAGGCTTTGGCAACTTCATAGAATTCGTCGAGCGTGGTCGGTGCTTTTAGCCCAAGTTTATCAAGCCAATCTTGACGAATGCTAATCGCATACTGACGACTGAGCGAAGCGGGTTCTTGAAAACCATACATCACCCCATTGACCGTGGCTAGGGCATTGCGTTTGCGATCCGAATAGCGCATTGCATTGCGGCGCGGCATCAGGGCGGTCAGGCTCGAGACTGGTGCAAGTTGACCTTGTTGAACCAAACGATCAAATAAATTTGGGTTGCGAACTTCAAATAAATCGGGCAGGTCGTTGGCGGCGGCTAAAGCCCCAAGTTTGGTGTCGCCATCGGCGGCGGCTGGCAAAGAGGTAAATTTAATGTTGATGCCGAGTTTATCCTTAATGACTGTCCATGTGTCCCAGTTGGCGGCTGGAATGGGCGATTCGGGATTGGCAATGTTCAGCGCTAAACTCAGGTCGGTCGTACCCGTTTGGGCTGAACCAAGCTGCGCTAAACTCGAGACTGCGGCGGCTGTTGCGATGATTCCAAAAATCACTTGCCATTTCTTCATAAAAACTCCTTTTATTCCTTGACACCACCAAGTAACACACCTTTTGTAAAGTAACGTTGTACCCAAGGGTAAACTGCCAGCATTGGAATGGTTGTCAGCACCACTGCTGCCATTTTCAGGGCTTCGGAAGAAGCCACTTGGTTGGCAGTTGACTCAACGTATTCGGCACTGTTCAAGCCCATTAAAATATCGCGCAATGCCACAGGTAAAGGCATTATGTTGCGGTCTGACAAGTACAGAATTGGTTCAAAAAACCCATTCCAATTCATGACCGCATAAAATAACCCAATCGTTAATAAAATCGGACGGGACAGCGGCAAAACAATATGCCATAAAATCTGCATATCGGTTGCCCCATCTATTTTTGCAGCTTCCTCGAGACTCTCGGGTAAGTTTTGGAAAAAACTTTTCATCACAAAAAGGTTGTAAACACTGACCGCACCATTGAGTAAAATCGCCCAGTAGGTATTGAGTAAACCAAAGTCTCGAGTCACCAAATAGGTTGGAATTAAACCAGCGTTAAACAAAAAAGTAAATAAAATCATGGCGACAAAAAAACCACGTCCAGGTAAATCTTTGCGCGACAACGGATAAGCCGTTAAAACAGTCGTGCTGAGGCTCACCAGCACACCACCAACCGTTAAAATCAGACTATTGAGCGCCGCCCGAACCAAAGCGGGTTGGTTCAGCAGTTCTTGGTAGGCTCGAAAAGACCATTCCCAAGGGGCAGCCAATAATTTAGGACTCGAGCCAAGCGGAGTCAAAGAAATCATCAAAACGTACCACAACGGCACGATTGTGACCAGCAAAGTTACGGTCAAAAAGACAGCCAGCCAGATTTCCATGGGTCGGTCAGCACGATTTATTTTGGGTAATTTCAGCATATCAATTTTCCTTTCTCGAGCCTGCCTGTAGCGTGGTCAGTACCTTGCCTGTAGCGTGGTCAGTACATTGCCTGTAGCGTGGTCAGTACCTTGCCTGTAGCGTGGTCAGTACAAACCACGGTCGCCAAAGCGCTGGGCAATTTTATTGGCGGTGACAATCATCATTAAGCCAATCAACCCTTTGAATAAGCCAACTGCCGTGGCTAAACCAAATTCAAAATTCTGAATTCCCTGACGGTAAACCCAAGTATCTATAATGTCGGCAACGCTGTACACTGGTAAAGAATAAAGAATAAAAACCTGTCCAAAACCAGCATCTAAAATATGCCCAAGGCGCAACAGCGTGACCAAGACAATCACATCCAATAAACTCGGTAAGGAAATAAAACGGATTCGCTGCCAGCGGGTTGCGCCATCTATGGCTGCCGCTTCGTAAAGGTCTGGGCTGATACCAATTAAAGCCGCTAAGTACAAAATGGCACTCCAACCTGTTTCTTTCCAAATGTCCGAGAAAACCACCACCCAGCGAAAATAATTGGGGTCGGTTAAAAAAGAAATTGGCTCAGCCCCCGCACCAACAATGCCTTTATTGATTAACCCTTCACTTGGACTAAGCATTGCTAATAAAACACCAAAGACAATCACCCACGATAAAAAATGCGGTAAATAGGTAGCGGTTTGCACCATTTTACCAAGTGAACGAAAACTGCTTTCATGAATTGCAATTGCCAGAATAATGGCGGGTGGAATACCGATGACCAATTTAAGGATGCTGATAATTAGCGTGTTGGTCATGAGTTGCGAGAAATAATAGGAATTAAAAAAATCCAAAAAGTGCTGAAAGCCAATCCATGGGCTACCCCAAACCCCTAAGGTCGGCTGGAAATCCTTAAAGGCAATTTGTGCGTTGAGAAGTGGTAAATAGCGAAAAAGCACAAAAAACAATAAACCCGGAACGAGCATCAAATAAAGCATTCGCGCTCGCCAGACTCGAGTCTGCCAAGGCGTATTTTTGACCCGCAGACCAGAACGAAGTACAACCCGTGAATTTGCATTCATAACAGACCCCTCTAAAGAAAGTGTTTTTGCTATCAGGACGCGACGAATCAGCCTGTACAATGAGGCAGTATTTAGCTCGAGTGCAGTGAATTACAAAATAGCTTTGGTCGATTCACGAATCTCGAGGGCTTTGGTCGAGTCACGAATCTCGAGGGCTTTGGTCGACTCACGAATAACCAATTCGCTGGGAAATTCGATTACGGTGTCACGCACAGGCTTATTGGCAAAAGCATCGAGCATCAGCTGCATAGCGGCTTGTGCCATGGCTTGGACAGGATGGCGCACCGTGGTCAAAGCTGGATGCACCTGACTGGCAGCCGGAATATCGTCAAAGCCAACCACTGAAATATCATCGGGAACACGCAAGCCTTTATCTTTGATGGCATCAATCACGCCAAAAGCAGTCACATCGCTGGCGGCAAAAATTGCGGTTGGTGGTAGCGCCAATGCCAATAATTCTCGAGCCGCATCAAAACCGCCACGCTGGGTAAAATTACCCGGACGAATCAGGCTTTCGTCCAGTAAACCTCGAGCCGCTAAAACCTCGCGGTAACTGCGTAAACGCTCGACTGCTTGGCTCGAGCCAACCGCGCCCGTCACAAAGCCAATCCGTTGATGCCCTAAAGAAAGTAAATGTTCGATTGCAGCTTTTGCGCCCAAATAGCTGTCGGCTCGAACCATCGGTAAATGGGTCTGCGCCCCAAAATGGTTAATCAAGACCACTGGAGCGCGGCTGCGTTCGAGCGATAGCAAAAACTTCTCGTTGCCACTAGGCACAACCACCAATAAACCATCGGCTAAACCACCGAGCAATGTGCCAATGCGGGCGCGTTCTCGAGTCACATCACGCGAAGTTGTAAAAACACCAAGGTCAAAACCACACTGACTGGCTTCATCGGCGGCGGCTCGAGCCACTTCGGCAAAATATGGACTGACCAACTCGGGAACAACCATCCCCAAGACCCCCGTTTTACCACCGCGCAAACTGCGGGCGGCACTGTTGACCACATAACCCAAATCTGCCACGGCTTTTAAGACCCGTTCTCGAGTCCCTTCCGAGATACGACCGGTGTTATTTAAGGTTTTTGAAACCGTAATTTTAGAGACCCCAGCAAGGCGGGCGACATCGGCAAGGGTGATGGTGGCATTTGACATAATTTAACCAGTATATGCGATAACTCAGACGATCAGACGTTTAGAGCAGTGCTTTGCTTTTGTTTAGGTTATCGATAACCCAAAATTAGCATAACAAAATAGACTTGTCAAGTCGAGAAATAAGTTTGACATTTTATAAATTACTTGATATTATTTAGTTGTAAACATAATCTTCGAGCCAACCCACATCTCCACCCTCCGCTAATCGCCATTTCACCCCCATCTTGATTGACTCGAGGTCAGCCATGAAGATTCGGTACTGCCTTTTTGTTTACAAACAGCCCACACTCATCGTGGATACCTAGACTATGAGCATGGACTTATCTGTTGGCACAACATTTAACTTAACGCTCTCGGTCAAGCAGCTTGGACGCAAAAAAGCCCTGACCAGCCGAGATTATAAGCTCGGGAATTTCTCGAGCCAGCCGACTTTGCAGCAATTGCTGGAGCGAATTGTGATGCTCGAGGTTGAGGCATTCAGGCAACGCCAAACCGATAATCAGCTTTTAAGGGTTTTAACCCAAAACCAGTTGCTCGAGGCAGCCGAAAGCGGCAAAATTAGTCTGGGTGGACAAGAATTTAAGCAAAATGTGAATACCGACCAAGCCATAGAAAGCGCGATTCAAGCCTTTGAAGATGGTCTGTACTATGCCTTTTATGGGGACAATCAAATCGAGCGCTTAACCGATACAGTCAACCTCGAGCTACACCAAGAACTGATGTTCCTGCGTCTTGTGGCGCTGGCAGGAGGCTAAAATGTTAAAACGCGAAGAGGCTCAAAAGATTCTCGAGGCGGCTCAAGTCAAAAATCCCGATGTGTTGCTGGCTCAACGGATTGCAACATTGCCCAAAAACTTAGCCACCAAAACCTTAGATTTTTTGATGTTAGATAGCCACGGTAAAGACCTTCAATTTAGCGATTGGGAAAAACGCAATCAATTTTACGAAACGGCGCATCAGGTTTTTTATGGCATCTCCGAAAAAGATTTTGCGGCTGTTCTCGAGGTCTGGTTTCCGCGTTTTAGTCAGGTTGCCAAAGCTGCTTTGTCAGCCCCAGAAAGTCATTCAAATGGTTTTCAGAGTCATACAAGTAGGACGTTGCAAGCGCAAATTGATACAAGTCAGCAGTGGCTTGAACAAACCAAAAATTACGACCAGCCGCTCGAGTGGTTTGCTGAGTACGCGGCGTATAATTGGTCTTTTGGACATAACCTGACCCATTTATTTGTTGCCGATATTGACTTGGGCAACCCAGCCGTCTTTAACATCATGCTGGCAGCCGCGAAAAACGAGCATCCTGTGGCAATCATGGGCGATACCGTCGTGGAGTCATTGCTCCGCGCCAACCAAACCGAGGGCTGGGAAATCATCGAAAAAACCTTGTTGGCAGCCCAACGCCAAGAAGGTCTGCGCCAAAGTATTTTTAATCAAATTGGCAGCGCCCACCCAACCGCCTTAAAACGAATGCTGGGCGTTATTCTCGAGCATGATTTACTGCGTTTTTCCTCGAGTGTCCAATGGGCGCAAGGTTTCCTGCCGCTTGTACCGCCCGAGCCAACCCCGAAAGTTCTCGAGAACAGCTTAAAAGATTTTATCGCTCGGCTCGAGAACCAAGAAACAAACCACGCTGTGGCACAAGACCTTAAAGCCACACCCACTTTACAGGATTTGTACTTGGCGCTCTACTGTTTGGCTTTTGTGAATCTCGAGACAGCCCAAAGTTTGGCGCTGCCGTGGTTAAAGCACCCAGATGCTAAATACCGATTTTTAGCATTGCATGGTTTGGCAATTTTAGATGCAGCCAACCTTCAGACAATGATCACCGACCCCGATGATTTGGTGGCACTCAAAGCCCATCAGATGGCAACCATGTCAACCGATAGTTTAGCGGCTCGAGAAGCCAGTTTTGGTTTGCTGGAAGATTTTTTAAGACGCTTTCCAAATCCAATCAAATTGGCTGCCCCCGAAAGTTGGCTGCCAGATATGACCCTCGAGCCAAGCCAAATTGCAGCCGAAATGTATCATTTACTGGATGAAACACAAATCGCGCTGATTTTGCCCTACAAGCATTTACTCGAGCCTTGGACACTTCGCCAACTGATCGAAGCCCTGACCAAGAAAACACCGTGGGCAGCAGAAACCAGAGGTATTGTTGTCGAGGCACTGACCCACAAAGATAACTACTTGCGTGAGAAAGCCTTTGAGGTGATGCAAAGCAGTCAAGTGAGGCTCGAGGAAGCCGAATTTGTGCCGCTCGAGAAACAGTTAAGCCGTAAAACTGCTTCGGTGCGACAAAGCACAATTGAGCTTATTTTAGCCCAACCCGCCGAATTTGCCAGTGCCAGCGCGACACGCTTAAAAGCCACCAAAACACCAGAACAAAAAAAGGCGGGGGCAGAAATTGAACAGGCGCTCGAATGGCAGCGGCTCGAGCAGAATGCACCAAGCCCCTTGGATGGTTTTGGTTTGTTTAACCCTAAGTTACGCACCCCAGCTTTTGGCTTTGAACGCAAAAATATCGAATTGGTCACGCCAGCCGCCTTGGCGCTGCTGACTTCGCTCGAGAAATTGGTCTGGTCGCAGCGCTTAACCGTGGTGGATAACTGGAATTGGAGCGACGAAATCGAACAAAAGCCCTTTGAAAATGCGTATTTGCGCCCGCCGCGTCCAAATCAAGAAACCACGATTCTCGAGCAATGGCAAAAATTTCCGTTGTCCGAACTCTGGACAAACTGGTTTTTGAATCGAAGCGCCAAAGAGCAAGATATGGATGGTCTCGAGCTTTTGCGTGCCATGGCAATTCGTCCGTTTATGTTTAACCCCCAAGTGGATGAAGACGAATTTTATGTGGATGAAGAATTTAATTATGAACTCGAGATAGACCCCGACGATGCCTTTTATGCCAATACAGAAGTCAAAAAAACCTATTTTACCAAACTCAAACCAAAAAAACCCAAGGAAACCGATGCAGCCCTAGAAACCAGTTTGGTCAAAATTTTGGGCTGGCTGAACGAACTCTATCCGCCCGCCAACCAACACGATTTTGCCTTGGATGTCCTCGAAGACCAATTGGCGCAGAGTCTTCCGATACTCGAGCAGACGTTTGCCACCTTTGTTCAAAAAAACGAATTGCTGCCAGACGAAAAAGCCCTTGAGGGCAACAAAGCCTATGAAACTTTTAAGCGCCAAAACCCTGTGATTGTGCGCCTAAATACCAGCAGCCAAACCTTGAGTGCTGCTCAAAAAACCCGTTCTTGGCAACTCGAGCATGGTCTGGGCTTGCGGCTTTGGTGGAGTCATAAACGCACAATCAATCTTGATAACCTGATGGCAGCGTGGCTTGCGGGGGTTGCCAACCAAACCGATGTGATGGAAGCCCTGATTGGACCAGAACACTTGCGCCCCGAAAAAACCGTGGCGTGCAACCATGGTTTTACCCAGCATCTGCAAAAAGAACCGACAGCATTGGTCAAGACTTATCCGCAACTCCAACCGCTTTTGGAACAATGTGCCAATCGGGTTCTGGAAATCGAATTGGCGCGTGGCGACTTGCCAACTCCTGCTACGGGGGCTGCCTCGAGCATTCGGTTTTTAAGTGGCTTAGGGTATTTGGTACAAATTTTAAGCGTGCTTAGTCAAGACAACATTTCGCGTGGGGGCGGTTATTATTATGGGGATGAAGCACCGCGTTTGGTGGTTTTTTCCAACCTCCTGAAAGCCGTTTACCCCAGTAAAACCGACACACAGGCAGAATTTTCTAAAGCAATCAAAAAAGCTGGAATTCCCGAACAGCGCTTGCTCGAGCTTGGGTTATTTGCGCCGCAATGGACGCAATTTGTAGCGCAGACGATTGGCTGGAAAGGCTTGTCCGAAGGGATGTACTGGCTACGCGCCCATACCAAAGACACTGGCTACAGTTCTGAGGAAGAAGGCTGGCGGCTCGAGATGGCGCAACTGACCCCACTGACCACCCAAGACTTAATTGATGGCGCAGTCGATGTGGCGTGGTTTCACCAAGTTTACAAAGACCTTGGCACTGCACGCTGGACTCAACTTTATGATTCCGCCAAATACATCACCAGTGGTACAGGTCATGCCAGAGCCAAGCAATTTGCCGATGCGATGCTCGGGAAACTGGTCGAAACCCAAGTGGTCACGCGGATTACCAGCAAACGCCACCAAGACAGCCTTCGCGCCCTCGGTTTGCTGCCACTGCCCAAGAGTAAAGATATACCGCTTCTCAAGCGTTATGAGGTCATACAAACCTTTTTGAAAGAAAGTAAACAATTTGGTTCGCAACGCAAAGAATCTGAACGCCTTGCAGCACGAATCGGACTCGAGAATCTGGCACGCACCGCCGGCTACCCAGACCCCATGCGGCTTGAGTGGGCAATGGAACTTAAAGCTGTGGCAGACCTGAGTAAAGGGGCGGTCAAACTTGTAAAAGGCGATGTTGAACTGATTTTATCGGTTTCCCCAGAAGGCGAACCAAAGCTCGAGGTACAAAAAGCAGGCAAAATCTTAAAAGATATTCCAGCCAACCTCAAAAAAGACCAAGCCGTGATTGAAATTCGCGCCAGACGCAAAGAACTCGAGGTACAAGCCAGTCGAATGCGAGTTTCCTTAGAGCGTGCCATGATTCACGGCGACCAATTTAGCGCCAAAGAACTGCGAGATTTAACCAAGCACCCAATGGTCAAACCAATGCTCGAGCAACTGGTCTTTATAGACCAAACGCAAATGGGTTTTTTATCTGGCGATGGTAAAAACTTGGTCAGCCCAGTTGGCGAATTACTCGAGATTATCAGCTCGAGTTTGCGCCTCGCGCACCCAGTAGATTTACTCGAGTCTGGAAAATGGAGCGAATTCCAAGCTGCATTTTTTAGCGCCAAACGCCAGCAGCCATTTAAGCAAATTTTTAGAGAACTGTACCTGCTAACACCAGCCGAACTCGAGCAAACCCAGTCCAGTCGCTATGCAGGGCATCAGGTCAACCAACGCCAAAGTGCGGCGCTGCTCGGCTCGAGGGGCTGGGTGGTCAATGCTTACGAAGGCGATGCCAGCCGAACTTTCTTTGCCGAAGGGATTACGGCGCACATCTCGAGTAAACAAGGTTGGACAACACCCGCCGAAGTTGAAGCACCAGCCTTGGACACAATTCGTTTCACCAAGCGCAACGAATACGAAGCACTTGACCTACAGACTATCCCCAAGCGCCTGTACTCTGAAATCATGCGTGACCTTGACCTTGTGGTCTCCGTGGCACACGTTGGCGGCGTAGACCCAGAAGCCTCGCAAAGCACCACCGAAATGCGGTCAGCCTTGTTGCTCGAGACCCTACGGTTACTGAAAATTAGTAATGTCAAACTCGAGAAATCTGTGGCACTCATCGAAGGCAGCATTGGGCGCTACAGTGTTCATTTAGGCAGTGCCGTGGTGCATCAACAACCGGGTGGGGCGATTTGCTTGGTGGCTGTGCCAAATCAGGCGCGAGGAAGGATTTTCTTGCCCTTTGCCGATTCTGACCCACGCACCGCCGAAGTGATAGCCAAGGTGCTGATGCTCGCCAAGGATTCAGAGATTCAAGACCCAATTTTGTTGCGCCAATTGGTTGGATAGCATTAAAAATATTGATAACCAGTAGCTCGAGAAACCAAATTTCTCGAGCTAAACTAGCAGCTACTGCAAATGGCTGATGCCAAATATCACCCAAGCCGATACACTAAACCATTTACCTTCTTTTTATCTGCTCGAGAAACCGACTCCGTAGCCCTCGAGTTTACCGTTTTAAGTACCACTGTGCGACCCGAATCCCAGCCAGCAACCCCGCAAACGCACCAAGCATCATGCTTTGGGTTCTCGAGAAAACCACAACACCAATCATTGCTCCGAGCAAAACCCCTAAGGTTGGGAATAAAACCCAAATGTGCAAACGATGCAGTCGTTCAATCACATCCAATGCGATTGTGGTCACAACCTCGAGCCACTTCATGCTGTTCAGTCTAGTGTAAAAACCTAAACTGTGCCATAATTTAAGGTATTACGTACTCGGGTTTTGCTTTCAAGTTTGTAGATAAAGGGGATTTGCAGCATGGCTTCTTTGAATTTTGAACTCGAGAAACAAATTTTTATAGAATTTTATGATGCCAATTTAACAAAATTATTGGGTTTCAGGGAGAGAATGGTGACTGCACTGCAAGACTTGGTGAAAGACTTACCTGAATCCGATGGATTTATGGTTTCAGGACGAATCAAAGATAGAAATGAGTGCCTTGAAAAATTTATCCGAAAATACAAAAATTTATATGAAGAAAATAGCCAAGTGTATACAATCCAAGATTCTATTTCAGATTTGGTCGGTTTTAGAATTGTCTGTATTTATATAAACCAAATAGATTCGATAAAAGAAGCTCTTATTGGCGAATTTCAAATGCTTGAAGAGACCGATAAAATCAAACAAATCCAAGCCACCGAGAATACTTTTGGGTATCAGGCTTTGCACATGGATATGAAATTGAGTCCAGATTACTTGGGAAGGTCTTACTATAGGCAATTCCCAGACATAAAATTTGAAATTCAGATCAGAACAATCATTCAAGACTCTTGGAGCGTTGTAGACCATAAAATAAAGTACAAAAAAGAAATCCCCCTCGTACTAAAACGAAAAATCAATGTTCTATCTGCACTCTTTGAACTGGCAGATAGAGAATTTATGACCATAAAAAACGAAAATACTGTTTTTTTGCAAGCAGCCGAGAAAATAATATTCGATGATATTATCAATCAAAAATCATCTACCCTAAGTTTAGATACTGTTGCTCTCACAGGATTTTTATGGAATAAATTCCCCGATGTACACTTTAAAATCAAAGCCATCGAAAGATTTTTCAATGAGTTAAGAACCACAAATACTGAGCTTAGTCTTGCTGATTTGATTGTGTTCTATGAAACAAACTTTGCGATGGTACTGCAATTCCAATCAGAAAACAACTTGAATTTTAATGCTTTTACTTTTTTACGGCACATCTTTTACCTTGCGAATCAAAGCATCTATAGACCACTTTTACAGGAGTATCAAATTACTGCACTCAATCGGTGGTTAGAAAATAAAAAACCGCCACCTTAATAAGTGGCGGGTGGGCGGCTTTTATATGCACAGCCCTCTCTAGCCAGATGATACACCCAAACTTGAATTTGTCAAGCCAAAATCAAGTACCCAGAAAGACAAATTACCTGTTTCATGAGGAAAAGATAGGATGAAACCATGACCGCGATTTATCAACGCTCGAGACCAATCCACTGGGATGAAGTCGTTGGGCAAGAACACGTTAAAGATGTGCTGCGACCAGCCTTGGAACGCGGGCGAATTGGTCATGCCTATCTGTTTAGCGGTCCACGCGGCGTAGGCAAAACCACCACGGCGCGGCTGATTGCCATGACCGTCAATTGCGAAACGCTGGGGGTCAAACCATGCGGCACGTGCGACTCGTGCAAAAGCGTGATTGCTGGCAGACATCCCGATGTTCTCGAGATTGATGCCGCCAGCAACAACAGCGTTGATGATGTCCGAGACTTGCGCGAAAAAGTAGCCCTACAACCGATGCGTGGCGATAAAAAAGTCTATATCCTCGATGAAGCCCACATGATGAGTAAAAGTGCTTTTAATGCACTCTTAAAAACCCTTGAAGAACCACCGAGCCATGCGGTTTTTGTGCTTGCCACGACCGAACCAGAGCGCTTACCCGCCACGATTCTTAGTCGTTGCCAGCATTACCGTTTTCGGCGTTTATCGGCGGATGAAATTGCAGGCAAACTCTTAAAAACCGCTATGGCGGAAGGGGTCAATCCTTCGCCGCAAGCCTTAAACTTAATTGCTCGAGCCGCCGATGGGGCAATGCGCGACGGCGAAAGTTTACTCGAGCGGCTGCTGGCTTCGGGCGAACCTAATTTAACGCTCGAGATGGTCGAAGGAGCGCTGGGTTTACCGCCTCAAGACCGTGTAGAAGCCTTAGCGATGTCCTTGGCTCGAGGCGACACCAAGCGCCTAATGCAGAATTTAACTGCCTTTTATTCGGATGGTTTTGCGCCACGCACCATCACCGAACGGGTCAAAATTGCCTTGCGTGACCAGTTACACGCCCAGCTTGGCTTGTCTAAAAATGTTGCCGAAACTTTTGGCGAAGTGCATTTGCTGCGCCTGATTCGGGCGCTTGACGAAGAAGACGGGCGTTTTGCTCGGGCTTCGGATTTAATGGCTTTAGAAATGGCGTTTACCAAAGCCATGCTTGCGCCAGAAACGGCAACAGAAACAGGCACGGTTTCGCCCGCCCTTGAATCTCGGGTGGCAAACCTCGAGAAGCAAGTCCGTGGGGCATTCCAAAAAGTGGTAGACGAGGGCTTAAAAGCCAGTGGGCAGCGCCCTGTGCCAGAATTTGACCCGACGGCTCGAGCGCCGCGCCGTCCGGTTGTGCCTGTTTTGGAATCGGATGAGCCGCCGTTTGAAACCGCACCATCCGCTCCGCCTCGAGCCGCCCCAGAAGCGCCAAAGGCAGTTGCGCCTTTAGGCTCTAAAGGCTGGGCAGACGTGATTCTCAAAGCCGATTTGCGGCTTAGGGCGATTCTCAAAGAAGCGGTTGGGCATCTGAGCGCCGATACTTTGGTGATTGAGTACAGCAACCCCAAGAACAAATGGCACGCCGAGCAAGTGGCTTCTAAGCTCGAGGAATTAGCAGCCTTAACCCAGCAAGTGCTTGGGCATGGTGTGGCACTTGAATTGGTGATGCCAGACGGCACAAAAAAAAATTCAAGAGCCCTTCATAACCCAACGACCTCGCAACCTGCGGCGCGAGTTGTGGCGGCGGTTCTCGAGGCTTTACCATTGCCTGTACAGCCAGAACCCGCGTCAAGTCAAATCCAAGCTCCACCAGCAAAATTACTTCTCGAGCTTCTACTGCTCGAGCCAATCAGTCAGTCTGCGTCTCAAGTCGCTTCAGATTTGGCTTTTGATGCACTTGGTAGTAGCCAAGCCAAAGCTGGCTTATTTAGCCCAGCCGAATTTGTGGCAGCTCTCGAGCCAGAAAAAGTAGCGCCTCTCGAGCCAGAACCGATGGTGTTTCTCGAGCCAGTTGACGAGCCTTCGGTCTATGAAGATATACCTCCCTTTGATGATGATGCGCCATTGCCCACAGAGTATGGGTCGTCTTTTGAGTTGGAGTCAGTAGCAGTCTTGACCACAGACATTCTTGACCTTAAAGATGCACCTCACGGGCTTGGGTCGCTTCTTGACCTTAAAGATGCACCTCACGGGCTTGGGTCGCTTCTTGACCCTAAAGATGCACCTCACGGGCTTGGGTCGCTTGGGTCGCTTCTTGACCCTAAAGATGCACCTGACGGGCTTGGGTCGCTCGAGACTTTTGATTTAGAAACGCTACCCGATGCGCCACCACTTGCAGCGCTCGAGATGGATTTTGGCGACCTTGAGCCTATCGCGCCAAAAAAGGTGGTCTCGAGCCTTGCGGGACATCCGAATTATGGTTTGTTGAATAAGCTGTTTGCACATCGGGTGCGTGAAGTTGGTCGGCTCGAGGTCAAAGCCGTACTGACCGACGAAACCGAAATTGTGGCGGCGGTTATCCCTACCGACGATGCAGAGTGACCTAGATTCTGGAGTAAAACATGAAAATACTATTGATCATCTTGGCGTTTTTTTCTACCACCGCTTTGGCACAAGAAGCCAGCCTAAAAATTTCTCCAGCCACCAATCTCGAGCGTGGCTTGACGGTGCTACAAGGACAGAAACTCGAGTTTCGGGTCTCGCCCGGAATGACCGATTTGCAAACCGTAACGCTGAACATCACCCGAGGCGGTCGGGTGATGGGCGAATATGCGATGCGCCGTGAAGGGACAGACTATGTGGCTCAGTTGCCACTCGAGTTACCTTATGCCCATATTGTAACGGTGCGGATGTACCAAGCCAATCGGACATGGACTTCGGCACTCGACTTAGATGTGCTGCAGCCCGAGGATGCTAAGCTCGTGCCAGTTGGCTCGAGTCAGACACAGCCTTTGCGTTTTTCTGTCACCGAGGGTAAAGCTGGCGGCGATGCCAGTCCGATTTGGGGAATTGCCGCTTTGGTTGTTTTGGCGCTTGGTGTTTACATCGGAACTCGAGGACCAAAAAAACCAAAGGTGATGCCCAATGCTTGAACGAATTGGCTTGTCCGAGGTTCGGGAGGTGCTTGAATCGGCTAAAACCATTGCCGTGCTTGGGGTCAGTGCCAATCCCGAAAAACCAGCCCATTATGTGGCGCAGTATATGCTTGAGTCTGGCTACAAAATTTTGCCAGTCAATGCGTCCTTGGTTGGGACAACAATGTTTAATCAGCCAGTCAAAGCCACCTTAGCCGAACTACAAGAACCGATAGAGATTGTCGATATGTTTAGGCGTGCCGAATTTCTCGAGCAACATTTATCGGATATTCTAGCGATGCAGCCATTGCCAAAACTGGTCTGGTTACAGCTTGGCATTCACAACCCAGAATTTAGCGCCAAGTTGCTCAAGGCGGGAATCGAAGTCGTGCAGAGTCGTTGTTTAATGGCAGACCATCATAATTTACGGCTTTAATTGCACTTGGCACTGCCTTTATCGGTAAATCCATTTGGCAAAGCACTCAGAAATTCCCAACTGTAACCGTTTGGCTCGAGGGTAAATTTACCAATTCCAAGGTCGGTATTTTGCTTAACTGCACTGTTTTTATTGGGATTAGAGAACGGATAAAGGCTGCGTCCGCCTGTGCCAATCACAAAAGCTCGAGTCCCTTTGGGGTCTGGTTTACCGTTCATATCAAGCGGTACAAAGCGCTCGTAGGTGTGGTCATGAGCGTACAGCACGACATCCACTTTGGCTTTTGCCAGCACTGCCCAGATGTCCTGCATAAAGCTACTATTGCCGTGTCTGCCACTCGAGAATCTGGGGTGATGCCAGTAGGCAAGGGCGCAGTCGCTCGGGTTTTGTGCCAATGTGGCTTGTAGCCATTTAACTTGAGGGCTTTTTGCGTCACAGCCGCCAATTGGGGCGCAATTGCTGTTCAGGGCAAAAATCCGCCATGCGCCAATTTTATAAGTGTAGTAGCCACGTTTTGGGTCGCCGGCTCGAGTACCATAATACGAGTAATACCCAAGCGCGTTGGGGGTGTAATACTCGTGGTTGCCGGGCGACGGATAGGAAATGTTCTTAAATTCTCCATACGCCGCGTCAAAGCACTTAAATTCGGCATCTGTGCCGCGCTCATAAGCTATATCGCCCAGAATTGCCAGTTTAGCATTGGGGTGTGACTCGAGTTGCTTTTTGATAATTCCAGCCGTGATGCTCGCGCCAGCGTTACCACAAGTGGCAATGTCGCCAACCGCCAGCAGCACTGGACTCGAGGCGCTGTCACTCGAGTGACTTAAAAAAACCAGCAGGATTGTTGCCAAAAACTTTTGCATCATGCTCGAGTATACGCATACAATTGTCAGATGCAAATTCTGATTCCAGATTCTGTGCCGCTATCACTCGAGAATTTTCCGCTTGAAGTGGTTCGTTTTGGTTCTCGAGATGATCTGAGTGCTTTTAATACCGATGCGCTGGTTGTTTGGGGTAAGCAAAGGCTTGCGCCATTATTGCAAATGCCAAATCTAAAGTACCTTCAGACCCTCTCGGCGGGTGTAGATCATGTGCTGAATTTATCACCCCGAGCAGACATCCTGATTTCTAATGGCAAGGGTCTGCACGATGCCCCAACCGCCGAATTGGCGGTCAGTTTGTTACTAGCTGGGGTGCGCCGTCTGCATCATTTCCGCGATGCCCAACACCATGCCAAATGGGACAGAGGCGCGTATCAGCACGCCTTGACGGGTAAGGATTTTTTAACGCTCGAGGGTGCAAAAATTTTAATTGTTGGGTTTGGCAGCATCGGACTCGAGATTGCCAAACGCCTTGTGCCTTTTGGTTGTGACGTAGAAGGTGTAACCCGTTCGGGTCGTCAGCACCAAGCCTACACCATTCATGCACTCGAGAACATAGACCACATTCTGCCCAATTTTGATGCGGTTATTTTGGTGCTGCCCGACACCCCCGAGACCCACGGTTTTATCTCGAGCCAGCGCCTAGCCCAATTCAAAAAAGGTGCATGGCTGGTCAACGTCGGGCGCGGTAGTGCGATTATCGAAACCGATTTGCTGACTGCCCTCGAGTCTGGACATCTGAGCGGTGCGGCTCTGGATGTGACCCAAACCGAACCTCTGCCCGAAGACTCCCCACTTTGGAAACTCGAGAATCTGATTTTAACGCCACATATTGCTGGTGGAGGACCCAATTTTTACCGCAAAGCCGAAAGCCTACTGCGCCGCAACGCTCAGAACTTTATGGCGGGTAAGCCCCTCGAGAATCTGATTGACCGAGCAAAAGGATACTAAAAGATTTAGGATTAAAAGGTCAAATTGGTTTTACCTTCTAACCTTTTCCCCTTTTAACCGTCCTCTAAGCCCTTTGGCGTAGCTTGCACAAATGCACTTGGCTTAGTACACTTGGCGTACTCAAATCTGCCTTTGGCGCAGAAAATCCAAAAGGAGCGTGAATGCAGATGGTCAACAATTTATTTATCCAACCCAGCGCACTCGAGGCTCGAGGTTTTCGCCTGTCCGCCGATTTTGTTTTTGCCGAACCCATCTAAGTTTTTACTTAAAAGATGACCTCGGCTTACCCGCCGAGGTTTTTTATGATCATAAGGAGCTTGTCATGACCAATAGAGAACCGACCATCAAACATCATTCTTTCGTTCTCATCCGCGCTGCGCTCCGCGTCTCTGATCGCCACCGACACCATGACAAAGACTTTACGAACAACTATTGTTGCCACTAAACCCGAAACCCGTGTTGTCCTCGAGACTTATCGTTGCGAGGACAGCAAAAGCGCTTGGAGTTTAACCAAGACCAAGCCAAGCCAGAAAAAAGTTGGAGCATCGTGATGATGCTCCTTTTTTAATGCCCAAGCGTGGCTTTACGAATCGAACGCAAGTCGCTGGCGGCTTTTGCCCAACTGACCAAGAGTTCGGATACGCCCCAGCCAATCAGTGGCAATAATAAGCCACCAAAGAACGAGACAATAATCAGAGCCAATTGATTGAGACTGGGTGAAAAATCAGCTTCGATTAAAATTGAAGCTGGTAAAATTGCACCAACAATCAAAAACACAATCGATAGAATCCTTAGCCAACGGGCAATCCCTTCGATTGCTGCCGTGTTGTCGCCTAAGCGCATGGTTTGACCTTTACCAGACTTAGGAGTTTTGGCATCCAAGGCGGTGCTGGCATCCATAATTTCGCCGCCCCATTCACCACTGGCACTCGAGGCAACCATCACACCTGTCGCGCCGATGTCTGGCTTGGCATCAGGTTTGAGGTTGATTGGTGGACTGCTCGAGTTGCCCCAGTCATCGCCACTGTTGGGACGCGCATTGCGGGCAAGGTCGGCAAACGGGTCTATGGGGGCTTTGCTTGGGAAGACAGGGCTAGGGGCTGGAATCATTGCCGAGGCATTGAGTAAACCCGGCAGACTGCCCGATTTGGCTGGATTGAGTTCGGAATCCAAGTCTGCCCAAGAATCTTTTTGTGGATTGTGCGCCACGACATCGGGTCCAACCTCAAAAGTCTGTTTTTCTGGCATCCAAGTGTTGGGGGGCGTGGGCGGCGTGGTGTCCCACGATGGGGCTGGAGGCACAGTATCCCAAGATGGTGGTGGGGCAGCATCCCATGACGGGGCTGGGGCTGGTGTTTCATCCCACATTGAAGCAAGGGCTGGAGGGGCAGTAATAGGTTCTGGGATAGCGGCTTTGGGGGCTGGAAAATCTGTGCCGGTCGCACTGGCTTTGGCTCGAGCAATCGCGCCCTTGACAGTTTCAAAAAAGAATTTGAGTTCGGCTAAGTCAAAGCCCTTAATACTGCCATCTATCAGGGTTTCGGTAGGCGATTTAACGGTTAATTCGCCTGTTTTAGCGGTCTTCACATTGACGATTTCACGCAGCCTGCCGCGTTGTAGTCGTGAATTGTCGTAGTAGACCAATTCTCGGCTGGTGATGATTAAAACTTTTCCACCTTGCCCCTCGAGCCTAGTTTCGATGTCTTCGGGTTGGATGCCAGCTTCGCGTAAATCTTGGTCAATCATGATGGACTCCCCATACGATTTTTATACAAATTACGAGTGTACATAGCCATAGTATAGCCCCTAAGCATGGGTTAGAATCTAGTGTGACACTTTTACTCGGTCATCGCGGCGCAAATCGGGTGCATCTCGAGAACACCATGCCAGCTTTTGAAGCTGCCCTAGAAGCTGGTTTAGGTGGTATCGAACTCGATATACAACGCACTCGGGACGGCGTTTTGGTTGTCCATCACGATTTCCATTTGCCCGATGGGCGCACCATTGCGGCACTGGATTTTGCCGAGTTGCGCCTACCTGATGGCTATGCTGTCCCAAAACTCGAGCAAGTGTTGGCGTGGGCTAAAACCACAGGTGCGTTTGTCAATATCGAAATTAAACTCGAGACGCTTGCTACTGACAGACGCGAACATGGCGTGGCAACCTTGGTCGAACGCAGTGGACTGGGCAATCAAATTATTATTTCGAGTTTTAATCCAGTTTCGTTATGGCGTATTAAACGTTTTGCCCCCGGACTCGAGACTGGGCTGCTTTTTTATAATTCTCAGAAAAATTGGTGGCTGGATCATGGTTACTTAGCGCCGTTTTTGGGGGTCAATGCGATTCATCCGCATTTTAGCCAAGTCACACCAGAACTGGTCAAAAATGCCCATGCCCGCGGTTGGAAAGTCAATACTTGGACGGTCAACGACCCAGAAATTGCGGCTAAGCTACTCGAAATGGGCGTGGACGGCATTATTGGCGATGAGCCTGCGGTACTACTCGAGATTCTTCATGATTCGCGGTAGACACAAAATTTATTTGGGCATGGCGGCTGGTGTCGGGAAAACCGTGCGGGCATTACATGAAATCCGCGATTTACGCACCGATGGGCTGGATGCAATTATTGGTTTACTCGAGACCCATAAACGTAAAGATACCGTAGCCGCCGCCCAAGACCTACCGATTTTTCCTCGGCTCGAGATTCTCTACAAAGGCACAACCCTAACCGAACTCGACGTGGCTGGTATTCTCGAGCGCCGCCCCGAATGGGTGATGGTGGATGAACTAGCACACAGCAATGTGCCAACTTCTAAGCACCCCAAGCGTTACTTGGATGTCGAAGAAATTTTAGAAGCTGGGATTAACGTCATCAGCACCCTCAATATCCAGCATCTTGAAAGCCTCAACGATGAAGTCGCACGCTTAACCAGTGTTCGGGTACGCGAACGAGTCCCAGACCAAGTGGTACTCGAGGCAGACGAAGTGGTGATTGTCGATATTTCACCCGAGGCGCTGCGTGACCGCCTCGGGGCTGGAAAAATCTATGCCAAAGAAAAAATAGACCAAGCCCTGACCAGTTTTTTTACGGTCGAGAATCTGGCGGTGCTGCGCGAATTGGCACTGCGTCGCACTGCCGATGTGGTCGAAGAAGAACCGATTAATCCAGCCGAAATCCTTGGACGCGGCGTAAAAGAACGAATTGTGGTGGCAGTCCGCGCCGAACAGCACGATGCTCGGCTGATTCGCCGTGGCGCTCGGGTGGTGCAACGCTTAAAAGGCGATTTATTGGTGGTGCATATTAAAAACCGTGCTTATAAGCAACCAGAATTTGATGTTTTGAACGAACTCGAGCATCTGGCTCGAGAATTCAAGGCAACTTGGACAGTTCTAGACGGCACAGACACCGCCTCGAGTCTGGTGGCATACCTAAAAGCCGAACACGCCACCCAAGTTATTATTGGCGAATCGCACCGCTCGAGGTTTAAGGAAATTATCTCTGGCTCGGTGGTTTTGGAAATCCTGCGGCGCAGCACGGGGATAGATGTGTACATTATTGCCGATGATTGAAGACCTCGGTCAGTTGACTGACCCTCCCCGCTCGAGTGACCGATGGTGCGTTTGACCAGTAAAAAATAGAATTTGGTCATGAATATGTTTTTGGTGATTGGTGCTGCCAGCTTTGGAATTCTTGCCACTCGAGGTTTTTTGGCTGGTCTGCGCCGCGAAGTCAATCAGAAACCAAACTTGACCGAATGGTTTATCAGTAGCTTGGTTGGGATATTTGTGGCAGCAATGGTATTTTCTTTGCTGCGTGGCTAAATCATCCCGCGCCGTAGGGCTTTAACGGCGGCTTGGGTACGGTCAGAAACACTCAAACGCACTAGAATTTCTTCGACATGGGTTTTGACGGTACTTAAACTAATCTCGAGCCGCAGCGCAATGTCTTTGTTGCCTAGTCCATCGGCAATTAGACGCAGCACCTCGAGTTCTCGAGGCGATAGCACTGCACTGTCTTGATTGATTGGCGTAATGCGGTTTAAAACCACATGGGCGATTTGTGGGTCAAGATACGCGCCACCCATCGCCACAGCTTGCACCGCTAGGCGTAAACTCGAAGGGTCGGTACTTTTTAGGCAGTAGGCATTTGCACCGCTTGCCAAGGCTGCCAGCACTTCTTGGTCGAGTTGATGGACGGTCAGCATCACGACTTTGAGGTTTGGATAGAGGGTTTTTAAGCGTTTGGTGGCTTCGATGCCATCTATGCCCGGTAAGCCAATGTCCATCACAACCACATCCGCCTTAAAGTTAGGGTACTGCTCGAGGGCTTCTTCGCCGCTTCGGGCTTCGCCAACCACTTGTAGATTTGGGTCGCGTTGCAGTGCCACTCGCAGACCATCGCGGGTAAACGCATGATCTTCAACCAAAAAGACTGTGTAGGTCATGCCACACCAGCTTTGAATGTCATGCCACACCAGCCTTGAATGTCATGCCACACCAGCTTTGGGTAACTCGAGCCAGAAAACACTGCCGCCGCCAACCCTAGGATGATAGCCAATCCGTCCGCCATGGCTTTCAGAAATCCGCTTAGACAAATATAAGCCCAGTCCAGTCCCACCACCAGCTTTACCACTCGAGAAACGTCCAAATAAACGTGGCTCGAGTTCGACAGGCACGCCTTGTCCTCGGTCTGAAATTTCAAGCCGAACTGCATTTTCGTGTGGCTCGAGTTTAATTTCGATTTGGCTGTTGGCTGGGCTATACTTGGCTGCATTCTCGAGTAAATTCTGAATCACTCGGCGCAAATCGGCAGGATTCCCAAGCACGTCTGTTTCGCCGCTGACTTGCCAAATAAATTGACTTTGCGGCAACCGCGCTGCACTTGACCGCGCCGCATTCTCGAGATTGACGGCTTGGGGCGTACTTTGAATTTGTTCGGACTCGAGTTTTGCCAACACCAACAACGAATCGGCAAGGGTCAGTAAATCCTCGTTGGCTTCGATACCATTGTGCAACGTCCGCAAATAGGCTTCGGGTAATTCGCCAAACGCACCTTCGAGTGCCAGACGCATATTCATCCCATTGGCAACCAAAGGCGTGCGGAGATCATGGCTAAAAGCATAGACCAAATCGCGGATGACTTCGGCGCGGCGCTCGAGTTCGGTGCGGTTGCGCTCCAAACGCTGGCTCAGTTCGGCACGTTCTAACGCATCCCGCAGGGTTGGCAATAACGACTGCAACGACTCAGTTTGGCTCTGTGGCTCGAGCAACGCCAACAGCATTGGCGCATGACCCGCCCATTCAAAACCTGCAATCAAGGCATGATTGGCATTTAAGCCAAACTCGCTGGGCGCTGGGCAAGCTATTGTTTGGCTGGGTGGCGCACCAAGCAGCCGCGAAGGAATAGCACTGCCGATGCTCCAAGCGCTTTGGGTCGCCGGAAAAGCCGTTCGAGGCGGACTGAACTGACTCATACCAGCACTGGAGAGCAGCACCCCTCGAGCCTCAAAACACTGCGCCAGCACCTCGGCAGCTTTATGCAGGGCAGCCTCGAGTGAAGGTTCTTGTCCAATCGCGGCAATTCGTTCACGGTCACGTTCACGCCGCAAACGGGCTTCCTCGAGCCGCGCCTTCTCGAGCCGACTCGAGAATGAGGTCAGTTGCACCGTCATAAAGCCCACCAGAATAAAAGAAATTGCCAGCAAAACACGGTTTAGGATACTAACCGAATCAAAACCACCTTCTGAGGAGGCGTTAATCAGCCCAGCTATGGCATCCATTGCCACGGCAATCAGCACCAAAGCAAAAGTAAAACGGCGTTTAAGTACCAAGCCAGACAGGGCAATTGGGATATTTAGTAAAATTGCCGCAACAAGACGCTGTGGGGTTAATAAATCAAGAATGACAATAGCAACAAATAGCAACACAGAAATCAGAGCCAGCATGGGGGCTTTCATTGTGGCTGATTCTAACTGCTTGATATGAACGCGGGGTCAGTCAGATGACCGACTGTACGGTTTTCTCGAGCAATAGACTGCCGTTTGTATTTGCAAAAAACAAATTTTGTGACACAATATAAGCATGAGCCTTATTGAAATGAAAAACGCTGCACTGCAATTACCACTTACTGAACGTGGAGAATTGGCAAAAGCACTGCTTTTAAGTCTCGAGCAACCATCACAAGCCGAACTCGAGCGAGCCTTAGAAGTAGCCCAATACGCGCACCTTGATGAAGCCACTCGAAACGCAATTCTGAACGCACCAATCACAACTTGGGAAGAGTTTTTAGAAGGAACAGACCCTGACGCTCCTGAATTTGATATTCCAAAGGATGCAATGTGACCCCACAAACGGCAATTGTAGACACCAACGTTGTCAGTTATTTATTTCGTCAAACACCACAAAGTGAACCATTTCGTATCGTCCTCGAGAATCGCCGCAAAATTATTTCATTTCAAACTCGAGCCGAATTACTTGTATGGTCAGCGTACTGGTCAAAGTCCAATCAAGCCAAGTTAGAACGTTGGATAGAATCACGATTTGGGTTCTTACCACATGATGAAACCGTCACTCAAGCTTGGGTAGAAGTGAACATCAGTGCCAAACGCAACGGCTACCCAATAGCAGGAGCAGATGCGTGGATTGCAGCCACTGCGTTGAGTTCAGGCATACCATTGTTGACGGCTGATAAAAACGATTTTCTGGGCGTGGAGGGTTTGAAGCTACTTAGCGCTTGATTTGTTTTTATGATTTGCTTGCGCTCAAGTGAAGAAAAAATCTGCTTTACTTCCTTAAACCAATTTCCGTTGCACTTAAACCAAATCGTAATCCTTCTACCCTCGAGAAATGCGTGTCAAAAGTAAAAAGTGGATTCTGATGCTGAACAGCCATTGCTGCTATCCAAAGGTCGTTGGTTGGTATTATCTGCCCTGCTTGCCCAAGTGCTACATTGATGCTCGAGTAAATAAAAGCTGTTTCTTGGTTAGGGAAAATTAGTTCTACTCGAGGTAAAGCTAAGAATTCCTCGAGTTTGGCAAGGTTTTGAGCGTACCGATTACCGTTTTGGAAACCACTGAGTAGTTCTGCCATGACTATAACAGGCACAGCGATTCTTGGTGATAGGCGCAGGATTTCGATACAATCGGGTTGACCTCGGAATAAATTGCTGTACGCATTGGTATCAAAAATGACTCGAGTGTTCATCGTTCATGAACCGCATCTAATTGCTCAAATTGTTTGGTGTGCAATAAAAAATCTTGGTATTCGGTTTCGTTCCAAATACCAATGAGAAAATCAGCATCATGATGCAAGATTGGTACGAATGAATTTTGTAGTGTTTCAAGAGCTATTTCCTCAGGTTTCAAACCACGTTTTATGGCTTCCTCGAGCAATCGAGCTTCTAGTTCCGGATTCTCAAGGGTTAATGTCATGATTAGATTGTACTCGACTTTTTTGGTTTTAGCACTCGAGCAGCTTGCTTCATCTCGAGCCTTTGCATAGACCTGCTTTTATGCCACAATAAAATCATGGTCTCCTCGAGTTACAAAAAGAGACGCAACAGACAAACATCATTTAGCGGTCAAATCTTTTGAAGCTCAAGGTTTACTTGTACAACTTCTGTACTGATTGCATTTGGATTACTTAGAATTGCTACCTTACGTTTGAGGCTCGAGCAGCCTGCTTTGGCTTAATGACTTAAAAATAATTTTGTAATTCACTTTAGAAATCAGGCTTTGTTGTACGCCCATTTCATTTGCCAAGGTACTTTGTGTGTCCAGCCACTTCTCAAGTTTCGATTATAGGACATCATCATCTGTGCCTCGAGCTTTACGATTCATGGCTTTGCGCCGCCAGCGCAAGGCAGTATTGACCGCACTCGAGAGTGGATTAAGCGCAATTTCATAAGCTGGAAAATATGCCATTTGCCCACCAAGCCGCATCTTAAATTCATAGACTCCATTGCTGATTTTTTCGCTTGTGCTTTCGTCAATCCGCTTAGGAATGCCGTACAAATCCAAAGTCTTATATTTTCTCGAGAGACCAAACCGTATCATGCCCCAGTACGCGCCGTTGGGGGCTTTTGGGTCGCGCTGCCCTTCTTCACGTTCGGCTCGGATGCTGCCGCCATACAAGTAGCACAATTCATTGCCCAGCCCAATCACAAAACAAGTTGCCAATGCCTTGCCATTCCAGCGAGCATTGATGATTCTGGCTTCACCACCGTACTTAGCGCACTCGAGCAACATCGCTTGGTAATAGGCTTTTGAGCGTTGTAATAATTTCGAGCGCGTGTTGGTTTCGCTAAACAATTCCCAGAAGGCTTCAAAATCGTCGTCCGGTTCGGCGGTCACACCTTCTTTTAGGCTTTGTTTGGTGTTGCGTTTTGCCATTTGGTGCATGGCTGCAAGGCGGGTTTCTTCGGTTTCCTCGAGACTGATTAAAACCGTGTGGGCAGGCTGGATGGTTTCGGCTAGACTCCAAACGCCAATCTGTTTGGGCATGATGCTTGGGTCGCCAACCGATGGAATCGGTACGCATGGCTCGATTTTTAGGCTGACATCGGTTATTTTTGCCCACGACTTTAAGGCTGCTGCCACATCTTGTAAATCCTCGAGACTGTTTAGGGCAGGTCCCCTTGGGCAATATAAATAACCAAGTCCGTATTGTGAGCGCCGCAGCACTTGGGCAGCCGCAAAAACCACGCCATCCCGCTCGAGTTTTAGGCGGTGCGGAGTCCAAGCCGTCACGCGCCGCGCTTCGCCAAAGCCCCAGCCTTGGAGGGCGCTGTGAAAGGTAAAACTTTGGACAAGAGCATCCCACTCGAGGGGATTGGTTATTGGGGTCACTCGTAAACTCATTGGGGCTAGTCTACCTCGAGTCGGATGAGTGATGACTTTTTAGCTGAGACGCACCTGAGACGCTTGCTATGAGAAACTACCCCATGACCCTAACCAAAAAATCCAAAAAGCTGCAAAGCTCGAGTTACCTACTCAGGCTTGAGCCAAATGCCAGTGGCGAACACGTCTGCTTGCTGGATTTACTGTCTGGGCAGCAACTCGAGTTTGATTCGCTCGAGCAAGCCCAAGAACACCTCAAGCAACGCAAAAACAAATCGGGTTTGCGTTAAATTGCCAAAGCAGCAATAATCAGATTTGTGCTTTCTCTATTGAGCCACGTACCACAATTTTTTGGACACGAACAAGGGCTGACTAAACCTGTTTTGCTCTTGTGTTATTTGGCGTTGCAACAAACTTGGGTCTCACGTCTTCAGGTCGCAAGGCTGTTGCGTCCAGACAGTCCCGAACCTGTGGCACGGCATTATTTACGGTTACTTTTGAACCGTGCCAAAGCCTTACCGTGGGCAGAGGCACTCGAGGTCGAACCACAACGTCTGCGTTTTTGTGTTCCAACCGATGTCCAAGCCTTTCAAAATGCACTCGGCAGAACCGATTGGGGCGTGGCACTTGAGTTATACCAAGCCCCACTTTTACCCAACGCCAGTATCGAAGGTTTTGTTTTTGACGAGTGGTTAACGCTCGAGCGCAACCGACTCGAGGGGGCATGGCGCGAAGCCATGTTGGCGCAAAGCCAAGGGCTGATGCAGCAAAAAAAAGCCAGCAGCGCTGCCCAGTTATTGTGGCGTTTATGGCAGCACGACGAATTTGATGAAACCATTTTGCAGTTCTATTTACAAGCTGCCTATCTGTCTGGTGAACGCGAGCTACCACTTTTGGCATATCGAAAATTTGAGGATGTATTACAAGCAGAGTTTGCCCAAGCTCCCAAAGCAGCCACTCAAGAACTGTATCAAATGATTTTGGCAGCCCGCTTGCCCGACACACTACCGACTGCGCCAAGCATCCCAGCCTTGGTTGCACACCCACCGCGTTTGGTGGCTCGAGCCAGCCAAGTGCAACAAATCCAGCAAAGCCACGCCAAATTGCTGGTGGTCATGGGTGAGCCAGGCGTTGGTAAAACCCGCTTACTGCTCGAGGTTTTTGCCGATGCTCGGGTTTTGCGCTGTATTGAGGGCTTAGAAGGTCTGAGCTATGCGCCTTTAATCGCTTGGGCGGAGGCTGCCTACACCCCCGAAAACGCTAACTCACTTGGGGTTTATAGCGAGGACATCGGACGAGTTGTACCAAGATTCTCGAGCCATGCCGCCAACATAGACCCACAAAGCGGTAAAATGCGTTTATTCGAGGCTTTTGCTCGTCTTTTAGAACTCGAGTCAAGCCCAGTGCTATTCGATGATTTACAATGGAGCGACCCTGCAACCCTTGAATTCCTGACTTTTTTTGTGGCTCGAGCCAAAATACGCTGCCTAGCAAGTCTGCGCCAACACGAAACCTCAGCCCAACTCGAGTCCTGCCTGACCGCGTGGCAAGCCCAACGAATTTTACTTTTGCCGTTTTCCTTAGCCGAGGCTACCTTGCTGCTTTCGAGTCTGATTGGCACAGAAAGCTCATATCCTGTTTTTAGCGAATTTTTATTTCGTCATACGGCTGGAAATCCATTTTTTATGCTCGAGATTATCCGCGATTTATTTTTGCGTGGTGCATTGCGGGTTGCCGAAAATAACTGGAAAAGTGCGCTCGACAACCTGACCCTCGATTACAGCGAATTTATTGTTCCTGGTCGCATCGAAGAACTAATTCTTGCCCGAGTGCTGCGTTTATCAAAAACCACGCAGCGCCTGCTTGGCGCAGCCAGTGTCTTAAAACAGATTGACCACGACCAGTTGATTGTCCTGACTGGCATGACTCAATCAGCCTTGCTCGATGCACTCGAGGAACTTGAATTTGCTGCCATGACCCGCGATGGGCAGTTGATTCACGATTTACTGCGTCAGAGTGTTTACCGTAGCCTGTCGGCAGTGCGTCGTAGCAATTGGCACGAACGGGCGGGTGGTTTACCAAGCCTGCCGCGCTTGGCTCGAGCCGAGCATTATCTACAAGCCAGACAAGCCAAAAAAGCCCTGCCCTTGCTGCTCGAGGAAAGTCTGGAATTGCAACGGCTTGGTTTGCCACAAGAAGCGCTCAATGTGTTGAATCGGGTTTTAGAAATAGCACCACAATTACTCGAGGCAGTGGCGCAAAGTGCCTTGTGTCATTTGCAATTGCATCAGTACCAAGCTGCTTTGGCGCTGTCCGAGCAATTGCTGCTTGGTTCAGTGCGCGACCGAGCGATGGCATGGCGAATTCAAGCCGAGTGGCATTATGCCAAAGGCGATTTACAAAACGCTGCCCAGTGTATCCAAAATGCTTTACCGCTACTCGAGCAATTTGAGTACACCCAAAGCCACTTTGAAGAAATCGCTTTTGATATTTTTGAAGCCCAGCAGCGTTACCCAGAAGCCATAGCGCTGCTCGAAAAAGCCCGTTTGCGCTTAGCTCAATACGGCGAAAGCGGCGATTTAGCTGTTATTCTCTCGAGTTTAGCGGCGATTTACGACGATACCGAGCATTATGAAAAAGCCCTAGAACTGCATTTCCAAGCCTTGGATATGGCAAGACGCACCTCCGCTCGCTATGCCCAAGTGAGTGTCTGTATTCAAATGATGTGGGCGCTTAATTACGCCAACCGCAACCTAGAAGCGATCCAGATTGCCGAAGAAGCACTGTCTTACGGACAATTTTCTAACACCCAGTATTTGCGAAATGGCTATGCAGCTACCCTGATGCGCTTGGGGCGCGACCAAGAAGCTGTTCAGCAGTACGAGGATAATGCCCTCAACGGCGACATCACCAGCCGCACTTTGGCATGGGGACGTTTGTGCGAATTGTACCACCGTCTCGAGCGCCACGAGAAAATAGAAAAAGCCATACAGCATGGCTTAGAAGCGGCGCTGCAAACCCAAGTGCCATTTGCCCAAATCAGGGCAACCATTGCAATCTTAAAATATGGTTCACAAAGCCAACTTGAGCAGCTTTTACCACTGGTCAAAAACCAGCAATCGCCCGACCCGATGGCTCAAGCTGAGTACCAAGAAGCCGTGCTGATTGCCCAAAAACGAGGCTTGGAAGTCGGACTTTGAAATCTGACCCCGATTGTCTATCGCACTTAGATAAACCTAAGCCATGATGCACAATACTTTTGACTCGAGAAGCCTCAGAATAGACTTATGGAAAACCAACGTCTCATACAAATCAGCAAAACCATGTCTAAAGCCCTGCGTCACAAGCCAGAACGCCTTGGGTTAGCGCTTTCGGTCAGTGGTTGGGTTGCCGTAGATAGCCTTCTTTCAGCCCTTAATCGTAAAGGTTTTACGCTTACTCGAGCCGAACTCGAAGAGGTGGTACAAAAAAATGATAAACAACGCTTTGCCTTTGACCAAACCAAAGAAAACATTCGTGCCAGTCAAGGGCATAGTGTGCCAGTCGAACTTGGTTTAACGCCGCTCGAGCCACCAGAGATTCTGTTTCATGGCACAACCGCCCAAGCACTGACAGCCATTCTCGAGTCTGGTTTAGAACGAATGCAGCGCCATCATGTGCATTTGTCTGCCGAGACCCAAACCGCCCATAAAGTCGGCAGTCGGCATGGAAAAGCTGTGATTCTAAAAGTTCGGGCGCTCGAGATGCACCGCACTGGACACAAATTTTATTGCTCAGACAATGGTGTTTGGTTAGCCGATGTTGTGCCACCTAGGTTTCTCGAGGTGCTGTAAATAAGCCACCAAAAAGCAGTGCCACAGGCGCAAAGGTTGTTCGGTGTTGTTCAGTCACGCCACACTGCTCGAGGGCTAAAAGGTGCTGACTCGAGCCATAACCTTTGTGCTGGGCAAAACCATATTCTGGGTTTTGTTGGTGCAGCCTAGTCATGTATTCATCTCGAGCCGTCTTGGCTAAGATACTGGCAGCCGCCACACTGTAGCTGCTCGAGTCGGCTCTGGCTGGTGCAAAGAGTGGTAAATCGGTTTGCAGTTTTAAGTAGTCGGTAATTAAAGCATCGGGGCTAGGGCTAAGTTGGCTGATGGCTCGAGCGGCAGCACGGTGCGTGGCTTGTAGCACATTGTACTGGTCTATTTCGGCAGCCGTTGCAAATTCGACTGCCCAAGCCAAGGCTTCGCACTTTATCTCGAACGCTAACTTTTGTCGTTGCTGGCTCGAGAGCTTTTTAGAATCTCGGTATGCCCGTGGTTTTAGGTCTGGCGGCAGGATTACGGCTGCCACCGCCAACGGTCCTGCCAATGCGCCACGTCCGGCTTCATCTATGCCAGCCACTAACCAGAAACCATTTGCCCAGTGCTGGCTTTCTAAACTCCACATCGGCTCGAGACTCGCCATCGGGGGTGACACGAGACCCGCCATCGGGGGTGACACGAGACCCGCCATCGAGGGTGACACGAGACCCGCCATCGGCTCGAGACTTATTCCCACTGGTCTACTGGTACAGCTTCGCCGCCATCTATGGTGATAACTGGTTTACTGTAGCCACTGCTAAAACGAATCTCGAGGGTCGCACGGTCAAAACTGGTCGGTCCGACCACGCCCTTACGCACATAATAACCGCCCGCATCACTCGAGATGTCGCCACTGCGGGTAAAGCGAATCTCGACAATCTCGCCGCGTTTGGCGGTACGGACACGCACCCGATAAGCATTCTGCCCATCGAATTTTAAGAATTGGGGCGTGGTTTGGCGTTTTTTGAAAAAAGAGAACATGGCTTATGCTAACGCTTTTGAGCAGTTATTTCACCACCACACGATTGCGCCCAGTGTTCTTGGCTTGATACAAGGCTGAATCGGCAGTGGCAATTAAGTTGGCGGCGTTGTTGTGTTCGTCGGGAATTAACGTCGTTAGCCCAACGCTGATGCTGACAAAACTGCCGACCGTCGAATTGGGATGTACCAATTCTAATTCTTGGATACTCGAGCGCAGTTTTTCGGCAATATACTGCGCCGTGCTGGCATTGCACCGTAAAATCGCGGCAAATTCTTCACCGCCATAACGAGCCAACATATGGGCTTCGCCACTGGCATCAACTTGCTGCTCGAGTGCCTGAGCCACGGCTTTGAGGCATTCATCGCCCTGCTGGTGTCCAAGCGAATCGTTGTACTTCTTAAAATGGTCAACATCGAGCATCACGACACTTAAAGGCTTACGGCGCTCCAAACTCTCATTCCAAGCCCGCTCGAGCGCCGCGTCAAAACCACGGCGGTTGGTGACTTTGGTCAGACCATCGGTATACGACAGTTTCTCGAGTTCACGGGTTAAACGGCGCAAATCAGCTTCGCGTTCTTTGGCAGCTTCGATGGCAGCATCCAAACGCAAGGCACTGCGGACTCGAGCCAACAATTCGGTTTCATCAAAGGACTTATTGATAAAGTCGCTTGCACCAGCGTCAAAGGCTTCACGCAACGTTTCGCGGTCGTCAAAACCCGTCACGACAATAATTGGTTTTTCGGTCAGGTGTGGCACTTGGCGGATTTCTCGGATTCCGTCAATGCCGTCACCATCGGGCAGTAATTTATCCATCAAAATTAAATTAAAATGTTCGCCCGGTTCGCTGCGTAAACCAAGTAAGCGCAGACCCTGCTCGAGTGTTCCAACCGCCCGAATATCGCCATAACCAGCCCCATCGAGTAAGCCAACCAGCAGATTACGCATCAGCAAACTGTCTTCGATAATCAGGATTCGTCGCTCTTCAATCACGCTAAGCTCCTCGCCAAGTCGGTTAAGTGGGTCTCGCGCCAACTTGGTTTTGGCAGATACTGTACCCCAAGGGTTTTTACATCGGCTTCTTGGGCGCTGCTGAGTTCGAGGGCGGTAATTAAAATCGGGGTTTTTGTGCCAAATGCCAGCCAGTCTCGAGCCAATGCCAGACCATCTATCCCACCGCTTGGCTCGAGTGGCACAACCAATAAACCAGCCATCGAAACTTTGGCTTGAAATTCCTCGAGGTGGCTAAAGCCCTGAACTGTCCAGCCGGCTTCTTGGAGTTGTTGGGTCATGACCGTGCGGGCGGTTTCGGAAGGCTCAAGCAGCAACGCCAGATTTGATTTGGTCAGGGCTGCCACCTCGGCTGGTACAGGAGCATCGACCAACGAAACCTTGAGACCACTTAACGAACTGCTTGGCTCGAGCGTCACAATTACTCCACTGGCGCGAGTCCGCAGTTTAGCGGTCATGTCCTCAACGGCAGGCGGCATGGTTGCCATATTGGGGTCGGTGTCAATAATTTCTCGCACCATGTCCAAAGCCCGCAAAAGCAGCGTGGCGGTACTCGAGTCACAGGCTTCGCCTTGGTCACGAAGTCGCGCCAGTACATCCTCAAAGGCGTGGGTCAGGTGCTTTAAGGCTTTAAGCTCGAGCATACTTGCGCCACCCTTAATCGTGTGCATACTTAAAAATAAGCCACGAATCAGTTGGTGGTTGCTGGGGTCACGCTCGAGTTGCAACAAACCTTGATCCAACTTTTCAAGGTGGTCATAGGCTTCGGCTTTGAACTCACCCATAAAGGCTGCTAGATTCATAAAACCATTTTGCCACAATAAGCACCGTTTTGTGTACTTTTGTGGGCAAGCGGCTTTAGCGCCTCCCCAGATGCTCGAGAACAATCGCTAAATCGGCGGGCTTATCAACATCAAAGCCAATTTCGGCAAAATCGGTAATCAGTGCCTTGGCGGGAACACCTAAAATTCTCGAGACGGTCTGCTCGAGTTCGGTAATACTTAAACGCCCAATAGCCAGCTTAAAAAGTGCGCCAAGCCCAAACATTCCAGCCAAGGCAATCACGTTTTTACGGTTTTTAAGAATGTATTCGAGGCGCGGCAAAAAAGCCGCAATCAAACTTGGCTCGAGTAAAAAAAGATTACCGCCCGTAAATGTTCCCTCAAGCAAGCGAGCATAGGTGCGCTTGCCGCCAGCAAAATCGCGTTCGGCAGCTATTTTAGAGACCACAGGATAGACCAAACCAATTTTGGGGTCTCGAGCCAGAATATCTTTGACCGCAGCTTGGCTTAACAAGGGAATATCGGCGGTCGAAATCAGCACCCGAGGCTCGAGTTGAAGCGGCTCGAGTCCAGCTTGTAGATTCTCAAGCATCGTGCCTTTGGCGGCAATGTGAAGGTCAATCAGTGGCTCGAGTTCGGCACTGACTGCGCCGACATAAATAATTTTGGTCACACCACCCGCCCGCAGGGCTTTGAGGACATACGCCGCCATGACTTGCCCTGCAATCGGGATTAAGCCCTTAACAGAAACATTGGCTTGTTGTGCCAGTGGGTCGTTGGGGTGTCCTCCACCGAGGACAACTGCGCTGATGGTCATGAGGGCAGTCTACCTTTTACTCGAGGGTATAGTTTAAGACCCCTGTGGCTTCCTGCATTTCAATCCGCAGATTTTGTGTACCAGCCGCTAAAGTCAGGCGCAGGTCAAAGTCGTCCACCCATTCGCGCTTGGTTATTTTATTTATTTTTAAGCTGATACGCCCCTGCTGCAATGTTCCCCAGACCCGCAAACTGCTTGGTTTTGCCAGTTCAAAAGTGCGCTCGAGTGGGCGTTTGGTGTGGCTTAAAAAAGCTGGGGTGTAGGGTGGATAGCCCAGATAGAAATTGCCGTAAACCTGAAAAGTGATAAAAACAAAGTACAGCATCAGACCACCAATAATCAGTCCCCATTGCCAGCCTTTGAATTTGTACACCTCTGCAATCTACTCGAGAATTGGCAGCCTAGGTGTCCTTAGGAATTGGCTGTCATGAAAACTCGAGCAAAAGCGCTAAGGTAGACGAATGATGTTTGCCCCGAGCAGCACCGAAACAGGCAGAGGTTTATTCTCGAGTGCGATGTCGTCGCCAAGTTCGCCGTTGATGTCAGCCCCCCAAGACAGCAATGTGCCATTCTGTTTCAGCGCCAAAGAATGCCGATTACCCACAGCAATCGCCACAACACCTTCAGCCAGTGCAACAGCTTTGGGGATGGCTCGAGAAACCAGTGCTGCGTCATCACCGAGTTGTCCATTGGTATCACTGCCCCATGCCAGCATCGTGCCATCAGATTTTAAGGCAAGCGAATGGGCGCGTCCAGCTTGAGCCGCCACAATAAAACTGGCGGCTGGCACAGCTACTGGTGTGGGTTGATTGGTACTGACAACACCATCGCCAAGTTGACCATTTTCGTCATCGCCCCACGCCAGTAAAGACCCATCGGACTTTATTGCAAACGAATACGAATTTCCTGCGGACACCGCAACAATACCCGTCGCACCACTGACAGCTTCGGCAGTGCGCTTATTGGCAAAAGCCGCATCGTTGCCAAGTTGCCCATTGGCATCGTTGCCCCAAGCCAGCACAGTGCCATCGGACTTTAAGGCTAAGGAATGCGAGCCACCCGCCGCAATTGCCACAATGGTATTGACTCCACTGACCAAAACGGGCAGAGGTTGCTCGAGTAACACAGGGTCATCGCCCAGTTGACCGTCGGCATCATCACCCCAAGCGTAGACTGTGCCATTGGATTTCAAGGCTAAAGAATGTGCATACCCAGCCGAAATAGCAATGATACCAGTCAGACCACTGACCGAAACGGGTTTGGGTTTATCCTCGAGTGCCAGATCATTACCCAGTTGACCAGCATTGTCTCTGCCCCAAGCCAAAACCGTCCCATCAGATTTCAAGGCAAGCGAATGATTCCCACCGGCTGCAATAGCTACAATGCCAGTGGCTGGATTGACATTGACGGGTGTGGCTTTTGGCTCGAGGGCTTGGTTATCGCCGAGTTGACCATCGCCATCCCAACCCCATGAAAGCACTGTTCCATCGCTTTTTAGGGCAAGCGAATGTGCGCCACCAGCCGCAAGACTGGCTTGTCTTGGATTGACACTTAGAAACACGGTCTGTTGCCGCTTATCAGCTTCAACGCTTCTGGCAGTAATTCGCACCACTCGCCCAGTGCTATTGGTTGGAGCGGTGTACAAAACACTATTCCCAGCACCACTCGAGAGCGTCCCAAAGCCGCTTGGCTCGAGCATCCAAGTGATGGTTGGGTCAAATGCACCATCACCAAACACATTGGCTTGCAATTGGCTCGAGTTACCGCCGCGCAGTGCAACTTGCGAAGCGGTCACGGTGATGGCAGTGATGTTCGAGGTTGGTCGTGGGGTGCAAGCAGCAAGGGCAACAATGCCAAAAAGAATCGCGTATCGTTTCATGGGTTCTCCTAAAGTGAGGCTCGAGTTTTCAATCCTCGAGCCTCGAGTAAATTGCTTACGGCGAGGTCAGCGCCACGCTGTATGCGCCTGTTTGAGCGGCAGTCGCATCTATTTCGATGATGTACGTGCCAGTTCCGCCGTAACTCACATTGGGAATGGTGAAGGTATGCGTACCGAGTGCCTTGACTGGATTACCACCAAGAATATTGAAGGTCTCGAAGGTCGTAAAATCCTTGGTGGCACTGAGTTTGTGAATGCGGATTGTGCCAGTGAAGGCTGGACTGGTGGCGGTAATCGTGAATGCCTGTCCAACAGTGGCGTTAAAGCGGTAGTAATCGCGTTCACCAGCCACATCTATCAGACCATTCGCGGCGGGCGCACCAATGGCTAAATCGGTTGGATTCTCGAGCGTGACGAGCGAAACGTTGTAATTGGTTGGTGTGTTGATTGGGTTGTTATTGTCAATCCGTTTGTTGTGAATCGTGATCGTGTGATTGCCAACTTTTAAGCCGCCTTTTATCTCTGCGCCACTGAAATTGAGCGGGCTGCCAAATTCCCCTTTGTTCACGAGGTACTGATTGCCCACGATTCTTGGCGCATCCGAATTCCAGATGTCTGCCGTGACCGTGTTTTGAGCCGCGATGACTGCCCGCAACAAGTACGAACCAGCCACAGAAACATTGACGCGATGTGTTAGCAAAGTATTTGGGTTGATGCTGCCCGATGCACTCGAGTCCAATGCCAAGGCTTGGGCTGATGGTCTGAAAATACCCAGTGTGAACTGCCCACCGATTTGTCCGATTACGGGGAAGTTTTGAGAACCGTTTCCATCCAGATACAACCAGTAAGTATCGGTGCTGATTGGGATAAAGGTGAATTCGCTCAATTTACTTTGTGGAGCTTTGCCAGCTTCTATGGACACTGGATTGTTACCCACCAATCCAGACTGTGGAAATCCACGAAAATAGGCACTGGTTGGGGCGTTAATCGAAGCGGTTTCCAAGCGCAGCGCAACAACTTCGCCTAAAGTCAGTGGTGGGTTGAAAACATAGCGCCTGACTTCGCCCAGATTCAGCGAGGTTGTAATTTCGGTTAGCGGGTCAAGCGTATTTAGGGTAGTTAAATTTTGAACGGTGTTCAAACGCAACCGATATGTTCCTGTGGCGTTTGCAAAGTTTTTGATTGTAATTTGATACACACCAGCCGTTTGCAAAGTGTAAATACCATTGTTAGGAGCAATTCCGTTTGCAGCATTGAGCTTGCGTAAACCAGGGTAATCGCTGCTAAAACCAGCCCCTTGAGACCATGCAAAACCGAGGCTGACTTGCTGCCCTTGAGTGGCATTAAAGCTATAAATGTCTACCTTATTGGCAACTTGAGGCACATCTAAATCCGTATCAAAAGCAATCGTATTGGCAATGTCTTTTCTGACAATTTTGATTCGCACATCACCGCTCGAGCCAATCGCGGGTTTAACCTCGAGAATATGCTTACCCGTAGCGCTTAATTGCACATCAAAACTCAGCGCAGTTGCACCAATTGCACCTGAAGCCATGACCGTGCCAGTTGGATTAAACAGTGAAGTTGTGCCAGTAAAGCCAGAACCCGCACCGCGCTCGAGTAAGACCGAAATACCATTTGGGCTGGTGGCAGAATCAAATTCAAATCTTTGGGTTTTTGTAACACCACGGGTCGAATCAAACGGTAAGGTTATACTTTCATTGACAATTGGTTGAATCTGAATTCGCAAATTACCTGTTGCCCCAGCCAAAGGCGCTACCTCGAGTGTGTACTTGCCAGCTACGACCTCTGCATTAAAAGTTAAAGTGGTTGATGCAATGTTACCTGAGACAACTTTGTCATTTCCTTGTAATAAATCCACTGTGGCGTTTAAGGTCGAACCAGCACTCGGCTCGAGACTAAAGAATAGTTGAGTTGGAATGGTGACATTAAACGTAAATCGTCTTTTTGCACTTGTCAGACTGCGCGTAATGTCTAGCGGGACGGTTACAGTTTCTTCTTGAATGGGTAGCATCAGAATATCGAATGCGGTGGTTGTACCGCGTTGTAATGTTTTGACTTCACTACCGCATAACTCTTTGCCAATCACAAAAACACAAGCGGTGTACCTAATTTTTCTGTTTGGAGGTACAAGCCCAAAGTCTGTACCGCCTGCAAGTGGCAGAGTCGCCCTTGCTGACCAAGCTGGTAAGCGTGGCGTGGTTGCTTGTGGACGCAATGCACCATTTGGATTCGGTCCATCAGTACCAAATATGTCCACTGCTTCTGATAGAAATAAGCAAAATACGGCTTTCTTAGCATCTGTATCCAACTGGGCTTCTATCTCGGGGGGTATTTTGCATTTAGGCTTGACCACAGGTAATGGTGGCAAAGGCGGATTGGGTCTGGGATTTTGTAAATTCTCATCGTAAATATGGTCGGCATTCCATAAACTAAAATGCGTGACTGTCGCCTCGAGTGCCTTGATGCCATTCCCAGCATCCACCACTGTTCCAATGCCTTCTTGCACCCATTCACCCGTGGTTTCACTCATAGACCAAAGCGGTATGGTATCGCCCAGCACCAGTACCTTGCCGCTTTCGTCGGTATCGGCATACAACGGAATTCGTACTTTGGCACTCGAGCCGGGTTTAAGGTTCAAATCCTGACCGTTCTGGCTTAAAGAAAAATCGGTCATGCCCAGCGAAACAATCCCAGCACTCGAGCCATCGGTTTGCATGCCCTCGAGTCGTCCGGGCATGGCGGCTAGTACCGCCAAGTTGCTGACATCAAGCGGTGTAATGCTAACCTGCACATTTCCTGTGACTGGAGTACCATTTTGGGTCTCGAGTCCATTGGCTGGAATCTCGAGTTTGGCATTGTCCTTAGCAGTTATTGCACCGCCTGTGGTGGCACTGAGTGGCTGAGAAGGTGCTTGGGTCAGCATGGACATCTTAAAGAACGCATTGCTACTTCTCGAGCCAATTGGAAACTCAAGGGCTGCAACTTGGTCGGTGTAACCTTCCTTAAAAAGCATTAGGGTTTGTGAAGGTCCGGTTGGAATACTGACCATGACTTTTCCGTTGGCATCCGAAGTGCCTAGCGTACTCGAGCCTAGTTTTACGGCTACACCAGCCAGTGGTAAACCGCTTGTATCTGTTATCTCACCACTGACCTCGAGCGGTGCGCCAAGAGGTTCGCCAGCCGTTACGGTAATGCTCTGGGTTGTACTGCTCGAGCCGCCTTTGCCATCACCCACAGTCAGCTTCACGGTAAAACTCCCAGCACTCGGGTAGACATGGGCGATACTCGAGCCTCCGCCACGGGTAGAATCGCCAAAATCCCAAGATTGCGTCAGAACATCACCATCAGGGTCACTCGAGGAACTGGTGAACAGCAGTGCGTCCCCTGCTTTAATCGTAGGTGCAGCCGATGTGAACGCCGCTACAGGATTTTTATTGGCTACTGGCGGCGGTGGTGGATTGGTACACGCCAACAACCCAAACACCAGAATTGCTGTGGCAGTCACGACTTTTGGAACAACGTTTTTCATCATTTTCTCCTCGAGTTTCCTTGAATTTGAACTTTCTAAGGCATACCGTACAAAAAGAGGCGTTGCGGCAGCGTTGCGAAAAATGGGTTATGTTGTCAAACACGTTAAACTCGAAATTGCGAATCAGGCTTTGAGGCTCGAGTTTTTCAGGCGCGAGCCTCAAGAGAATTGAAGTCAGCGAACACTGATACGTTGATACTCGAGGATGGACACATCAGGTGCTGTTTGCTTGACTGTGCGTACCATCAAGGCTTGCCCGTTGTTGTCTAGGCTGACGGTTGAAGCACTGTTTGATTCGCTGATTTTGCTGGTGGCTGCCCATGTGTTGCCGCTCGAGGAACGCGAGGCGAATTGAAAGCCAAGTCCAGTCCAAAATACGGTAGCGGCATCACCGCTTGGGTTCATTGCAAGTTTGATGTCGTTACCACCGCCATCGTTTTGCAGTAGCACCGTTGGCGCACTCCAAGCCGCGTCTAATGCGCCAATCGTTCTGGCTTGGTATTGCCCTTGACCAGCCAAACTGCTTCGGTTGCTGTAAACCGTTGTGGTAGCAACACCTGCTGCACTGATGCCGAGGGCTGGAACACCATTTGCAGAGATGTTCGGTAAGGTTGTCCAAACACCTGTGCTTAGGTTCATTTTGGCACTGCCATATTTGTCGAGACCTTGAATCTGTTCTTGCCAAATTGCAATGGCATGACCACCTGCGCCAATCCGTAAGACCATCGGTGTGATTTGGTCGCTGGTGACTTGATTCTCGAATGGTGCTGGGGTGGCTTTGACCAACGTTGGGGCAAGCCAAGTGCTGCTTGCTAAATCGTACTTCTGCACGTACACCCCGTCACTTGGGTACGCCGAGTTCGCCCCTTGATTGGCGGTTCGGTACAGCACCATCTGGTTGCCTGCGGTATCGCTGGAAAGACTTGGAATGCTCAGTTTTGTCTCAGGCACAGGTGCAACCAACACCGATGTCGTCCAAGTGTCCGTGGCTGGGTTGTACCTCGAGGTCTTGAGTTGCGAGCTTGTGCCTTGCGCGTGCTGCTCGAGCCAGACCAGACTGGCATTGCCATTGGCATCCAATTGTAATTCCGAAGGGCGGTTCAACAAATAGTTTGTACTGGCAGTTGCCAAAATCGCAGGCGTAGACCATGCACTTGAGCCAACTGCCCGCCGCGCCCAGAAAATATCTTTGGTGTTTGTGCCAGCCCTGAGCCACCAAACAATCATCGCATCGCCATTGCTCGAGACAGCGATTTGACAACGGTATGGACTGCTATTGTTGGTTGCCAGCGTGGTGGCTGCATTGAATGAATTGGCAACAGGGTCGTACTGACTGACCCTCAAGGTACTTTGGTTTAGCTTAATTTCCATCCATGCCATCAAAGTACGCCCTGTGGCATTGCTTGCCGAAGCAAAACACGGCTTGGTCAGGGTGCTTTGCAAGATGTCCGTATCCGCCACTTGATAAAACGGTTTCCAAGTTGCACCTGTATTGGGTCGGGTACTGATTCTGACCCGTGCATCGCCACTCGAGCCACCAGTTGGTGCAATCTCGAGGATGTGCTTGCCTGAAATCAACAGTGGTTTCTCGAGTGTGAGCGCTGTGGTATTGACTGTGCCAGTGGTCAGTGCCGTGCCGTTGCCATCAAATAACCGCGCCGTGGCACTCAAGGTAGAGCCTTGGGTGCGATCTAAGTTGATGGTCACGATTTCAGAACTGAGCGCGTTAAACTCGAGACGCTGGGTTTTGGCGACATTCCGCACCGCATCAAACGGCAAAGTGACCGCTTCGACACCAACAGTTTGAATGATGGTTCGGACATTGCCTTGCGAAGTATCGCTTGGAGTGACATCAACAAAGTATTTGCCTGCTGTTGGCAAAAGTGCCGTCAGGTCAAGTGGGGTGTTGCCCGTCTGAGATTTGACAGCGATTGCTGTGTTCACTGTGTTATAAATCGTAACCTTGACATTTGCATTACCAGTCGGCTCAAGCCGCACCGACAACAGGTTGGGGGCGCTGGTGGTGACAAGTTCATACCGTCTGATGATGCCATCTGAAATGCTCTTGGAGGCATCAAAAGGCAATGTGACGGGTTGAGTTTCTATCGGCAGCATCACGATGTCGAGGTCATCGTTGCTGTTGCTGGCAAAGGTTCTAACGGTACTCGCGCAATACCTTTTGCCATCCACCTCAGCGCATACAGAAACGTCCATTTTTTCGTTGGCAGGAACAATAAACGGCTGCGGCGGTGCAACGTCAAAGTCGGTGACACCAGCTTCAGCCCAAGCAGGCTGGCGAGAAATGGGAACATTTTGGGGTCGAATCTGGCTATTGCCAAATTCAGTGTTTTCCTCAAGGTCTTTGATTTTTAAGTACCAGTAGCATTTGGTGAACCGATTGGTGACCACAACTCCATTTGGAGTTTTGCACTTGGGCTTGGGTCGGGCATCGTCAAACACTTTATCACCGTTCCAAATCGAAAAATGCGTCACGGTTGCCTCGAGCGCTCGAGAACCATTGCCCGTGTCCACCACTACGCCCAGACCTTCTTGCACCCATTCGCCTGTTTTTTCGCTCATTGACCAAAGTGGCATGGTGTCACCAAGGTTAATTGGGCTGCCATCCAAATTGACATTGGCATAGAGCGGAATATGCACTTTGGCACTCGAGCCGGGTTTCAAGTTCACTTCCTGACCATTCTGGGTCAGTGTAAAATCGGTCATACCCAGTGAAACAATGCCTACATCCTCGCCCGTGGTTGTGACCGCCTCGAGCCGCCCGGGGAACGCCCGCGCTCGGTCTGGGTTGCTGATGTCAAGCGGTGTGATACTGACCTGAACATCACCCGTGACAGGTGCGCCGTTTGCCGTCTCGAGACCAGCCGCAGGTAATTGCAGCATGGCGTTATCCTCAGCTTTAAGCATTCCGCCTGTGCTGGCATTGACGGTTTGAACTGTGCCTGCGGTTAGCAGCACCGCATTAAAAGTGCCGTTACTTGGGTCGTTGCTGACTGGAAACTCGAGTGCCAGAACTTGATCCACATAACCATCTTTTGAGAGCAGTAACGTCTGCGAAGCACCAGTGGGAATGGCTATCGTGGCACTACCGTTGGCATCGGTTGTTCCAAGTATACTCGAGCCACGTTTGACACTGACCCCAGCCAATGCCACGCCTGCTGAATCGGTAATCGTGCCAATCACGGTCACATCTGCCCCCAAAGGCGCTCCTGCCGTTACCGTAATACTTTGTGTGGTACTACTCGAGCCGCCTTTGCCATCAGCAACCAGAAGTTTGACCGTGAAATCCCCTGCACTTGGAAAAACATGAGCGATACTGGGTCCGCCGCCGCGAGTATCATCGCCAAAGTCCCAAGATTGGGTCAGAACATCGCCATCAGGGTCACTCGAAGAACTGGTGAACAGCAGCGCATCCCCTGCTTTTACCGTTGGCGCAGCCGCAGTAAACGCCGCCACTGGAATTTGATTGGCTGGTGGTGGTGCTGGTGGATTGGTACAGGCTAATAATCCAAACACCAGAATTGCTATGCTGGTCATAACTTTAGGAACAACGTTTTTCATAATTTCTCCTCGAGTAACCCTGAATTTGAACTTTTCCAAGGCACACCTTACAAAACGAGGCGTTGCGAGAGCGTTGCGAAAAATAGGTCAGGCTGTTAAGCACGTATTTCTTAGGCTCGAGTTGTGGGCTTTAAGCCTGAATTTGAGTATTTTGCTTAAATTGGTATAAGCTAGTCATATGACTAGTCTGAACAAACCAAAATTGCAAACTTGGGCAGTGCAAGATGCCAAGGCAAAATTTAGTGAATTACTCGAGGAGTGCATAACAAATGGTCCGCAAATTGTTACAAAACGCGGTTTGGAAACGGCGGTACTTGTGCCAATGGCTGAGTGGCGAAGGTTAAAATCGGTGGCACAACCTACACTCAAAGAACTTTTATTATCTGATAAAGGTAGAACCGATTTTTTAATTCCAAGTCGTGGAAATGCTAAAAGGCGGAAAATCGAAGTGGTTCAATAATGTTTTTACTAGACACAAATGTTGTTTCCGAGCTTCGTAAACCAAAACCACATGGCGCGGTACTGGCGTGGATAAAACCAATTGACGATGCCCGACTTTTTCTTTCGGCTGTGACTTTAGCCGAAATTCAAGCTGGAATTGAAATCACCCGAGACAAAGACCGACTTAAAGCCGAGGAGATACAGGCATGGCTCGAGTTAATTTCAAATGCTTATAATGTTATTCCAATGGCAGGTGCAGAATTTAGGTGCTGGGCAAGGTTGATGCACCATAAATCCGACGAGTTATACGAAGATGCGATGATTGCTGCTACCGCCATTGTCCATAATTTAATTGTTGTGACACGAAATGTGACTGATTTTGCACCTTTTAGCATCCCCGTTTTGAATCCATTTGAAAATCAGGTTTGATGAAACTCGAGGAAACTTTTTTTCAAATCTGGGTAATAAGTTAGCGAATCTGCCATGACTTGTGTTTGTTCTCGAGCCAAGGCTTGGTGCTGCTTTGCTAATTTGGTTTCTTGGGTGTGCGTGTGCGTTCGGGCTAATGCCTGATGGTATTGCAGTAAAAACCATGGTGTTAATTCTGACTCGAGCGTTGTGATTTGGCACAGTTCTTCTGCCAATGGTTTTTTTAGGGCGATTAAGGCTTGTAAACGAATATCAAGTAATTGCAGCATGGTGTTTGGTGGTGCATCTTCGCCTTTTAGAAGTTCTAAAACCCTTGTGTATTTTTTGGCGGCTAATTGGGTTAATGCCAGTTCGGTCAGCCAAATAATGCGGTCAAGTGGGTTGCTTGGTTCGGGCATCTCGAGGGTGATGAGTGAGGCTTTAATTTGCTTTGCTAATCGTTGTTGCTTGCCAAGTAAAACCTGACACCAAATGGCTTCGGTGCATACCCCTGTTTTTTTGATGATGCTTTGTGTTTCTATAAGTAATGGCAGTGCCTGATTGTAATGACCTAAATCCAAGTATAAATCGGCTAAGGTTAATCTACGAAAAATTCGTGCAGGGTGCTGTTGCACTTGGTCTGCCAACTCGAGTGCAAGTTGGTAATGCTGGACTGCTTTTCCAAATTGGGTTAAGCGTCGGTGGACTGCGCCAATGGTGTGATAAATACCACCTTGTGCTGCCACAGCCTCGGTCAATTCCGCTAATTCTAATGCCTTTGCCAGTAATTCTAAGGCTTCATTGGTGCGGTGCATTCTCGAGTAAGCGGTAGCCAGTCCCATGGTTAGTGAGCGTTCTAGGGTTGGATTGTTGATTGGTTTTACTTTTTCTAAAGCTGTTTCAAAAATGCGGACTGCGGCTGCATTATCGCCTTTGTTCAGTGCCATTTTGCCTTGGTTGCCGAGGGTACTAAGTTCATCTGGCAGGTTCCGCATGGTTTGATTTAAGTACAAAGCAGAGGCTAAATGCCGTTCGGCTTGTTCGGTGTTGCCTGCATCAAATGCGACTTGAAAAAGTTGGTTCAGTACCTTACTGCGTAAAATATGGGTTTCTGGCAGTAAGTCAAGGGCTTGAGTTAAATGATTTTCGGCTGCCTCGAGACGACTTTGTTGCACCAAAGCCGTTCCGATCAGTGCCTGAGCCTGAGCGGTCATTTCGTTTGTTACTCGAGCATTTATCACCAGTGTTGCAACCCGAATTGCCGTTTCAAATTCTCGTTGCTGCAACGCCAGTCTGACTCGAGCCAAATGCAATTGGCTTTGGGCGGTTACAGTCCCGATTTTGGTGACGAGCAATGCCAAACGTTCAAGGTCTGTTTGCCAAGGAATGGTTTGACCGAGCATTTCCCAGATGCTTAATTTGGTTTCTAAAATCTCGAGTGCCAGTTCATTTGGAGCGCCGTTCTCGAGTGCTTGGTCGTACTGCTCAAGCGCCAATTTATGGGCATAGACTCGAGTAGCCTGTTCGGCTGCCTTCATGCGCCACGGCACGGCTGCCAGTGCCTTGCCTGCCTGCTCGAGGTGCGAGGCAATTCTAACTGGGTTGGCTTTTTGCTGCTCGAGTGAAGCCGCCAGTTTATGGTGAATCAGGCGCTTTCGTTCTGGGCTGAGGGTGGTTTGTAAGGCTTGGCGCACCAAGTCGTGGGCAAAACCAAATCCAGTCTCGAGGCGTATCAGAATTTGGGCGCTGACAGCTTCTTCGAGTCCGTCTAAGCCTTCCCATTGATTGAGCGCCGTGGCAGGTTGGATTTCCTCGAGCATAAAGCCATCTTCGGTCTGAGCGGCGGTTTCAAGTAAGCGTCTGGTTGCCGAGCCAAGTCTATCTATACGTTGCAGCACAGCACTAAGCACACTGGGCGGGATTGGAATCGGCTGCCCCAGTACGCCAAATTTATTTTGTTCAAATAATAAGCGGATTGTCTCGAGTATAAAAAATGGATTGCCAGCCGTGATGCTCCAGAGTTGGCTCGAGAATTCTGGGCTGCTATTTCCGCCAAGGCTGTGCAGCAGTTGGCTGACGTGGACTTCGGACAGTGGCAATAAACCAATACTGGTGCTTAAACCATCTTCAGCCAGCAACTCGAGCAGCCCTTGGGTTTCGGCACTGATTTCATCGGGTCGGGCTGTGGCAATCAAGCGTTGTTGCTTACTTTCTCGGGTGCTGCGGCGCAACAAATGCACCATCAGTTCTAGGCTGCTGTTGTCTGCCCAGTGAATATCTTCAAAAATCAGGCTTTGGTCGGTTAGACATTCAAGCACCCGTGCCAATCCCTCGAGCAACAAACTGCGCTCTTGTGCTTGGCTACTGCCAACGGCAAGTTCTGGTACAAGCCGAGCAGCTTCGTGTTGCCAAATCGGTTCAAGCAATTCAAAGCGGGCTTGGAAATCGGGGTTATTGAGGGCTTGGCGGATGGTTTCGGCAATCGCATACAACGGAGTCTGGCTCGAGACCGCCCGAAAACAAATTCGCAGGGCGTGTGGTGCAAATTTCTCGAGTAAAAAAGTTTTACCACCACCCGCTTGGCTCAGCACCAAGGTCAGGGGCGTACTGCTCGAGGCGAGGGCTTTGAGTGCCGCTTCACGCCCAATGAGCGGTACATTCAGTTGTTGGGTTGCCACCAGCTGTATTGCAACACTGGCAGTCAGGCTTTGGGCTGACCGAATCTGCTGGGCTAAGTGCAGTGTCGCGGGCAATGGCTCGAGTCCAAGTTCGCTGTGCAGCATTTGTTTACACTGCTCAAATTGCGATAGGGCAGCTTCGCGTTGACCCAGCAAATAGTGCAGGCGCATGACTTCGTGGTGCTGACGTTCTTGTAATTGGTCCGATTTGAGAACCTTCTGGTGAAGCCCAAGCGCTCCATGCCAGTCGCCTCGGGTCTCAAGGTGTTCGGCTTGCTCAAGTTGGGCTTTACGGAGCATTGCGGCTAAACCATCGCGCCGCAGCTCGAGCCATGTTTCAAATTCTGGGGCATTCTCGAGCCGCAAACCCGCCAATAATTCGTTTTGGTACAACAAAATGGCTGGTTCAAGCCGACCCTCGCCAATCAAAGCCTCGAACTGGGCGACATCGGTGCTGCCAACCAAGCGCAAGTTATCGCTGCTCGCCTCGAGGTAGTCGCGCAGTCCAGCCTCGCGCAATCGGTACAATTCACGTCGCAGATTGCGCCGTGCCGCTTCTTCGGTGTTGTCTGACCAAAACAAGGTGGTTAGGCTAGAGCGGGCTGTTTCGCCCTCGAGCGCCAAGAATGCCAAGAGTGCCAGCGTTTTACGGTATCCGACCTCGAGAACCGAGCCATCAAGCCGCACTTCACCTGTGCCAAATAAGCGCAACTGAAGTTGAGGTGTCATAAAAAGTATTATCCATGATTTTTGGTGTTGTTGGTATCAAATTTTGCACTTGATGTGCTTTTTGCACACTGGCTTTGCTTTTTCTCGAGTATTCTGTTCGCATCTCTCAAAAGATTAAGGAGTCTTCATGAAAAAGTTTGTTTTACTTGGTCTAGCCACGGCTTTTGGTGCAGTTGTGATTGCCCAAAACGCCAGTCCGGTCGTGGTTTCGCTCTGGGTTCACTCGAGCCGCGATACCAGCGCCGAAGGAAAAGCCTTTAATGCCTTGGTTAAAAAATTTAACGACACCAATCAAGAAATTCAAATTGATTTGGTCGGTTTGCCTCAAGGTGGCTACAACGAACAAGTCGAAGCCGCCGCGCTTGGCGATTCGTTGCCCTGTGTCTTAGATTTCGATGGACCAAATTTGTACAGTTATGTCTACACCAATAAGCTGATTCCAATCGATAAGTACATCAGTGCTGAAGATAAAGCCGACTTTTTACCGAGCATCATCAATCAAGGTACGTACAATAAGCAACTCTACAGCCTTGGACAATTTGAAAGTGGCTTAGCGCTTTGGGGCAACCGTCGGGTTTTGCGTTTTGCGGGCATTGGCATCCCCAATTCACTCGAGACAGCTTGGAGTGGCAATAAATTTATGGCGATTCTCGAGCATCTTAAAAAACGTGGTCGTCAGTATCCGCTCGATATGAAATTTAACTATGGAAAGGGCGAATGGTTTACCTATGGTTTTGCGCCAATTATGCAGTCGTTTGGTGGCGACTTAATCAATCGCAGCACCTATAAAACCGCCACTGGCACTTTAGATGGTGCATCGGCTGTGGCTGGCATGACCTATTTTCAAAAGATGCTGAGGTACGTCAATGTCAATACCAAATCTGACCAAGATTTTATCAAAGGCAGAGCCGCCCTTTCGTATGTTGGAAGCTGGGCATATGTGGATTATAAAAAAGCCCTGAAAAGCGATTTGGTCTTGATTCCAATGCCGCGCTTTGGCAAAAAAGCCGTGACTGCCAGTGGCAGTTGGAATTTTGGCATCTCGAGCAGTTGCCCAACGCCAGATGCTGCCGCTAAGGTCTTAAATTATTTGGTTAGTTCGCCAAGCGTTTTAAGCATGAGCGATTTAAGTGGCACAGTCCCAAGCCGTAAAAGCAGCATTGCCAAATCCAAAAACTATGGACCAAAAGGCGAATTGGGCTTGTATGTCCAGCAGCTTGCAAGTGGCGTTTCACTCGAGCGTCCAGCCACACCCGCTTACCCAGTTATTACCAAAGCCTTTTCGGACGCGGTGGTGGCGATTTCGAGTGGCACAAATCCGCAGTTTGTACTCAGCAAAGCCGCCAAAATAATTGATGCCGATTTGATCGCCAACAATGGCTATGCGCCAAAATGATCGACCGGTAAACTTGGGTCGTTGAGCCATTCGTTCATGCTGCCAAGATAATTACTGACCGTATACCCACGTTCACGAAGCGCCAAAAAAAGCACACTCGAACGCGCCCCAGATTGACAATGAACAATAATTTCGCGGTTCTTGGGGATTGACTCGAGAACCGCATCAATTTGGTTGCCAGCCAAAATCCCATCTTGGTCAGCCAGTTTTTGCCAATCCAGATGTAGTGCCTTGGGAATATGACCACCTCGAGTTGCCCCCGGCGGGATTTTTTGCCCTGCAAACTCGAGGTTGTCTCGAGCATCCAAGACCAGTGCCTTGCCGCTTAGCACATCCTCGGCAGTTGCCAACAAAGCTCGGTTGGGCAAAAGCACAAATTGACTGGGCTTTAATTTGGGGATTATCGTCTCGAGCTTGCCTTCTATCCCTTGGCGCAGCACTTGTACGCTAAATCCAGCATACTCGAGCGCCCATGCTGCTCTTGAGGCTCGGGTGTCGCGCCCGGCATCGTACAGCACGATTTGCTCCGTGCCAGTCAAGCCCAAGCCTCGAATCCAAGCCTCGAGCGTCAGGTTAAAAAATTCGAGTTGTTCGGGGTTACGAATCATAAATTTCTCGAGAAATTCGGCATGGCGTGCCATTGGCATATGCCCAGCCAAGTAATCGGCTTTGGCTCGAGCATCGAGCAGCACTGCTTGCTCGGGAATTTCAGAAAACTCAATAAATCGCTTCATATTTTAAGTGTACTGGATAGCCCACGAGTTTGCCGTACCCGCAAGACCAGCGCCACCGCCAAAGACAACCCACAAGCCACGGTTAAGGCAATCGGAATGGCAACATCACCAAAGATTGTTTTTAAGCCGCCCACAAGCGGCGTTCCAATCGCTGCCCCGACACTGCCAGCAATTAGGTACTGGGTGGTTGCCAGACTCGAGGGATTGCCTTTGGCTAACCACGTTAAGCCCAAAGGAAAAACTGGCGCAAATAAAATTCCAGCTAACAAATAGGCTGGAGCAGCCAAACCAGCCACATTGGTGAGCAAAAAAGCCAAGCTAGAACCAAGCAAACCAAAAATAACCACTTGTTCGCTCGAGAATTTTGTGGCGACTGCCGCACCAACCAAACGCCCAACCAACAGCATCAGCCAAAAGCTCGAGAAAACCACGGCGGCGGCTTCGGGTTTCCAGCCAATCGAAACCAAATGGGTCACACCCCAGAAACCCGCACCTTGTTCTGCCACAACGTACAAGGCAATCATAATCGCAAATAACCAACTGTCGAGGTTAATTCCGCCTCGAGCCTCGGCAGTGGCGGGTTCAGAATTTTTGGCTGGTCGCATCAGGAGCGCACAACCCAAAGTCAGGACTCCAAAAGCCACTGGCAACCACGCATATGCCCCACCAAGTCGTACCGCCAATAGTGGACCAGCCACACTACCCACTGCAAAAGCGGTACTCATGACCGACATCACCGCACCCGAACGCGCTCCAAAGCCCCTCGAGAAGATATTGGCAAAATTAACTTGGAACAAACCCAACCCTAAACCCATGATAAAAAGCGCCAGCAATGCCACTAAAAAACCAAGTTGAAAAGTCATTGCCAAGGCAAAAAAGACTGCCCCAAAAGCAAACCCTGCTCCACCACCAAACATTTGTTGCCCAGCTGTAAAACGCTTCTCGAGAAAGGCAGTGCTTAAATTTCCAAGCACCCCACCAATCGTTTGGGCGGTGCTTAAAAAACCGATTTCGGCACTGGTGACCACAAATTGGCGCTCGAGAAACGGTAGCACCGAGCCGTAACTGGCATTCATTGCCCCAATGGCAATCATGACTGCATAGGTGGCAACAGTAACTAAGGGGGTCAGTGAAGGATTCACGCTCTACTCTAACACTTGAGCTAAAAAATCGGCGGTAGTCAAGAATTCAAAAGAAAAAAACCTGCCGTTAAGCAGGTTTCTTTTTTGTGGTCGGGGACGAGGGATTTGAACCCCCGACCCTTTGGTCCCAAACCAAATGCGCTACCAGACTGCGCTAGTCCCCGAACCTTTGGGATAAACCATCTCTGGCGGCGAGGAGTATACATAAAGTTAGGGGTTCTGACAAGCCCCCGCAAGTCCTGTGCTTCCCCAAATTTTGTGTCGTGCTTCTTTGACTTTTTGACAAGCACACTTGACATTTAGCCAAGTTTCTTTTACACTTTAGTGAAGAAGAGAAGTCCAAAGGAGTGAATTCCATGAATGTCTATACCAACCCCGTAAAACTCGAGACCCTGATTTATCAAGCCCAAGTCTTTGTGCTGCTCGAGCCACAACGCCAAGCCCGTGCCAGAAACCTTCGCCGTGCTTTCTTGACCCTTCTTGACCCCAAAGATAGCACCTTCGAGCTTGGGTCGCTTAAAGCAGCACCTACGGGCTTGGGTCGCTTCAAAGCCGCCAAATACGCCCTTCGCACCGCATGGGCAGCCCTGACCACCACCCTCGAGCCACAAGGAGCATCATGAACATCGAACACCGCAGCAAAACAGATTTCACCCCCGATTTTATTCGCGCTGTTGTCGAACACGGCAATCGCCATCGGCTCGAAACTCATCCAGACGACCCTGCTCGAAACCCCGAAGAAATGGTGGCACAAATGGCACACATCCCACCCATCCTTGACCTTGAAACTTGGAGTGTAGCTGATGCAAATGGAGTTGGCGCTCATGCCACATTGCAAATTCTAAATATGGACACCAATCAACACCTTGTTCAACTTGAATTGGTTGTTGAGTCGCATTTGCGTCGCCAAGGCATCGGCACAAAATTGCTCCGTTTAGCCGCGCAGCACAGCCAGCAACTCGGACGGACGCTACTGATTACCGACAGCACTGACCGTGTGTCTGCGGGTCAACCATTTCTCGAGAAATACGGGCTGACCAAGGGGCTGGTAAATCATGTTAATCAACTTAAAATTACCGAATTACCCAATGACTTACTAAACACTTGGACAACTCGGCAACCCAGCCAGTACAGCTTAGAAATTTGGCACGGTGACATTCCAGAAACAGATTTGGTGGCATATGCCAAATTGGGCAACGTCATGAACACTGCCCCAAAAGATGATCTAGATGTAGAAGATTTTCATTTCACCCCAGAAATGCTTCGTCAGCAAGAAGCCATGCGAAAAGCCGGCAACCGAGATGCTTTAACCGCCGTGGTACGACACATGAGTGGTACTTTGGTTGGCTTAAACGAACTCGGTTGGGGTAAAAGCCGTCCTGGCATTGTCTCCCAAGGTGGCACAGGCGTACTGCCCGAGCATCGTAATCATGGCTTGGGACGCTGGCTCAAAGCCGCCAATATCCAGCGTTTACTCGAGGTCAACCCTGAAGCTCAATTTATTCGTACAGGCAACGCCGACAGCAACGCCCCGATGCTCAAAATCAACACTGAAATGGGCTTTAAGCCCTACATTGCCAGTATTGCTTGGCAAGGCAATATAGAAACCATTCTCGAGAAAGTCGGTAGCTCATGACCAACACACCAATTTTAGAGGGCGAGCAACTCGAGCAAGCCAAAGCCCGAGAACAAAATCTGGTGGTCAGCGCGGCGCTTGGTCTTGGACTATCGTTGTTGATGCTGACGCTATTTACGGTTTCGGGTTTATCGGCTGCTCTGCGCGATGCTTTGGGTGGCAATGCTTTATTGCCGACTATTTTTTTTATACTGGTCTTTCAAATCATACTGTTTTGCTTTGATTTTCCACTCGAGCTTTATTTTGGCTATTTTGAGGGCAAAAAATATGGCATCCTCAAGCAAAATTTTTCGGGCTGGTTGCTTGATAACCTCAAAGGCTTGGCAGTCAATACGGTCATCATGAGCTTGGTCTTTTTAGGGTTATACACGATTTTTCGCAGTTTCCCGAGCCTCTGGTTTCCGATGGCACTGGGCTTAATCGCGCTGCTTTTTACGGTTATTTTGTTTTTATCGCCCAAACTGGCACGCTTGAACCATAAATCCAGCCCAATCAACAACCCAGACCTCGAGCAACGCATCCAAGCGGTTTTCAAAAAAGCTGGTGTTAAACTCAGTAAAGTTTCTAAGCTCGAGGTTTCTGCTAAAACCAAAGGCATGAATGCCTCGTTATCGCCCGATGGACTTGGCACAGAAGTGATTATTTCCGATACACTGCTCGAGAAAATGCAGCCCGAAAGTGTCGAAATGGTCTTGGCGCACGAACTCGGACACAAAGTTCACCGCGATGTGCCAATGCTGATTGTCTTGTCCGCCACGCAAATCATGATTATTATTGGTATTTCCCAGCTTTTATTCTCGAGCCTAGGCACGCAGTTTGGTTTACAAGGCGCAAGCGACATTGCCACGCTGCCACTGTTTATGCTGGCGTTTACGGTTATCGGACAAATTGGCAGTCTGGGCATTAACGCCTATAAGCGCCGTATGGAATACCGTGCCGACCGCTATGCACTCGAGATTACCCAAAACCCCAGTGCTTTTGAAAGTGCTTTTCGGGTCTTAGCGGTCGAAAATCTGCGCGACCCAAACCCACCAGAATGGGTTGAGATTTGGCTGCATGACCATCCAAGCATCGAAAAACGAATTGCTGCCGCTCGAGTCTGGGCGCAAGCAGGATGAACCATGGAAAACCGAATCCGCGAACTTCGCGCCATTAAACGATTATCCCAAGCCGACCTTGCCGATGCGCTTGGCGTAAGCCGCCAAACGATTAACGCCCTCGAGACTGGCAAATACGACCCAAGTTTGCCACTGGCATTCAAATTAGCCAAATTGTTCAATCAACGCATCGAAGAGATTTTTCTCGAGGAGACAACCGCATGAATTTCTTACTTGGAACACTGCTTTTCTTTGTAAATTTCTACCTTGTTTTTTATTTTTTAACTCGGGCAATTACTGTTCCGTCAGTGCTTCTGGTTGTATCTCCAACAGCTTTAACTCGGCGTTTTATAAGGCGTTCAAGCGATGGTAAAAGCAGCCTTGATTTTAATGTAGATGCCAGAAAACTCAGTGACCGCCTTGTGCAACCTCGGGTTCTGATTGGTACGGCTGCCGTTGCCATTGTTGGTTTCGCAATTGGTCAAAACCTTGCTTACCTTTGGATTGCTGGGGCAATGCTCCTGACACTCTTTGCCGAACAAGACAAAATGGATGAACGCACCTTTGAAATCTGGACTCGAGCCTTAGCGGCTGTTTCTGACGGTGTGATTGTAGGAATGCTGTTCTTTGTCACCATTTTCAGATTACAAGTAGATGCTTTTGGATTGCTCACTTTTATGCTGTTCGCCCGAGAATTGCTGCTGTTCTTTGCACGGCGTTGGCTCGAGTCCGAACCTGAATTTGAAGAATATGACGGTGGGAAATCAGGTGAAAGCACGCGCATTGGTGTTTTTATCGAAAAGAAAGAATCAAATCTCGAGAATGTTGACGAAATAAAGCCTTAAACAAACTCTATTCACAGCTTCTTGAAACTCGAGATGGTGATGTAAAGTTCATCGTCGGTAGCGTTGACTTTTCGGTCAAAAATAATTTGGTTCGGAATCGCATTTTTGGTATCCATAACCAGTGCAACCCGTCCACCTTTTTTGAGTAGGATTCGCATTTGGGCATACGATTTTTCAATACTCGAGTAAATCATCCAGTCCTTGATGTTCTGTCCTTTGGTCAGATTGCTAATTTGACTCTTGCCATTTTTAACTGTGAAAGTCATGGTGACCACTCGAGGCGCACAGAAACACGAACGCTCGAGCGTAAAGCTGTAGTTCAGAATTTTTTTGGCTCTCCAAAGGTTCTCGAGTTTGGTCAAGCTGGTTAGGGTTTGGTCTTTGGGTTCTGGTGGTGTTGCCAGTGCCAGCGTGCTGAGCATTGAAATGGCAAGGAAAAGTTTCTTCATACTTTTGAGCATAGTCGTGTTATGTGTGCATTTTGATGGATTTTAGTAACCTAAAACTTACTTTTGTGGTGACTCAAGAAACAAGGTACACTCTGACACATGATTGTGATTCTTGATTTTGGTTCTCAGTTCACGCGCTTAATTGCTCGGCGTTTCCGTGAATTAAATGCGTTTAGCATGATTTTATCTGGGAACGCGCCACTCGAGGAAATTCTGGCGCTTGAGCCAAAGGCAATTGTGCTTTCGGGTGGTCCAAACAGTGTCTACGACGATAATGCACCTAAGCCCAGTGCGGGTGTTCTCGAGTTGCCTGTGCCGATTCTGGGTATTTGCTATGGAATGCAGTTGTTAGCGCAAAACATGGGTGCGGTGGTGGCTTCCTCGAGTGTGCGCGAGTACGGCAAAAGTGTGCTGCAAAGTTATACAGGGGCGTTGTTTGCGGGTGTCAAAGCCGATTTTGTAGCATGGATGAGTCATGGCGATAGCGTCAAAAGTTTGCCAAGTGGCTATTTGGTCACGTGCAGCACAGCCGATACAACAATCGCTGGTTTTGAGAATGTCGCTGCTCAACGTTTTGCTTTACAATTCCACCCCGAGGTGGTGCATACCCCCAAAGGAACGCAGATTCTCGAAAATTTTTTGGCAATTGCAGGTGTAACCCGCGATTGGACAGCCGAACATATCGTCGAGGATTTAATCGCCGATATTCGCGCTAAAGTCGGTTCGGATAAAGTCATGCTGGCGGTTTCTGGCGGCGTGGACTCGAGTACGCTGGCGTTGCTGCTGCAAAAGGCGATTGGTTCGCAACTCACGGCGGTTTTTGTAGACCATGGTTTGTTGCGCTTAAACGAACGCACCGAGGTCGAGGCTGCGCTTGGCAATGCCGATTTGCGGGTGGTGGATGCCTCCGAGCCGTTTTTATCGGCTTTATCGGGAGTAACAGACCCCGAAGCCAAACGCAAAATCGTTGGGCGAGAATTTATTCGGGTCTTTGAGCGTGAAGCTCGGGCGCTCGAGTCTCAGGGCTACCGTTGGTTGGCACAAGGCACACTCTACCCAGATGTGATTGAAAGTGCTGGCGGCATTGGCGCAGCCAACATCAAGAGCCATCATAATGTCGGTGGTCTGCCCGACGACTTAAAATTTGAATTGCTCGAGCCATTTCGCTTACTTTTTAAGGATGAAGTGCGCGAAATTGCCAAAGTGCTTGGCTTACCCGAAGCGATTCGGATGCGCCATCCGTTTCCGGGACCCGGACTGAGCATTCGGATTCTGGGCGATATTACGCCCGATAAAATCGATATTTTGCAGCGTGTGGACGCAATTTTTATTGCTGGCTTAAAAGAATGGAATTTATACGATGTCGTCTGGCAAGCCTTGGCGGTGCTGACTCCAGTCCGAAGTGTCGGTGTGATGGGAGACGGTCGCACCTACAGTTACTTGGTGGCACTCAGGGCAGTCACCAGCATTGATGGCATGACGGCAGACTGGGCGCGGCTGCCACACGATTTTCTCGAGTTTGTGAGCAACAAAATTGTCAATGCTATACCAGAAGTCAATCGGGTGGTTTACGATATTACTTCTAAGCCGCCAGCCACGATTGAATGGGAATAAAAAATGCCTCGAGCAAACTCGAGGCAGATTGTTTTAGAGTTTACTTTTATCTTCTGCCCAAACGAATCACAGTCACACGGATTTGCCGTGCGCCCCATTGAATCGCCCCACGGCGGGTTGGCATCCAAACATCCACGGTGTTGCGTTTTCTGGCATTCATGGTGTCTTCGACCACAAAATTTACACCAGCCAACATTCGGTTGTATGTACCACGTCCACGTCCGTTTCCCCAATTTCCAAGGTCTTCGATGCGGACAATCGAACCATAAGGAATGCGGCGCAGTAAATCCCTCGAGAGCGCCACCACCCCAAAGCGAGTGCGAGCGCCAGTCGCGGTCACAAATGGAGTGCTGTCGGTTTGGTTCGCTAAGGAATTATACGCCGTACTTTTGGCAGTGATGGTCAGTAAAGAACGACTTGAAGTAGCCCGAACCACTGGAGATGGCTTGGGGGCTGGTTTGACCGCCACCGGCTTGGGGGCTGGCGGTTTAGGCTTAGCTGCCACAACAGGTTTCGGGGCTGGTTTAGGGACAGTTGTTGCAACACTGGCTGGCTTGGGGGCTGGTTTGGGTGCAACAGCAACCACTCGAGCCGGAACTGGAGTTGCAGCGATTGGCTTAGCAACGTTGGTGCTTGGGCTAATCGAGATAGGCATAATCAGCCCAGAAGGTGCTTCGGCTGGCTTGGCGGCTGGCTCACGCGCACTGACTGGGCTGCTGGCAGTTGGGGCTACCACAGAGGCTGCCGGCGGCTTGGCAATTGGGGTTGGCGTAGCTACTGCCACGACGGGTGGTACAACAGGCTGAGCGCTGCTTGGGGTAGGTGCGGCTTGTGGCTTAATGCCAATTGGCAAAAAGTGAAGCGGGGCTGGCAAAGGCAAATTCGGCGAGAGCAGTGTGCCATCGTCGGATTGGGCAAAACATATTCCAAAACCAATTACTGTGATTGTCAGCGCTAAAACGCGCCTTATTTGGTTCAACATTGTTACTCCTTGTACCAAGCAAGCTCGGTGCAAACTCGCATGAATGGGCGAGCTTAGAAAAACTCGAGCTTGGAAGGCTCAGTTATCGTCAGGGAGTTTAGAGAGTGGCTTTAAGGTTGTTCTGAGAAATTCTTCGCTTTGCTCTCATGAGCTTTGTGCCTTTATGGCAAACTCGAGTCCAAAAAGTCGATTTTAGGGCTTGGGTATCGCATCTCAATTCTGAGAGAAGTGCCAAGGAAACGAGGTTCACTCTCATCTCGAGTTGAGAACAGTCTCAAAAATTTAATAAAGTAAAGCACAAGATATAGGACGGATTTGTAAACAACTACAAGATATAGAAATCAATTGGGTGGGATGTTCGTCTCGAGCCACAAATGCTAAACTTTTGGACAGAAGTTTTTTTAAGGAGCAATCATGATTTTAAGACGCTTATACGAGGTCAGTGCTTATTTAACCGCCGCACTTGCGCTATTTTGCTTGGTTTCTGGATTTATTGGCGCAGTCTCGGGCAAAGGCGCAGAAGCCTTGGTCTTGGGTGTTATCTTGGCTGGCTTTATTGTCATTTGTGGTTTTATCATACGTGAATTTGCTTTGTCTGGCGAGAAAAAAGGTAAGTTGTATGTCGGTGTTGCCGAAAAGAGCGAAATCATGAAAGCCGAATCTTTGGCTCGTAAACCGCAAAAAGTTGTTGTCAAAAGCTAAAATGGATATTTTGTGGTTATTGGCGGTCTTGGTTTGTCTCTTTATTGCAATTGCCTTGTATTATGCCCTCAAATTCCCAAGCGGAAAATGGTTTGGCACACGCCGCGATAAACTTTTACGCAAAACAGGACCAACTGCCCAAGCCACCCTCGAGAGCCTCAATGTGCGCTTTTTGACCCGTGCAGGTGGGCAAATCCGTTTGATGCTCAACGCGGTTTATGAATTTCAAGTCAAAGAAGAAAATTATAAAATTACCTTGCCATTAGAAAGTGGCAAGCTGCCAGACTCGAGCATCAAAAGTGCCGTCACCAGCCATGAATTTGAACGTGAAATTCCAGAACGGCTCGAGTTGATGGACAACACCATTCTCGAGGGACGCGAAAGTATTCGTCACTTTTTTCTCGAGCAATTGCGCCAAAAAACCCCAAGCGTAACCGTGATTTACGACAAGCACAGCCCTAATGTCAGCACTGTGCGCGAGTGGCGCTAAACAATTGTGTGTTCGAGTGGTGCTAAACAATTGTGTGTTCGAGTGGCGCTAAACAATTGTGTGTTCGAGTGGCGCTAGGGAATGGTGATTCGCATGGCACGGTCTAAAAGCTCGAGTTGGGCGTTTTTCCACTCAAATTTAAGCTGCTCGTGTTGCACCCGCAAAATCGCACCTCGAGTGACGCTGGGAGCATTTGGAAGTTTGATGTACATTTTTGTGACCAACCACGGATGGTCCGCGCCAAAAGTCAGACAGCTTGCGCCGAGCATTTCGAGCCAACCGTTGGCATCACCAAGTCGTAAATAACGACTATGCAGCACTTCGCCAGTCTCGAGGGCTTCAAGGTTTATTGGGTCAAAGCCTTGGGGTTGCAGTGGCGTACCTGAAGTAATCTCCAGCAGAAAACCAAAGCCATCAAAAAACTCAAGGCGTTTGGTCTTGCGCAGTAATTTTAGGATTTCGATGTCCTGACGAGCGCGTTCGCGTTCGTACTCGAGAATCGAAAAAGTCAGAGGACGTTCTGGGGCAGTTTTTGCCACGGGTTTGAGCAGCAGATCGATATATTCGCTGCCAAGTCCACGCACACTTTGCGACGCAAAGCGGGTCAGGAGTTCCATCCAAGCCCGCCCGATGACCGCACAGCGCTGGCGGACATCTTGGGGGGCAAAATCTTCTTCGGATAAGCTAAAGGCTTCTTCTTTGACCCGCCCTTCAACAAAAAAAGCCGTCCCTTCAATGCGTTCTAGCTCGCGTTCAAAAATTCGTTGGCGTTCCTCGAGCCGTGCAAATCTGGAAGCTCTGGCTTTTAAGGCAGCCCGAACCCAACCTAGGTCTTGGAGGGTGATGGCTCGAGAAAGCGCCCGAGTCTCGAGCCGCCGCAAAGCCAGCCCATCAACATCGAGCATTGGATAGCGCAGCACCTCGAGTTCATTGGCACTCCAGCGTGGGTACTGCATATTTTGAAAAACATGAAAGGCTTCGTGGATGGCTAAAGCTGCGGCTGCTTGACTGCTTAATCCAACCGCCATCACCGTGGCAATTGGTAGAAACTCGAGTGTTCCAGTGCTGTTGCCAACCATCGTTTCGGCCCGTCCAGACATCACATACCAATCCCATTCTGGTTCAAACGGGGCGGGTGGGTTGGGATGATGAAAAGCATAGGTATGAATTCCGTCCCAAATCAACAATGGAATCTCGAGCGGTGCAAAACCCGCCCATAATTGTTTGCGGCACATCTCGAGGTGAAGGTTGTGGAAGGTTTCGGGGTCAAACATCTTTGGACAGTCTACGGTGTTTATTGCCTTTTGTAATTGCTTGATGCCTACAATGAGCAATTTGTCGGGATAATTCTTAATTATAAAATAATACTTGACAAATAGTAAGTTTTGTTTTACATTATTTTTTAGAAAGACCGATATTCAAAGGAGCATCTATGGATCCATTTCGGCAGCGCATCGAAAATCTCTTACGCCAAGGCAAAATCAGCCCCGAGGAAGCCAATAAACTGCTTCGCGCCCTCGAGCCAAGCGGCGAATCCACCTCCGAAGCCCTGACCGGCAGTGCGCCAATACCACCGCCACCGCCCAAAATTCCAGTTCCACCAGCAGTTGTGCCTCCAGCCCCAGTCGTTGCCCCAGCCCCGCCAGCCCCACCAGCCCCACCGAAAATCGAAGTGACCGTAAAGCCACCACCTGCACCAATCAGCAGCCCAAGTCATGCCACCCTAACTGGCAGTATCCAAAAGCTCGAGATTACCGCCAACAGTGGTGATATTAACGTCCGTGGGGTGGCTGGCTTAACCCAAATCGAAGCTGTGGTCAAAAATGGCACACTCGAGACCACCCATAGCCACGAAACCGCTCGAATTGTGGCTCATGGCAACCTCGAAGACCCAACCGAAATTGGCTGGCTGAACACCGTGATTAAAACCATCGGACGCGCCTTACCAATTCAACTCGAAGTTCGTGTGCCGCAAAACTTAGCCCATCTCGAGATTAATCTGGTGGCTGGCGACCTCGATGTGATTGAGGTTCACGGTACGGTACAAATAGACATCAGCGCTGGCGATATTACCCTTGAAGGCGCAAGCAGTTTTATGGTCAATGCCAAAGCTGGCGATATTAAAATCAAAACCAAGCTCGAAAATGGCGAATCGAGCGTCAAAGCCTTAGCTGGTAATGTCAATATCCAACTTTTAGCTGGCTCGAGTGTTGCCCTTAAAGCCAGTACCACTGCCGGAGATGTCAGCGCTCGAGGCTTTATTTTGACCCAAACCGAAAAGAAATTTGTTGGCGGCGACCTCGAAGGGCGACTTGGCGCGGCTCGAGCCAAATTAACCTGTTCGTTGACCGCCGGTAATCTGGATATTGTGGCAATTAACGGCATAAATCAATAAAAGGGCAAAAGGGCAAAAGGTTAAAAGGGATTTTTCTCTCTTTTCTCCTTCCTCTCAACATAAGGAGGCTTATCATGAGCGAAATTGAACGGGTGTTACAACTTGCCAAAGAAGGCAAAATTTCTAAAGACGATGCGGTGAAACTGCTCCAAGCACTCTCGAGCAGCCTTAAAAAATTACCAGAAAGCACTTGGGAACGGCTTTTTGCAATGATGGATGAAGGCATGAGCGCCGATGCGTTGGCTCAGGTTCTCGAGGCTGGCGAAGACGACGAAGAACCCAAGCGTGGGTCGTTTCGGACGGGGGTCAGAATCAATGGCAAAGATGTCGGTAAAATTGTTGAAGATGCCTTGTCTCGAGCCGGCGTGAGTGGCAATAAATGGAGCGGCAACTGGAATGGCGACTGGAGCAGCCGCAACTCGAGTCCTAAACCCAGTGGCAATGTCCGCCTGATTAAAATCGAAATTACCACCAGCGACGGCGATAACGTTCGGGTTAATATCCCGATTGGCTTAGCAAACTTTGCCATGAAACTGATTCCAAAAGATGCCCAGCGCACCATGAGCGAACAGGGCTTAGACATGGAAACCCTGACCGAAATGCTCAAGGGCGATTTACCTGAAGGCAACCTGGTGGACATCGCCACAGCCGACGGCGATATAATCCGCATCAGCGTCCAGTAAGGTATAAATAATGATGATTCTTGACTTACCAACCCAGTTCCAAGGCTCAAGCGAAACACCACTGGTCACAAAACTGGTTTTCCCAGAATCTGGAGTACAAATCGAAGGCACGTTTCGGCTTAACGAATTTGCCTTGCTTGCCCCAGACCAACTCGAGTTTTTGCGCTTGTACATTAAAGTTCGTGGCAACCTTAAAGAAGTTGAACGGATTCTAGGCTTGTCGTATCCAACCATCCGCGCTCGGTTTGATGGGTTACTCAGGGCATTGGGTTATGAACCCGAACTTGAGGGCAACGAAGCTCGAGAAGCGATTTTACGGGCGCTTGAAAAAGGCGAACTCGAGCCAAGCGAAGCCGCCGAAAGACTCAAGAAACTAGGATAAATCAAAAAAAGCCCACTCGAGTGGGCTTTTTCGACTATTCTAAACAGCTTTCCAAAGCGGATTTTCGACAAAGTGCGTTGGGTCAATCTCGGTCATACCGTATTTATCTTCAAAACCCTGTACCTTGGCATAAAGGCGTTTGACATCTTCGACAATACCGTCTGGGTCAAAGGTTTCCCAAATGGCACTGTTTCGCATCTGCCCTTCTTCGTCTGGAATTAAACGGGTTTTGAGAATACCCGCTTCTAAACTCTTGCGGCTTTCAATCCCAAATTGCTTAAAGCCGACCGCCACAACATCGCGGGCATATTCTCGAGGTCCATAGACACCAGCCTTATAGGCGGCTTCAAAGAACTCGCGCCAGTCTGGCATCAGGGCTTGGGCGGGCATTGCAAAGTGTTCGACCACATCGCGGATGGCTTCTAGGGTCTCGAGTGGATAGTAATACATATGCAGACGGGCTGCCTCGAGAAAAAAATTGTAATGGGCGGCTTCGTCGGTGGCGATCGTCAGGGCAACTTTAGCCAGCACATCGCACTTATCCGATTCATAGCCCGGCTTTAAGCCCGAAGCAATTTTACCCATATTGATGTAATTGAGTTGCGTGGCACGTTCTTGGAAAACCGTATAAAGCAATAAATGCAGTGGGTCTTCCCATGGCAGTTCCCATTCTTTTTTGCGAAGCTGGAATTTGTATTCTTCTAACTCGGCTGGGGTTTGGCTTCTCGAGAACAAGACCGCGTTTTCCCAAGTGTCGGCGTGTTTTTCTTCTTCGCTGCCCCAACGAATCTGGAAGTGGCTGCGTCCGTGGCTGCGACGCACCAAATCAAGGGCTTTAGAGACATAATCGGGAACAAATTGCTCGACTGCAAAAAAGCCTTTGAGGACTTGTTTGGTTGTGCCGGATAAATTCTGGTTCATGTTGCGCCAATCAAAGCCAAAATCCACATTCCAATTGCGGGTTTCTTGGCTGCGGCTGGTGTACCAACGGTAAAGTGCCAGCATTCCGCGTTCGATTAAACGGTCGCGGTAAGAGTGCGACAACAAACTAGCGGGGCGCGGAGGGCGTTCGGCTTCGATGATTTCGCGGGGCGGATAAATGAGGGTATTCATGGGTTTGACCTTTCAAAAGAAGAGAAAAGAGGGAAGTTGAGAGAAAAGAGAGAAACCCATTTCCTAATTCCGAAAGCAACACCACAAAACCCGAGCATGATGCCCAAGCAAGACCAAATTACCAACAGGGAACTCGAGACGGCTAATTTGCACAACCATGTCTTGGGTTTCGCCTTGATTGTCGGCAGTTTCTTTGGGACTTTCCCGCCATTGCTCGAGCAGAACAATCAGACTGAGCAGCACGCTTTTAAGCCAGCGCCGCCCAAAAGTATTGGAAGACTGAACCTGCACCACATGGGCTTCGACCAGTTCTGCCAGCGCCGCCAATTTTGGTAGCTCGAGTTTTGGCAATTGCGCCCGAATGCCAAATTCACGCAAACGGCTCGAGAGGCGTTCGCGCAGGGCGAACAACTCGAGGTGCGATAGCGTTGGAATCGCATTCATGAGACCAGCCTAGCATCTTGACGGGTGAGAACGCAGGGGAAGAAATGGGAATTTTGGACTGGGTAAAAAGAGTGATTAGCTTTTAGCAGCTTCAGCCAAACGGGGCAAGTATTTTTTAAGTTGGAAACGCACCCGTCCTAGATTTTGGGCGCTGTCGAGGGTTGCTAACATACTTGCACCACCCACAGGAGCAAGCAGCACTGGTCCTTCTTCAAATTCGACCATCACCTGACTGACTTCGCCTTTGCCAAAAAACTCAGCCAAGGCTTGAGAAGCAGCTAGGCTCGAGGTGACCACCCCACCCAGAAACTCGAGGTCTACGGTATTACCGGGCGCGGTTGCCGATTCAATCACAAAGCCATCTTCGGAGACCAAAGCCACGCTGGTGATGCCTTTAATGCCCAGCACTTCCTCGAGTAATGCGTGAATGTCCATAAGTCTAGTTTATCCTTAAAATGCGCCAAAATATCTAGATTTCGAGTTGCGAGACCAACTGCAACGATAACCGCGCCATTTCGACTTGTAAATTACGTGGGTCAGAACCGCGCTGAATAGCGACCGTCAAAGAATGGGTCAAGCCAACCCGCAAAGAAATGACTTCAAAATGGTCAGTCGTAAAACTCCAACGAAATAACTTGCCGCCACCCAAGTTCTGTCCCGCCACACTGCTGGCACGTACTAAACTGGCGGTTTCGGCAGCCAAGACTTGGCTCGAGATAACCGCACCACCAACTGCTTCAATCTCGAGTCCACTATCGCTGACCAGTACAGCTGTCAGGACATAGGGCATTGAAGCCAGTGTGGTCAGCCATTTGGACATTAGGTCAGCATTCCTTTCAAGCCACGAACGGCTTGGTCTAAGAGTAAACGGGCTTTGCCGATGTTACCGTTTGGCTCGAGCATCAGGGTCACAAAAAAATCATCAGAGATTCGTTTGGTGAACCCGAGCAGTTTATCGGAGGTGATTAAAATTTCGCCGACTTCGCCCGCCCCAAGGCTGACCGCATAGGCAATTTTGATGCTGCGGAGCAAATTGCTGTGTTCGGCAACAACATTGGCTAAATTGAGTTTAGCATCGTTGCTGAACTGCTCAATCAATAAGCCATCCATACCACCAAGGGCAGCCCCAAGTGCGCCGTCGGTGTTTGCTACTAAATGTGCAAGAATCTGGTCGAGTTCCACAAGTGCGTGCAGTCTAACGTATTTTGGTTATGCTTGTGCGATGATTGGTCAATTGGTGATGGTGGATATTGCAGATACAGTTTTAACCCCCGAGACAAAAGCGCATTTGGCACGCTATAAACCGGGTGGAATCATCCTTTTTCGCAAAAATTTAATTTCACTCGAGCAAGGCAGAAATCTGATTCTCGAGTTAAAAGCCTTATTGGGTAACGATTTACTGCTTGCCATAGACATGGAAGGCGGCGGCGTTTGGCGCACCAACTTTCTGCCCTATGCCCCCAGCGCCATGAGCCTTGGGGCATCCAACGATGCTGAATTGGCTCGAGCAATCGGCGGACTGGTCGGGCGCGGGCTGCGGGCTTTGGGGGTCAATTGGAATTTTGCACCCGTGCTGGATGTCAATAACAACCCCGCTAATCCAGTAATTTCAGACCGCAGTTTTGGCGAGAACCCAAAAAACGTGGCTGCCCTTGGTTTGGCTTGGGCAGAAGGGCTGATGCAAGCTGGAGTGGCAGCTTGTGCTAAACATTTTCCCGGACATGGCGACACCCATCTGGATTCGCACCTTGCCCTGCCAACCGTGACCCGCAACCTTGAGGGTCTCGAGGAATACGAACTTGTGCCGTTTCGGGCGGCGGTGGCTACTAACCTACCCAGCATCATGACAGCGCATATTATTTATCCAGCCATAGACCCCGAGTTTCCAGCCACGTTGTCGGAAAAAATTCTGACGGGCTTACTGCGCCAACGGGCTGGCTACACGGGCGTAATTGTGACCGACAGCATGGGCATGGATGCGATCGACAAAAACTATGGGCGAGGCGAGGCAGCCATCCAAAGCCTTTTGGCAGGGGCAGACATGATTGAAGCCCTTGGAAGTCGTGAATCGCAAATTCAGACTTTTTTGGCACTCGAGGCTGCCGAACAAGACGGACGAATCTCGAGTCAACGAATCTTGGAAAGTGGTGAGCGGCTACAAGCCCTCGCCCAGCGTTTCCCGATTGCGCCACTCGAGTATAACCAAGAAGCCATGCAAACCGACTCGAGAGCCATGCAAGCCGCTTGGCAGCGCGGCATTGCGGCGTACCAAAACCCCGTGCTGCCAGCCCTTGGCTCGAGTCTGGTGCTTTTAGTTGCCGAAGAAGTTCAATCCGAAAATGTTTCGGAGTTAGGCATCTCTGGCTCGAGTTTACTGTCAGCCCTTTCGGGTCTCTACCAGATTGAAGCGATTTTTTATGACCAGAAAAACCCACTTTTAGCGCTCGAAAAAGTCCAACAAGCCAGACAGCCAATCATTTTTGCCAGCACCACCCGCCGCCGTCTCTCGAGTGAGGTCAAAGCCTTGGTGCAAGCTGCCAAGCCAAAGCTGCACTTGGCGCTCTGGAATGCCTATAACGTGCAGGATGTGCCGTCGCCTGCGCTGATTACTTTTGGCTACCGCCCAGAGGCAATTGCGGCACTGCTCGAGATTCTGGGCGGTGCAGAAATTACTGGGCAAGCCCCAATACAACTCGAACAATAGACCTCTTGCATAAGTAGTTCTCTCACGCGGGTGGGTACAAGACCCACCCCTACGTTTGGAACATGGTTTTTCGTAGACCCTTGTGGTCGCCCTGTTTTTGTAACGTAATGGACTTATGCAAGAGGTCTAATGACGTAAGCCACTTAGCCGATTTTCAGAAAGCCTTTTTGCATTAGGCTGTTGGCTTGATGCTTGGCATCAGAAAGAGAGATTATTTTATGGCACAACGAATGGTAGTCAAAGCCCATGCGAAACTATTTCCACATAGCCGTGCAGAACGGCTTGAGCTTTGTAAAGTCGGTCCGTTTCAATTGGTGGTACAAAAGGGTTTGTACTCCGAGGGCGACATTATCATCGTTGCGCCCGAAAGATCTTTATTGCCGCTTCATTTAGCTTCGCGCTACATCAATTCTGATACTGGTGTGTCGTACTTGCATGGTACAGAAAAAAACCGTGTTGGTGTGATTCGACTTCGTGGCGAAATTTCCCAAGGGGTCATTATTCCCAATACAGGCTTTGAAGATTTGCCTTTTGATGAGGATATTTCTGAAGTTTTGGGAATTACTTTTTATGAAGCCCCAATTCCAACCCATCTTGCGGGGGAAGTCGAGAGTCTATTAAGCAAAACCACAGCTTTATTTACCTACCACGATGTCGAGCAGTTTGGTATTTACCAGAATGAATTTACAAATGGCGAACAAGTGCTTGTAACCGAAAAACTCCATGGCTCACAAGGCGTGTACTATCGAAACACCAATTTTGATTGGATTGTAACTTCTAAGGGTTTATCACAAAAAGGCTTAGGTCTACGCGAAAGTGCAGGCAATACCTATTGGCAAGCCGCTCATCATACGGATTTGCTCGAGGCAATCAATCAAGCCTTTAAGCACGGTGAAGTACAAATTTTTGCCGAGGTGTTACCTATTCAAAAAGGGTTTTCGTATGGTTTTCAAAAACCAACACTCAGAATCTTTAAGGTCATTCACAATGGTGCTATTCTTGAATACGATACATTACCTGAATGGTGTAAGCAGCATTTTGTGCCGATTCTCTATCGGGGTGCTTTTGACCTCGAGCAAATCCTACGGCTCAAAGAAGGACTCGAAACCGTTTCGGGTCGGGGCTTACACATCCGCGAAGGCGTGGTGCTTGTCCCAGCCCAACCACGTTTGAATAGTGATCATCACGACCTAGCAGTAAAATTGATCTCCGAAAAATACGCCAAAAAAGAAACAGGTGAGGAAATTAGCTAAGCATTAGGTGTATTCTGCCCATCGTGAACCCACCAACCCCAGCCGATTTTCTCGCCGCCTGCGCCATGCCACTCAAAGGCGCTCGGGCATATGCTCGAGTTAAGCTCGAGGCAAACCTAGAACTGGTTTTTATCCGCACCAGTGGCAGACGCAATGAACCGCTCGAGGCTTGGTATGTCGGTAACGGCTCGGAGACTTTGCGCGTAGACGAAAATCAAGTGCTGGCACTCTTAAAACTCTGGGCTGGTACAGAAATTTCGACCATCCGATAAATCTTTAGCCAGATGTGTACTAAAGAACAACAGCTAACCTAGAAATCGTTACAATACCCACATGACCCCAACCCTGCAAAACACGATTACTCGAGCCATGAGCTTGTCCGAAGAACGCCAAAACGAATATGTGACGCTTGAGCATCTGCTTTGGGCGCTTTTGGATGATGACGATGCCAAATTGGTGCTGACCCGTTGCGGCTTAGATTTTACCAGTTTTCGCCAAGAACTCGATTTACTGCTTGACCAAGCCGAACCCCTCGAGTCCGAAGTCCCCACCCCAACATCGGCTTTTCACCGCACCCTACAACGTGCCATGCTTTCGATGCGGGCGGCTGGGCGCGACGCTGCCAATGGCGCAAATGTCTTGGTCAGTGTTTTTGATGAACGTCAATCAAGGGCTTTAGCCCTACTCGAGACTTTTGGTTTAACACGGCTTGATGTCACCAGCGCCATCTCGAGAGGGGTGTCCCCCAAGGGTGTTGCAGCCGAAAGCGATAACTCGAGCCAAGGCTACCCAGACCAAGATGAAGGCGGTAGCGTTGCCAATAATCCACTGGATGCCTACTGCGAAAATTTAACCGCCAAAGCTCAAAAAGGCGAACTTGACCCTTTGATTGGGCGGGCTGCCGAACTCGAGCGGGTGGTGCAGATTTTGTCGCGGCGCTTAAAAAATAATCCGCTTTTGGTCGGCGACCCGGGGGTCGGTAAAACCGCGATTCTCGAGGGACTGGCGCAGCGCATTGTGGCAAAAGAAGTCCCCGAAAAATTACTGGGTGCAGAATTATTTGTGCTTGATATGGGCGCACTTTTGGCTGGGACACGTTTTCGCGGCGATTTTGAAGAGCGCCTGAAAGCCGTCATGAATGCGCTTCAAGCCCACAGCAACGCGATTTTATTTATAGATGAAGTCCATACGGTCGTGGGTGCTGGGGCGGTCAGTGGCTCGAGCATGGATGCCAGCAACATCTTAAAGCCAGCCTTAACCAGCCGCCTAAAATGTATTGGTGCAACCACCTACAGCGAGTACAAAAGTTTTGAAAAAGACCGTGCGCTTTCGCGCCGCTTTCAAAAAATAGACATCCCAGAACCAAGCCGCGAGGACAGCATCGCAATACTCGAGGGGCTGTGCTCGAGGTTTGAAGGGCATCATGGGTTAAAGTACAGCCCAGAAGCGCTTGTCCGAGCAGTCGACTTGGCAGCACGGCACTTAGCCGACCGCAAACTGCCAGACAGCGCCATAGATGTGATAGACGAAGCTGGGGCTGCCCAGAGCTTAAAACCAAAAAAAGAAAAAGCCAAACTGATTCTCGAGTCGCATATCGAAGCTGTGGTGGCTAAACTGGCGCGAATCCCCGAAAAAACCGTTTCTAAAGACGATGCCCAAGTCCTTAAAAACCTCGAGGCGAGCCTGAGTAAAGAAGTTTACGGGCAACCCAAAGCAGTTCAAAACGTCGTGGCTGGGATTAAACTGGCGCGGGCTGGACTGCGTGACCCCGTAAAACCAATTGGTTCGTACCTTTTTGCTGGTCCAACGGGGGTCGGCAAAACCGAACTCGCCAAGCAACTCGCCAAGCAACTGGGGATTCACTTTTTGCGCTTTGATATGTCCGAGTACATGGAAAAACACAGCATCAGCCGTCTGATTGGCGCACCTCCAGGTTATGTCGGCTTTGACCAAGGCGGACTTTTGACCGATGCAGTTAATCAAAACCCGCATAGTGTGGTGCTGCTCGACGAAATCGAAAAAGCTCATCCAGATTTATTCAGTATTTTGTTGCAGGTCATGGATTACGGTAAATTAACCGACCACAACGGTAAAAGTGTGGATTTTCGCAGCGTGATTTTAATCATGACCACCAACGCTGGCGCATCCGAAGCCTCGAGCAACAGCATTGGTTTTACTGGTGGCATCAACAGTGCCGCTTCGGACGACGCAATTAAGCGCCTTTTCACTCCAGAATTTCGCAACCGTTTGGATGCAATTATGCCCTTTAGCCCACTCTCGAGCCAAGTGATGGGCGGAATCGTCGAAAAATTCCTGCGTGAGTTGCAAAACCAATTGCTCGAGAAGAAAATCGAAATGCAGGTCAGCCAAGAAGCCAAAGACTGGCTGGGTAAAAAAGGCTACGATAAACTTTTTGGCGCACGACCACTGGCGCGGGTTCTCGAGGAGTTTCTTAAAAAACCTCTGGCAGACCAGATTTTATTTGGCAGCCTGAAAAACGGCGGGCAACTAAACGTCAAGCTCGAGGGTGATAGGCTGGTGCTAGAGTAAATCCTCGAGCTTGAACTCGATTGGCTCGAGGTCGTGGTTTAACTGGTCAATAAAAATTGGTAAAGCATTGGCTAGGCGCTCGACCCGCTCGACCGCCAAACCCATTTCTTCGGCACTAAAAGCGGCTGCACCGACCTGTAAACACGCCATATAAAACTCGTGAACCTCGAGACCACGCCTATCTAACCTCTCTCGTTCGGTTTGGGTCAAAATGAGGCTGGCAAATTCTGAGCCATGTTCAAAAATACGATGCCCACCGCGCCGCCAAACGGCACTTAAAAAATCGTTGATTTCACGTGGGTTGCGCCACATCCCAAAACACAACTGGTCAGTAAAATCGTCCACCCGCGCCAGATTCTCGAGTCTAAACGGCTTGACTGTCACCAGTTCTCGAGCCAAGCGCTGCCGCTCAAGCCGCCGCTTAGCATACAAAGAAAGTTTCAAAAAAACGCTTGGCTCGAGTTTGCCGCCCAACAGTTTTCGCACCCGATGCGCCATCACATAATCTTGGTATTCTTTTTGTAATTCTTCGATGCCATTTTGCACCGCTTTATTTTAGGCAGTCTTGCAGAGGCGTTTGACTTGAAAAACTTCATGGCATCAAAATGATTTTGGTCTATGCTAAACAGATGAAAAAAATCTTGTCGGTCTTGTCGGTGCTGGTTTTTTCTGGTTGGGCTGGAGCGTTTGATACGTGGTGGCACGCCGAATCTACTCGAGTGGCGATGACCCAAAATGGTTTTTCGGCGGATGCGCGGCTGGCAACCCAAGTCTCGAACTATTTTACCGATTTTATTTCGGTCAAAGAATCGTACTCCGAAGCCTATCCAATTTTGCGCCAAATGCCGTTCCCAAGCGAACCGAGTTATGACTTTATGCACTTTGATGCAGTATTTGGTGTGAAAAACATCGAAAACAACTGGCAATACTTATTGAACAACACCATCCGAACATTGCAAATGTACAATTCGGACAAGAGCCTACCTGCGGGCTATCGGTTGGTGGTATTGTTTAATATCTTAGGTGCAAGTTTACACGTGGTACAAGACTTTTATTCGCATTCCAATTGGCTCGAGAGCTACACCAAACTCGGTCAGAAACCAATCCCGATTTGGTTTGCCATCAGCCCCAGCGAACGGGCTAAATTGAGTTTAGACACGGGCGCATATCCAGCCGGGTCTGCGCCCGGAAAACCAGACCACGACGACCTCAATAAAGACGCATCGCATCGCCCACTGAACCTACAAGCCGTTGAAGTGGCAACTCGAGCTTCGGTTGACTGGGTTTCGCGTCTTATAAAAAGCACACCCAACCTACCTTGGGCGGAATTACAAAAATATGATGTGCAAAAAAATATGCTGCTGCGAAATTTCTTGTACCAACTTGATGCCAGTTTTTTAACCTCGAGTTCAATTGCCTTTGGACACTTTGATGGCATCCATCCAGCCAAATTTGTTTTTGCCGCCGATGGCAACCTAGAGCGCGAAGAAAACATGGCAAAGCAAGTGCTGCTTAGAATTATGCCGCAGTACCTCAGTAACATTAAGCAATCGGGTTTGCCAAGTCCGTACTGGGTCGGATTTTTGAAGTACCGAATTGTTAATGAATTGGCGATTGGGCTGTACAAAAATGATAAAATTTATATTCGACAATGAATCAGCCACTTTGGAACGACCACTTTTGGGATACCTTAGCACCACTCGAGACCGACGCAACTTGCGACCTCTGTGTGATTGGCTTAGGCGGCAGTGGACTGAGCGCGATACTCGAGGCATTAAACCTAGGCGCAGATGTGATTGGCATAGATGCAACAGCCGTTGGGGCGGGGGCGGCGGGGCGAAATGGCGGCTTTGTGCTGGCTGGGCTGAAAGATTTTTATCACGATGTTGTGGCTGCCCATGGGCGTTCTCGAGCCGCTAAAATGTACGGCGCAACGCTCGAGGAAATAGAAATCATCAAAAGTCTGACCCCCAACGATATTCGCCACACGGGCAGCCTACGAATTGCCATGACCCTCGAAGAACAGACCGATTGCGCTTTGCAAAAAAAGGCACTCGAGGCAGATGGTTTTCCGGTCGAGGCTTACCAAGGCACAGAAGGGATTGGGCTGCTTTTTCCAGCCGACTGCGCCATGAATCCATTGGCTCGGGTGCGTAATTTGGCGCGGCTGGCATTGGCAAAAGGCGCAAGGCTTTTTGAGGCGACACGGGCTTTAGAAATTCAAGCTGGCTCGGTGCGTGGTCTGGCTTTTACCATCCGAGCCAAAAAAATTGTTGTTGCGATAGACGGCAAACTCGAGACTATTTTCCCAGAGCTTGCGCCAAAGGTTCGCACTGCACGGCTGCAAATGCTTGGCACGTCCCCAACCGAGCCGCGTTTCTCGAGACCGATTTATGCTCGGTATGGTTACGAATACTGGCAACAACTGCCCGATGGTCGGGTGGTCTTGGGTGGTTTGCGCGACCAATTTGAAGCCGACGAATGGACACTTGAAGATTCGCCAACTGATGCGCTACAAAGCCGCCTCGAGCAATTTCTACGTTTGGATTTAGGTATACGTGCCGAAATCACCCACCGTTGGGCAGCCAGTGTTTCGTACTCGAGTGGGTTGTTGCCAGTTCTGCAAGAAGTTCGCCAAGATGTTTGGGCGTTGGGCGGTTACAGTGGCACAGGAAATGTGGTTGGCAGTATTTTTGGTCGTATGGCAGTGCAATTGGCGTTAGGTGGGCAGTCTGAGTTATCCCAAGTATTCTCGAGGACATCATGAACTTAAAAGAAATTGCGATTTGTGAACTCGAGCAAAGCGCTCACCAAACTTTAGAGCGAATCAGGCAACTTAGGACAAGCAAACATTGGGAAGAAATTGAAGATATTGAAGCCGAGCTTTTTGCGCCAATGCTCGAGTCTTACAAGCCAAAGCCAACAGCCTAGCGCATGAGCTTGAACTTAAAGCTGAACTTGTGACCGCTTAAATTTTGGACTTTTAACACGATTTTTACTTTGTAAACTCGAGTAGACTAGCCTCATGTCCCTCAACAAACGAAATCTCGAGTTTATGCTTTATGAACTCTTTGACCTCAGTAGCCTCACCACCCGTACTCGCTTTGCTGACCACGATAAAAGTGTCTTCGATGGAGTCTTGGAGGTTTCTTTAGAACTTGCCAAAAAAGAATTTGCGCCGCACAACCGTAAAGCCGACCTCGAAGAACCGCACCTCGAGGATGGTGTCATTAAAATTATCCCCGAAGTCGGGCAAGCCCTCGAGAAATTGCGCCAAGCTGGTTTTTTTGCGGCTCATGCCGATTTTGAAGTCGGTGGAATGCAGTTACCGAATCTGCTTTGGAATGCTTGCCAAGCTGCCTTTTTGGCTGCCAACTGCGGCACGACTGGCTATGCCTTTTTAACGGTCGGGGCTGGAAATTTAATCTCGAGTTTTGGCACACCAGCCCAAAAAGAAAAATACTGGCATAAAATGCTGACTGGTCAGTGGTTTGGCACAATGTGTCTGTCCGAGCCACACGCGGGCAGCAGTCTTGCCGATATTTATAGCAAAGCCACACCACACTCGGATGGCACATACCGCATTAAAGGCAGTAAAATGTGGATTTCGGCTGGCGACCACGATTTAGCCGAGAACATCGTGCATCTGGTGCTGGCAAAACTGCCCGATGCACCGGCTGGTGTAAAAGGCATTAGCTTATTTATTGTGCCAAAAAAGCGGCTCGAGAACGGGCAACTTGTGGCAAACGATGTCAACTTGGCGGGGTTAAATCATAAAATGGGCTACCGTGGCACAACCAATGCGCTGCTGTCTTTGGGCGAATCCGATGATTGCCATGCCGAACTGGTTGGGCAACCACATCAAGGGCTACCTTATATGTTTCAGATGATGAACGAAGCCCGTATTGGGGTTGGCATGGGCGGGGCGGCGCTGGCGTGCGCTGGCTACGAATATAGCCTTGGTTATGCGCTCGAGCGGCGACAAGGCAGACACGCAGGCAACAAAGACCCCTTGGCAGCCCAAGTGCGAATTATCGAACACACCGATGTACGACGAATGCTGCTGGCGCAAAAAGCTCTTGCCGAAGGTGGTTTAGCCCTGTGTCTATACGCTTCACGGTTGGTAGATGAGCATCAAACCCACCCTGAAGCCACCGAGCGCCAAGCTGCCCACACTTTGCTCGAGTTGCTGACCCCAATTGTCAAAGCATGGAGTACCCACTATGGTTTAGAAGCCAATTACCACGCAATTCAGATTTTGGGCGGCTATGGGTACACCCGCGAATACCCAGTCGAACAAATTTACCGCGACAACCGCCTTAACCCAATCCACGAAGGCACAAATGGCATTCAAGCCCTGGATTTATTGGGGCGAAAAGTGCCAATGCTCGATGGGGCTGGCTTAAAATTGCTGGCGACGCAAATCAAAGCCAGTACCTCCGAAGCTCGAGCCGCCAATTTATTTGAACTCGCCGATGCTTTAGAAAATGCACTCGATGTGGTGCAACAAACCACTTTTGCCTTGATGAGCGCCAAACATAGCCCCGAAATGCGCCTTGCCAATGCTTGGCACTACCTCGAGATGCTGGGGCATACCGTTGTGGCATGGTTGTGGTTGCGTCAGGCAACCGTTGCTCAAATTGCTTTACAGAACCGTGCAACTGCCAGAGATTCTGAGTTTTACAATGGCAAGATTCAAGCCGCTAAATACTTTTTTAAGTACGAATTGCCTAAAGTTGCCTTGTGGAGCAATTTACTCAGCAGTTTTGACAGCACCACCCTTGAGATGAACGAGAATTGGTTCTAGAAAAACACAGCCGAGTCGCCAGCACCGTAAACACTACTTTAAGAATTTTAGGGCAATGGCATTGAATTTAATAAAATCCTCATCGTATGGAACGGTTCTGGCTTTGAGTACCGCAAATGGCACAGGGCGAGTCTCGAGAAAATAGCGGCTCTCGGAAATTGGTGTAAAAATATCATCTGAACCCCAAACCATGTAGGTTGGTTGCTTAACTTGTCCCCAGAGTTGGCTGACATCTTGGTCGAGTAAGCCACTAAAAAAAGAAAACGGCGCAAAGGCTTTATTTGCTCCCTCAAGATTTTGCTGGTAGGTGCGAGTCAGTTCGGGCGTAACCAAATTGACATCGAGGTAGACATAGTTGTACAAAAAGAAATTCAATCCGCCTTCGCCACTCAAAACCTGAAAAACCAATGCGCCAAGTGGAGTATTGGCAAAACGCTCGAACTGGGCGGGGTCACGGCGCGAATTACCAGATTGACGAATCGCTCGAGCCGCCTCGGAAAAACCATAGCCACTGGGATTAGAAAGGAGTAATTTACTGACCAATTCGGGCTGTTCGACCGCCACCCGAATAATATAATCCGAAGCATAACTGCCACCAACTAAGGCGGCTGGCGCACGCACCACTTGGCGCAAAAATTGCTCGAGAACCTGCACATAAAGGTCGTTGGTGTACTGAATCGGCAATGCCCCAGAACGGGCAAACCCAGGAAAATCAAAAGCATAGACTCGGTGTTGTTTGGCAAGTGCCTCGGTGTTGCGGCGATACAAGTGCATCGAGTTCCCTGCGCCAATGCCATGCACAAAAACCACAGGTGTACCCGTGCCGCCAGTTTCGTAATAGACCCGTTGCCCCGCCAAAACAATATAGCTACTTGAGGTCATGCCAGCCATGCGCGGGGCTGGTGGTGTCTCGAGAGTTGGGGCGCTGGCATCTCGAGCCACAGGCGCACAAGCGGCAAGCAACAGCAGCAAAAGTCCTAGGAATGGTTTCATACCATGTTTTACGCTAAATACCGCCAAGCAATTGTAATCCGTCTTTCCGCTACCTGTGCAGGGGTTGAAATAATTTCTAATCACTTGGCTTCAATCGAGCATAAAAAGCCGTTCAAAGTTACCTCTGATGACCTTTG
>JAYWGM010000050.1:0-24440 GCA_043778225.1 Deinococcales bacterium | reverse complement strand
GTAGACTTGGCGAGCTATGCGAGTACCGATAGGTGCAGCGTCGGAGAGTCTGTAGTTTCAAGGAACGAAGAATCGAAAGACTTATCCGACGCTGCACTAAGTCGTGTTGTGTTACGAACAGAAAATACCTGAATAATTTGTTAGAATACCAAAAGCAGGCAAGGGTTGCCTGCTTTTTTGCTGCTCCATATTAGGATAAAAATGAAAATACTACTCTTATACTTAAAACCGCATCGCAACTTGGTGATCATCACCCTTATCTTGGCTGCCATCAACACGGGTTTTTCTTTGCTCGACCCGATTATTACGGGGCAACTGGTTAAACTGGCGTTTAGTCAAGAAACCAAGCCGCTCGATTGGAACGATTTTTTGCCGACCGTGCTGACTTTACTGGCTGCCAGTGTTGGGGTGGCGATGGTCAGCCGCATTGCCAAAAATTTTCAGGATTACTATTTGAATGTGATTGTGCAAAAATTTGGCGCTCAGGTTTTTAGCGATGGTTTGCAGCACGCCATGAAACTGCCCTATCAAGATTTTGAAGACCAGCGCAGTGGCGAAACTTTATCTATTCTGACCAAGGTGCGTGCCGATGTTGAAAAATTCTTAAATTATGCGATCAATGTGCTGTTTGGTGTGATTATTGCGGTTATTTTTGTGTTTGTCTACGCCGCACTTTTTGTCCATTGGAGCTTACCGATAGCCTACGCGCTCGGGGCTGTCTTGATGGTTTTTGCCACCAATGCACTCAGTCAGCGCTTAAAAATTATTCAAAAAACGATTGTTGCCAAAACCACAGCTTTAGCGGGTTCAACCACCGAAAGCCTACGCAACATCGAATTGGTCAAAAGCCTTGGTTTAACAGGGCAAGAAATTACGCGCCTCAACAAAAACACCCAGAAAATCCTTGGACTTGAACTCGAGAAAGTCAAAAACGTTCGAGGCATTGGTTTTGTCCAAGGCACGATGGTCAACACACTGCGCCAAGTGATTTTATTTATTTTGATGTTTTTAATTTTCGGCAAGACCATTTCGGCTGAACAACTGATTACAATGCAGTTTTTTGCTTTTTTTGTCTTTGGTCCAATGCAAGAAATTGGCAATGTGTTGCTTTCGTACCGCGAAGCCGAAGCCTCCTTAAATAATTTTGAGAAACTGATGCAAAAAGCCCCCGAAGCCCAGCCACTCGAGCCAAAAAATCTTGGTGCAGTCCAGGATTTACATTTTTCGAGCGTCAGTTTTAAGCACCAAAGCGCGACTCACAATGCGATTGAAAAAATTGATTTTAAGGTCACTCGAGGCGAAACGATTGCATTTGTTGGACCGAGTGGTTCTGGTAAAAGCACCCTGATGAAACTCTTGGTTGGCTTATACCGTCCAGATACGGGCAGCGTTTTTTATAATGGAGTCTCGGAAACAAGCATTAACTTTGAAGAACTCCGCGCTCAGATTGGTTTTGTGACTCAAGACACCCAGCTATTTAGCGGCACAATCAAAGAAAATCTGCTGTTTGTTGCGCCAAATGCCTCGGATGAATTGCTGCGCCAAACCCTGTCTCGAGCCTCGTGCAATGGGCTGTTGGCAAAAGCCGAAAAAGGTATGGACACAACCATCGGCGAAGGTGGCTTAAAGCTGTCTGGCGGCGAAAAACAGCGCATTTCGATCGCTCGAGCCTTGTTGCGCCAGCCAAATATCCTGATTTTTGATGAAGCCACCAGTGCGCTCGATTCTTTAACCGAAGAAGACATCACCAACACCATCCGCGAAATCTCGAGTTCGGGACAGCAAATCACGGTTTTAATAGCCCACAGGTTAAGTACGATCATGCACGCTGACCGAATTTATGTTCTCGAGCGCGGCGAAATTGTCGAAACTGGTTCGCACGAAGCCCTGCTGCTCGAGAAGGGCTTGTACTACGCGATGTGGCGACAACAAATCGGTGAGCGCAAAAAGCTGGTGATGGCTTAATGGACACTTCTTTGCCACTGATATACAACTGGGTTAAACGCACTCGAGAAGACGTACAGAGATACACCGAAAGTCTTCCGCCCGAAGTGTACTTGCAGCAGCATCAAGACGTACCTTACGGCAGTATCCGCGATCTTCACGCCCATATTGCCTACGCTTATCTATGGTGGGTTGGGCGTTACGGACTTGGATTACCCGCTTTTGAACAAGAACTCGAGATGAAAGCCATCAACACGCCAGCCGCCATGCGAGCTAAATTCCTCGAGGTGGACACAATTCTCGAGCAGGCATTTGCAACTTTTGATGATGTAGACGCGCCCTTTGAGGTGGTGCGACCTGGGCGCGACCAATTTATGGTCACAAAACGCTGGTTGATTGTGCGTCCGATGACCCACGAATTTCATCATCAAGGGCAATTGCTGTTGCTAGGACGTTTACTTGGGTATCCACTGCCAGAAGGTCTTGGCGCAGATTTGGTGCTGCCTTAATCGGTGTCAAAACGCCCTTGGCTTGGTAACTCGAGACCACCATGCAGCGCCTTGGCTAACTGCATTGTCTTTGGGTAGGTCATGCGCTGATACCATGCCTGCTCGAGACTCGAGCCGCGCTTCAAGTAACAAGCCACGGCTGGACCGAACTGACACGCCCCAAGACAACCCGATTCGGTTAAGCGCAAATTGCCACCAGTCTTGTAATAGGCTAGTTTTTCGGTTTCAAAACCAGCCCAAACCGCTTGGAAAAGTATTTTTGAGCCAGTGACAGCACAGCGTTCATCGGTACAAATCAGGATATGGGCTTGGGTTTTGAAAAAATAGGGCTGCGACATCGGCAAAATCATGACCCGAAAGTCCATTCAACACAAGGTCATGGATTCCCATGTTTATGAAGTTCGAGATCGCGCAGCACAACCGTTAAGGCATTGGTCGAGACCCGAATCTCGAGCAACGATAAAACCAAAGAAAGCAGCATCAGCATTAAGCTCGAGGCAAACAGCACCACCGCCATGGTTTCTTGCTTAAACAACACCCCAAGCATGGCTGCAACGCACAAGGCAAGGCTGGCAATGCCGCCCGATTGCATCCAAAGAATCAGCCGAATTCGGTAACGCAAGGCTTTAATTTGTTCCAAAATACCGTGTTGATGGTCTTGTTGGTAATCTTCGGACAAGCGCCGAATCAGCGCCGCCAGTGCCAGAAAGCGGTTGGTATACGCCAGCATTAAAAGCGAAATCGCTGGGAAAAGGAGTGCCGGCGTACCGAGGGTAATTTCCATAAGGCAGAGTATATTGGGTTCTATGCGAATCTTCTTGGTCTGGCTGTTTGGGGCAGTTTTCCTTGGGTTAGCGTCTCAAACAGCTTTGCCAGCTTTTATTGGCGCAGAGGGTTTTGGGGCAACTGCCACCGGTGGGCGTGGCGGACGAGTGATTGCTGTTACTAATCTGCGCTCGAGTGGCGTTGGGTCTTTGCAAAATGCGCTTGACCAAACTGGGGCGCGTACCATTGTTTTTCGGGTCTCTGGGGTGATTGAGGGAACACCGATGGTCTCGAGTGGCAACCTGACCATCGCTGGACAAACCAGCCCAAGTGGAATCACGGTGCGTGGTTTGTTGATTCAAGGCGATTCGGTCTGTGAAGCCGATAATTGCCCATTGCCACGGGTTGCACCAAGCAATCTGATTGTGCGCTATTTGCGTTCTCGAGCTTCTTTGGATGGTGATGGCTTACGTTTACACCGTGCCAAACGAATTATAATTGACCATTTTTCGATCGGCAATGCCACCGATGAAGCTGTCCAGATTTCTTTCTCGAGTGATGTGACGGTGCAGAACAGTTTACTGGCAGAAACCACTGGCGAACACAACGACCTTGGTGGAATGCTTTTGAATTACACCGACCCAAAGCGCAATTTTCCATTGACCCGAATTTCTTTGCACCACAATGTTTGGACACGGATTGGTGGGCGGATTCCCGAGGTATCTCGAGAAAACCCAAGTGCCACCAACAGCACGATGGAGCTTGAAATTTCAAATAATATTTTTCATGACCATACTTTTCCAATCTGGTTGGGCAATACAGCTTTGGTCAATGCACCACAAGATGGCTACAACAGCGCTCCGATTTACTACCGCGCCAATCTGGTGGGAAATTACTCCTTGCAAAACCCAAAAAACAGCACCAGTGTTGGTTTACTCACCCTCGAAGGCACAAATTCGCCAGATTATTTGCCCGACTCGACTCCAACCCGTCTTTTTATGCAGGACAACCGCAGTAACCTAGGGACTGCCACCGATTGGCAACTGGTCTATTGCTGCAACGATTTTAAGGAGGCACTGCGCGACCAGACCATGCTCTTTGCCAACCGTTTACCCACTTGGGCGGCGCTCGAGCGACTGAAGTTTCCAAGCATGACCTACACTCCAAGCCAAAAACTACTCGAGTACACGCCAAAAATCGGAATGCGTCCATGGGATGCTTTTGACACTCGAGTCATGAAATTTGTCTCGAGCAGCACTTTTGATGCCACCCCGCGCAGTCTGAACGTGGCTCGAGATGCGCTTAAAACCAGGGCTGCAACTGTTGCTCCACAAGATTCAGACAACGACGGAATGCCCGACAGATGGGAAAATGCCAATGGTTTGAATCCTCGAGTGGCAGACCACAATGGCTTGCAGCTTTCGCAGCCAAAGCTGGGCGTGGCTGGGTACACCAATCTCGAGGTTTATTTAGAAGCACTGGTCAGAAACCGCTAGTCTTGAAAAAAAGACTAAAATCTTGTATGTTAGATAAATGCAGAATTTAGATCAACTGATTCGCTCCAGAATGCAAGATTTAGAGCTTACAAAACTCGAGGAATTTGCGGCTTATGCCGAAATTGGGCGAGCCACAATTTTTAACTTGGTCAAAAAACCTACTTCAACACCAAGTTTAGAGACGCTTTTTAGACTTGAGAAAGCCTTGGGAAAACCAATTGCCCAGTTGGCGGAATTATATCGTCCCCAAATATCGCGCCACGAAGTTTTATCGGCTTTACGCGGTAAATACCAAACCCAAGGGCGTGATTTAACGACTGAATTACTCGAGCAGCGCCGCCGCGAAAGAACATGAAAACTAAAAAATGGATCAGCAAGGAACGGTTGCTGGATGCCAGTGCTTTAATCGCTTGGTTCGCCCAAGAAACAGGTTGGGAAATGGTTGAACAACAATTACAGACCAGCACCGCCATCAGCAGTAGCAATTTAATCGAAGTGATTGGCAAACTCGTTTCGAGTGGTAAAGCCCCAGTCAATGAAGTCGAACAGGACATCAAAACTCTTGATTTACGGGTCGTGCCACTGCTCGAAACCTTGGTACAGCCTGCTGCTTATTTTTATGCAAGGCGACACCCCTATCAATTATCGCTTGGCGATTGTATCTGTCTGGCAACTGCCGAAATGCAGCAACTCGAGGTCTTGACCGCCGAGCAGAACTGGGCAAAACTGCCAAACCTACGCTGCCAAGTCCATCTGATTCGTTAAAATCATTTTATGCCTGACACTGCACAAGCATCCAGCATTGGTTATACTGCCCAAGATGCCCGACTTACTTGTTTTTGGTGAAGCCTTGATAGACCTTAAAGCCAAATCGTCGCTCGAGTCCGACAGTGCGCCGCTTGAATTCGAGGGCTTTGTTGGCGGTTCGCCATTCAATGTTGCGCTGGCTGCTGCCCGACTAGGTTTACAAAGCGGTCTTGCAACCCGAATTTCGACCGATTTTTTTGGACAAGAAATCATGCGACTGCTCGAGCAAAATAAAGTCAGCACCGATTTTCTCGAGCGTGGCACTGAACCCAGCACTCTGGCATTTGTGCGGGTCGAAAACGGACACCCAAGTTATAGTTTTCGTTTTGCTGGCACAAGTTTTCTCGAGTACCAAGCCAGCCAAGCCTTGCCAACCCACTTACGAGCGCTGCACATTGGCAGCATTTTTGTGTTGTTCCCAGAATTGGCGGCACGTACTTTTTCGATGATTGCTGGTTTTACGGGCTTAAAGCATTACGACATCAACGCTCGCCCAGCCATACAAGCCAATGGCGGAAAATATGCTGCTACCTTAGGGCAATGGCTCAAGTTTGCCGATTGGGTCAAATGCTCCCGCGAAGACTTTGAATTTTTGTATCCTAAGGCTTCCGAAACCGATTTTGCAGCTTCGGTTCTCGAGCATACAGCCGTCTTGGTCGTCACTGATGGCAGCGATGGCGCAAGGCTCTACCGTAAAAACCAGTCGGTACTCGAGGTCAAAACGCCGCAAGTGCAAGTGATAGATACGGTTGGGGCTGGCGACACCTTTAGCGGTGCAACCATTCAGCAACTTTTAAGCCGACACCTCGAGCATCGTTCTGCGCTCGAGAATGCCAGTGACCAAGTGTTGCTTGAAGTGATTGACTTTGCTGCTAAAGCCGCCGCGATCAACTGCACAAGAGCAGGTTGCAACCCCCCAAGGCTGGCGGAAATGACTTGAGTCACTTGGTTGCTGTAGACTGCGGTTTATGGAAACCGATTTTAAGAACTTAACCCTCGAGTTTAGCGAAGATGGCGCAATTGCAATCATCACCATGAACCGCCCCAAAGCCCTTAATGCCCTCAATTCCGAAACGCTCCAAGAACTCGGGGCAGCCCTTGAGGCGTGTCTCGAGCCACCCGAAACCCAAGCCCTGATTATCACTGGGGCTGGCGAAAAATCCTTTGTGGCTGGGGCGGACATTAGCGAATTTCAGGGTTTAGAAACCGCCTTTGAAGGACGCGAAATGGCACTTGGTGGTCAGGATGCGATGTCGAGTATTTCTGCCATGCCAATTCCCACGATTGCCGCCATCAACGGCTTTGCGCTGGGTGGTGGACTCGAGCTTGCCTTGGCGTGCGACCTGCGGGTTGCCAGTAAAAATGCCAAACTTGGACTGCCCGAAGTTGGACTGGGCTTAATACCCGGTTACGGTGGCACACAACGCTTGCCGCGTTTAATTGGCGAGGCTCGAGCCTTGGATTTAATTTTAACTGCTCGCCATGTGCCAGCCGAAGAAGCCCTGAGTATGGGCTTGGTCAATCGTGTGGCGGACAATGCCCTAGCCGAAGCCGAAGCCTTGGCACGCAGCATCATCAAAAATGCACCCGTCGCCATTGGGCTTGCCAAAGAAGCGGTGCGGCGTGGTTTGACCGGTACACTCAACGATGGTTTGGAACTCGAAGCCGACTTATTTGGTTTAATCAGCAGCAGCCAAGACATGAAAGAGGGGGTAGCCGCATTTCTCGAGAAACGCAAGCCCGAATTTAGCGGCGAATGACACCAAATTGTGTCAAGCAGTCGTGTATTTTGACTGCTTGACCGACTAAAAGGAGTACCAAAAATACCGAATTTACGCATGAACGACAGTTTGACCGCTTTTTAGGTCAAATGAGAGTGAGTAAGTTAATTCGGTATGATTCGTGTTAAACTACTGAGGTCTTTATGAAACTATTTTTTATTCTATTTTTTGTTTTCTTGTCTGGTCTTGCCATAGCTGCCCCAATTCAGGTGGCACTCGAGATTCCCGGCGGGCTTAAAGTTGGCAAAAACCAAATTAGCGCCCAAGTCCAAGCCGATGCTTCTTATAACGGCACGCCTCTGGTTTTGGTCGTGGACCCCGGTAACAGCCAAGCGGTTCAAGAAATTACGCTCGGTAAACTTGGCGACTCGAGCCTTGGCGGCGAAATAGACCTGACCAGCCTCAATGCCGCACCAAGCCTGACGGTCAAAGTCAGTCAGCCCAATGCCCGTTATGCGGCGACCCAAGTGCTGGCTGCCACCTCGAGCAGTGCCGCTTTTACACTCGAAGCTCCACGCACCAGCAACCGCACCCCATTTTTATTTGTGGCTGGTTTATTTGCCGCTTTTGCTGCCCTTGGCGCAATGGCATTGCGCGGTAAAAGCACCGCTTTTTGAAAATAAGTCCAAGCTCGATTATTTTTTGACTCGAGTTATTTTTTGCCCTACAAAATAAGGAGTTACAATGTCGCATTCAATGAAAATTCGTCCGCAAGTCGGTATTTTTATCGATACCCAAAACCTCTATCACTCGGCTCGAGACTACTACCAGCGAACCGTCAATTTCGAGAGCATCCTCAAATATGGAACGGGCGAAAACCGCGAGTTATTTCGGGCTATTTCGTATGTGGTCGAACGCGAATCCGACACCAGTGCTTGGCCCTTTATCTATAAACTTTCGACCCTCGGCTATAAAGTCAGGCGCATGACCTTACAGGTGCATCACACCACCGATGCTGGTAAAATTATTTGGGAAGGCAACTGGGACATGGGCATCTGTGCCGACATGGTGCGCTTGGCAGAGCATTTGGATGTGATTGTGCTGGGCAGTGGCGACGGCGACTTTACCGACATTGCCGAAGTCTTGATGGAACGCGGTAAACGGGTCGAAGTGATTGCTTTTAAGGAAACCACCGCCCAAAAACTGATTGACATGGTGGATAAATTTACGCATTTGCCGGACATAGACGGCGGCTTTATGCCCCTGCGTGAGCGCGGTGCGACCACCCCTGCCGAAGCCGATGCTGCCAATGATGTTGAAGAGCCAGTGCTGGGCTAGGCGACTTACTTGGTTAGGATCGTTTGTTGACGCTAAACCCATAGATGCTGTGTATGATTACGATTATGCCAGACTCTGCCCTACCAGACGCTAAACCTAGCGAACTTGAATCTGTAGTTGCTCATTTGCTGGTCATGCGCGGTTTATACAAAGCCGCACAACTTCATTATAAGGCAGGTATTTGGCACATTAAAAACCAAGGCGAGCAAGAGATTTTTATTATCAGTGCTGAACAAAATCCCAAAGCAATATTAGAATTTATTCAAACTGAACAAATAAGTCATTTCACAGCGTATCATTTCTGCCAATCCGAAATAGCCATAGAACAAATGAGTTTGGTTTACTCGAGAAATCGTTCGGTCGCTTTTAAGAAGTTTTTCTTAATGCGAAAAACGCTTCACTCGGACTTGAACCAAAGCACCAGCCACAGCATTTTAAGAAAGCATTTTGATGCCCAAGCAGCAGTAGCCTCAAATTCTCAGTTTTTTGAGTTACCAACTCAGAAAATGGGCAGTTATTTGTACGCCATTCTCGAGAATAAAAAAATGCTGTCATGGGCAAGGAATTCTCAGGGCGCGGATGGCTCGAGTTGGGTCAGCGATGTAAATACGCAACTCAAAGCCCGAAAGCAGGGTTTAGCAACTGCCATTATGCAAAGAATACATTCGGATGCTGCCGCCGTTGGTAATACCCATGTTTTTCTAGGGGTACATCCAGAGAACATTCGCTTCTACGAGAAAATGGGTTATGAAATTACAATGCACGGGATTCGTGCAACTCATAAAAGCAGTATTTGGCAAAGGCTTTTGGCTCGAGCCAAGAGATTCTTAAAACGTTAATTTCAATAGGACAAAAGAAAAACCCCTCACGAAGAGGGGTTCTTTTACTTGAGATTGTTTAGTAAGGAGCAACTGCCACTGGTGCAGTGTTTGCCGCGCCTACAATGCTTGGAAGATTGAGTGGGAATGGACCAACAGTTGTTACCCACCAGTTGTCAAGAAGACTAGGTGCAGGCGAACCAGTGTTGAACATATCACGGGTCACACCATCAATGTTACCGCTTTGCAAACTCAGATTGATTTTATTGGCGATAATAGCAGAATCATTGAGTTCAATTGCATAATTGCACTTGCTGAGCTTATTACCAGTCCCTGTTACAGTCAAGCTGGCAGAGGCAAGCAAGTTAGTTTCTGCATCAAAGCAAACCGATGCACCAGGAACGACTGGACCAACCAGAGTATTGGTGTTAAAAGTAACATTACCCGAAGCAGGTGTAGAAAGACCTTCATTGGCAAAGAAGCGCACACCAGCATCCAGATTACCCGTGAATGTATTGGTATTAATGACCAAGTTCAGCCCTGCACCACGAGCGTTAATACCCAATTCGTTATTTTCGATGGTGTTATTACCTGTAATCGTAACAAGACCAGTGGTACGAACCAAAATACCAATTCCAACATCTTCGTTGGCGACACAAGTTGGGCATTGTACATCTTTGATACCGTTATTGGTGATGGTTGCCACGCCACCACTGGCAACTTCGATTCCTCTGGAAGTCACAGGGTTGGCTGTGTTGCCTTGGATCAAATTATCATCGATGATTGCACTGCTGCTTGCACCAGTCACAAGAATACCACCAGATTGGAAATTGGTAATTTCTGAACCAGAGATATTCAGGCTACCCGAACCCACATAAATACCAACACCCTGATTGGCGCAATTAAATATAGCTGTATCACGAATTGAATCTATAAACGAATCGGTCATGGTTAATGCCCCACCCGAGATAGAAATGCCACGATTCAATTTCATGGTGCTGTTACAAGGACTACCAGATTTAGTATGCGGTCCTTTAATTTTAAGCATCGTCATGCTGACCGTACCCGCAGTCATATCAATTAAGTTGGCATTGTTGTTTGTACCACCATTCACAACCAAAGCTGCCCCTGCTGGAGCTTGAATAATTGTGGTCGCACCATCACCAACAATGTTCAGATTCTTGGCGATGCTTAGTTGATTGGTATATGTTCCAGCTTCGATGTTGACTGTATCACCTGCGGTAGCTGCATCAATGGCACGTTGTGGATTGGCATCACCGGCGTTACACAAAGGATCGGCTGCACAAGAGAAAATCGTGACGTACAACTCAGTTGGCTTAAAACGCACCAAGCCCCAAGCAGCAGCATCAATGCGGTGATCGGTCTGATCCTCGAGATCAAACAATTCTGGCTTGGTCATGGCAGATGGCAATTTACCATCGTAGGTGTTATTGGAAGCCGTTAAAGTGAACGTATTTGGTACGGCGTTACGCAAGTTAAAGTAAGTGACTTCTTTACGGTCCAGTAAACGGTTGGCTGGCAATGGTGGTATTGCGTCACTTGTTGTACTAAATGTATTACCAGTAATTGAGAAACTGGAAAGAGTGACATTCGTCAGACCAAAGGCTGTGCCATTGTCTTTGAAGGTATTGCCAGTGACTACATGGTCTGCATTCGGTTTATCAATGTACAAAGCACCTCGAGCAGAATCAATATCATTGTCTTTGAAGTCAAGTTTTCCACTTGTGCCACCACCGATACTAACTGCTGGCGCACGGGAAGCACCCCAACTCTTATTAGCATAGATACCAGAGGCATTAACAGGATTACCACTAATGCGATTCTTTTGAATAACAATTTTGTTGGTTGAAGGTGAATTTTCGACAGCCGTGCGAATTGCACCAACTTGCTTATTTGTATTGCCTCCACCCACAAAAGCGTACACACCACTATTTGGAGAGGTTTCTGCAACAACACCATCACGGTAGAAAACGTTATTTTCAATCAAGTGGTTCTGCACAGTTGTAATATCGAGTAAGAAAACATCTGGTGCAACACCCTGAGGACTATTATCCAAGAAACGGAAACCCGAGAATGTAGCTGCCGCACTTGAAGAGATGGTTACTGCACCTTTTATTACAGCATCGCTGGCGCAGCTTGGTCCAACACCAGTTACGCAACGGGTAACATCACGACCATCTGTACCTGACGCAGGTCCGAAAATGCGTACATCTTTATTGACATTAACATTGCCAGGATATGTACCACTGCGAACACGAACAATATCGTTAGCGCCTAATACAGCAACATCTACGCCTTCTTGAATGGTTTTGAATGGTAAACCCGAAGACCCATTACCACCCGGAGAAGCATTGGCTTGGACAAAGATTTCGCCAAAGTCGCTGATAAATGTTGGGGCTACTGTACCAACACGAACTTGATTGTAAGGCACTTGAACCAAATTGAGTGCTGGGGATAATGGAGCAATTTTGTACTCTTGACCACCTGTTGAAGTCGTTGTGGTTGGAATATTGGCAACATCGCGTCCCATCATCAAGACTTCACGAACATCTGGCGCAATAACACCAGTATCATCGGCACGATTGGCAACATTTAGAATGTCGTTTCCTTCTTCGACACTGCGGGTCACACGAGTAACAGGTTCATCCACAACTAGAAATGACCAAAACAAACGGGCAGGGCTTTCAAAAGAATCTGTTTCAAGTGGTAAATTTAGGGCGATACTTACCTGTCCTGTTCCACCACTAGCGGCTATTGTACGCTTATTTCCTGAAGTTGCGAAGTTGCGTGCCACAAATCCATACTCGAGAACTTGCTGAATCTGTTTGGTTGCAATAAGTCCTGTCGGACCTAGCATTGCAGGCAATAATTCAATAGCATCGGCTTCCGCAGGAGTAATAACCTGTAAATCGGCTTTGTTAGGGTCTACTGCAAGTGACAGGGTTGTCGCATTGATTTGCATACCATGGTTTGGTTTAATTCGTATTGCGGTGCCTGCTGGGTCTGCAATTGGTGTACTATTTTCCCTTAGCAGGTTCGTAAAAGCAGTACCATTGATACTACTTACCCGATTGATACCATAAATTGTTAAGTTTTTGAACGCCAAATTTGTATTATTCGTAAGTCTTAATGTTGAAGCAACAAAGCGTTGGCGTGTTGGAAAGTAGTCTACTCGTGTTCCGAATACTCTTTCCAACGTGATCGAATTATCTGTCAATGGAGATGTTTGGGTTGAGAGTTTTGAATTGGGTTGAAATTTGGCATTTGCCATGACTAAATTGTTATTTTCTGACATCAGAAACTCAACATTGACAATTCCAACGACTCTGCGTTCAGATTCAACATTTGGTGGCTGTACAAGATTTTGGCTTGTGCAACTCGCAAGCACCAAAGCCCCTATGACTCCGACGACTTGACTTTTATTGATTTTCATATTTGACCTCAATTATTCACGAGTGCCTAGAAACTAAAGACTTGAGTTTCTATTTTAGATCCTCGAAAGTTGGAAGATTAGACACTTCAAAAAAATCTGGACTGAATATCTCTTCGCTACCGCCAGTTATCACAGTGTACTTTCCATGTTCCTCGAGTTTTGGTGCTTCATAAATTGCTTTGTTTTTCATTTGCTTTCCTTTCACTTCTGCTTAGGTTTCTTTGTGCTTTTGATTTATCGCTATCTCACCAATTCGCGCTTTTTTTCTGGTTTGCTTATTTCCGCAAAATTGTGTACCTCCTTATTCCTATTCTCGAGTGTCGGACTCATTCAGACTTAGTGTGAAGTTTTTCATACTGCTATTTCAATGGCTTATTCCCTTAGTCTGAAAAATCTGATGAGGCTTTATTTTTCCTACAAAGCAACTGCGATACTGCTTAACAACTTAGGTTTATAAAGAATTCCTAAGAATACAATTTTGACGTTTCTACCCTTAAAAAAGTCTGACTTAGCGGAGTCTTGATTTTGTACCGTCCATCATGTTTTTTGTCTATGGTGCGATGCTCAGATCCACTCTGAGTTAGGTCTGAGTTAATCTAAAGTCTAAATGAGCTTTTTCTGATGTGCGATTTTTTGAGTGTAGAAAAGTATATCAATGAATTCTTGACAGCTTTTTTGCTGACTTTCTTTGGATAAACCTGATTTTCTGATAGTCTTATCAATGGCTGTCTGAGTAAAGATTGTTGAGATGGTCTTGTAGGACTTTTTGGTGTTTGTTTTTCGTCATCCCGCTTGAATGCTTTGCATCTATCCCAACTGAAAAATTGCATTGGCACTGGTATTTTTTATCTAATTCGGAGGGTTTTCTTGATTCATCTTCATTTTTTTGGTTTTCCACGGGCGTTGCTCGAGTCTGACCCTGCCAAACTCTCCAATAAAGCCTTTGCCCTACTTGCATACTTAGCGCTCGAGGGTCGGACTTCGCGGCGGCAATTAGCCGCCCTGTTTTGGTCTGGTACTCACGATGCCCTGAATAACCTTTCGGTGGTGCGTGGCGAAATTGTGGCAGCGCTTGGCTCGGGTATTTTTAGCGCAGACAGTTCTTCGTTGGCGCTTGGCAAGGTGCAATCCGATATTCTCGAGTCCAGTCAAGACCCGCTCAAACGTTTTCATCTGTGCGAAAAAGAGTTTTTGCAAGGTTTGCGTTTCCGCGATTGGCATATGGGCTTAGGTGGCGAATTCGAGGAGTGGCTCGAGAGCCAGCGTCGGCGTTTTGCTTCAGAGCGTTGCCGTTTGGCATTTGAACTGGCTCGACAAACTTTGGAGCGCGGGGCATTGCGCCAAGCCTTGCCGTGGCTCGAGGCGGCGGCGACAGACCGCTTTGAACCAAGCGAAGAAGCTGCTCGTTGGTGGTTGCTGACTTTGGGGGCTTTAGGCGAAAGTGCGCTTTGTAAAAAAGCTGCTGATACGTTTATGGCAGTTTTACACGAGGCTTATGGGGTTTCGCCTGTCGAAATAACCCAAGCCGCCCTCGAGTTAGCCTTATCTGGTGATACTTCAGGGTGTTTAGCCTTGTTGAATCTTGAAGTTTTTAAGGGTTCTAAACCTGTTGTACCCGTGACAGCTTTGCCTTTGTTGGGTCGTGAGCAAGAATGGGCACGGATGGAAGCCGCTTGGCAAGCTGGTAAAACCATTCTGATTTCGGGTGAATCGGGTATCGGCAAAAGCCGATTAGCACTTGATTTTGTGCGTAGCAAAGGCACTTTTTGGCACGTTTGGGGCAGACCGGGTGATTCTTTTGTACCTTACACCACGCACGCTCGTTGTTATGAACAAATGCGTTTGGATCATCCTGATTTACAGCTTCCAGATTGGGTGCGCTCAGAAATGGCACGAATTGTACCAGCTTACGGGGTTGCTCCTGCACCCATTAATAACGAACAAGACCGCTTGCGTTTTTTTGAAGCCCAAGCCCAAATGTATTGCTTGGCTTCGCTCGAGAGCAAGTGGGCAACCTTGTTATTTGATGATGTACAATTTGTTGACCCTTCTTCTTCTAAAGCCGGCATCTATTTACATTCTAAATTCTTGCCGTATAAACCGGGTTTTCCACGTTCGGTTTTTATTTTTCGTAACGATAGCTTAAAACCCGAAATCGAAGCAAGTTTACGCGATTGGGTACAGCTTGGTTTGGCTGAATGGATTGATATACAGCCATTGCCAAGAAAAGCCGTTCAGCAATACCTTAAAAGTATTGACCCACGACTTGAGCCTTTAATGAGCCAAGTTATGCGTTTTACGGGCGGCAATCCACTTTTGGTTCTCGAAACCGCTCATGCTTTATTAGAAAGGGGTCTACAGATTCGGCAAATACAACTTTCAAGCATTCCTCGAGCTTACGAAATAACCCAATTACGCCTAGAAAAATTACCAAATCAGGCTTTGCTTTTGGCTCGTTTTGCAGCCATCACAGGAGAGCAGTTTAGCAGCCGTTTAGCCCAAGTAGCACTAGAATGGACTTGGCAACGAGTAGCCAGCAACATCGAAATTCTCGAGAAAGCTAAAATTATGGTGGGGACACGTTTTACCCACGACTTGATTCTCGAGGCAATTCTCGAAGGGACTTCGGAAATGTTGCAAAGTACACTGCATCTGCAAGCCCTGCGGGCGCTCGAGGTTATTGGTGCGCCAGCCGCCATTTTGGTACTGCATGCGCTGGGTGCAAATCAAATCCAAGCAGCCCGAGAGTACAGCCTGCAAGCTGCCGCCGAAGCCTCAAGGCTTATGGCGCTCGAGGACAGCCAAGCCCATTTGACCCGAGCCGAGGAACTGACACTCGATTAGCAACATGAGTCTTAATTCCTTATGAACAGTACGGAATTTATGTGTTAAACTAGGAATCATTCTCAGTTCGCTAGGAGTAACTTTATGTGGATTTCAACCAAAGCTCAGTACGGACTTCGCGCCCTTGTCGAAATCGCTAACGCCAACGGCGAATCGGTGGCGCTTAAATATGTGGCAGAACGCCAGAGTATTTCGCAGCATTACCTCGAGCAAATTGCTTCTAACTTGCGACGGGCTGGCTTTATCCGCAGTGTCCGTGGGGCATTTGGCGGTTATAAACTCGCCCGTGCGCCCGAACTTATTTCGGCACTCGAGGTCGTCGAGGTGATGGAAGGCAGCATCGCTCCAGTTTCGTGTATCGAGGACTCGAGCAGTTGCACCCATGTGTCTTCGTGCGGTACAGAAAGCCTCTGGCGGCGGGTGGACTCTGCTATCCGCGATGTCTTGGGCAATGCCACTCTCAAGGATTTACTGCTCGAGGCACAGTTTGCCGATGCTGCCACCAAAGCCAGATTACTCGCTAACCCCGCCACCCAAAGCGGAATGCCCCTGCCGATGGCGAATGACTAGGGTTAAAAGGGAAAAAGTAAAAAAGGTGAAAAGTTTTTCTCTTTTAACCTTTTAACCCTTTAACCTTTTCACCTTGCCTTTAGACCTTATGCGTGTTTATTTAGATTTTGCCGCCACCACACCACTTGACCCCGAAGTCGAAGTGCAGATGCGCCCATACCAATTTTTATTGGGCAATGCCTCGAGTCTGCACCGCGAGGGTTCGGCAGCCAAAGAAGCACTTGAGGAGGCAAGGGAACGGCTGGCTCGAGTTTTGGGGGTGCTGAGCCAAGAATTGGTTTTTACCTCTGGGGGTACAGAAGCCAATAATCAAGCCCTTTTTTCGGTGTTGCTGTCGGGTGGTCATGTTATTACCACTGCCGTTGAACACAGCGCAATTCTAGCGCCGTTGCGGGCGCTCGAGAAATTGGGTCAGGTTTGTGCCACAATTCTTACCCCAGACCAATTTGGTATGGTCAGTGCTGCTCAAGTCAAGGCAGCCATTACCCCCCAGACCAAGCTGATTTCGGTGCAGCACGTCAATAACGAACTGGGTACGATTCAGCCGATTTCGGAGATTGCTGTCGTGGCAAAGGAACACAGGATTCCTTTTCATGTGGATGCGGTGCAAAGCCTTGGTCATGTGCCTTTGAGTGTGCGCGACTTGGGTTGTGATTTACTTTCTTTGGCAGCCCACAAGTTTTATGGACCCAAGGGAATCGGGGCGTTGTGGGTTTCGCGGGAACTCGAGAAACGCGGTTTTGTGCTGTCGCCTCTTTTGTATGGCGGTCAGCAAGAACGTGGCTTTCGTGGTGGGACTCAGGATGTTCCCGCGATTGTTGGCATGAGTTTTGCAGCCCAAAAAGCCGCCGATTTGCAAGCCTCGCAAGCTGCACGGCTCGAGCCAATGCGCGATTGGTTTGCAGCCCAACTGACCAGCTTTGAGGGGGTCAGCCTCAACGGACACCCAACCCAGCGCAGCCCAAGACACGTCAATGTGACGGCAGCAGGGGCGGATGGCGAGGCGCTTTTAATGAACCTAGACTTGGAGGGTGTGGCAGCCAGTTCGGGCAGTGCTTGCAGTTCGGGGACACTCGAGCCAAGCCATGTGCTGCTGGCAATTGGCAAAACAAAGGACGAGGCTCGAGCCAGTGTTCGGTTCTCACTAGGGCGCAGCACCACCCAAGCCGACCTCGAGTTTGCGGTGGGTGCGTTCAAAAAGGCTTTAGGTCGCTCAAAGTAAGTTTGTGGTCGCCCTGTTCTTAATCTTCTATTTTTTGACTTCGGTCTCGAGCATCGCTTTCCAAGCGTTTTCGTTACGCCCAATGGCGAGGTGCTTACCAATCCGCACCAGTGGCAAAGACAACAAACGTGGTTCGTCCTGGACTCGAGCCACCCATGCTTCTTCGGAAAGTTTGAGGTACTCCAGACCAGCCGTTTGATAGGTTTTGCCAGCACGGTCTAGCAGGTTATCCCAACCAAATTTATCCAAAAAGCGTTTGAGTTCGCCATTGGCAATCGGGCGCTCGAGTAAATCCACCAAATGGATTTTAATTTTGCGTTCCTTAAAAAAACGCTCGGCGGCTCGAGTTTCTGACGATTTTTGAAGACCAAAAATTTGTACCTCGAGGCTCATAACTGCGTCGTAATGACCATCCAGCGAATATCTGCGCCCTCAAAGCCGGGCAGCGAAACCGCCACAAAAACCGCCAGTTTATTGCCGTACAGATGAGCGCTTCGCATTTCATAGGACAGCGCACAAGCCCGTGACTTTGGCAAGGTTAAGCCGTCTTTTTGCAGGATACGGGTTTTACCAGCCACCGTCAGGGTCAACTCGAGCCGTGAAGCAATTTCGTCGGGGCAGGTTTGGGCGGCTTGTTTTGCAAAGATGCTGTTTAACTCGAGGTTATGGGTTCTGCCAGCATAAATAAATTCGCTGCGCTGTCCACCGATGTTGGGTGCGAGGGGCGCAATACCAATAAATTGTCCTTGGTTGGCTCGAGCAATTTTGTAGCGGTTCAGTAGGGAATCTTTGGCTACTTTTAACGCGGCTCGAACTTGGGCGATGGTGCTGTTTTCAGTCTCGAGCATTTTTTCGCTTTGTGCTAGGACGGTATTTTTGACCACATCCACGACTTGCACTTTGGCATACGGAAAACCAATCCCATCGGTCATGCCAAATTCTTCAAACGCCAAATAGCGCCCATCTTTTGAAAAACCTAGAAACTCGAGGTTAGCCGCATCACCAGCACGGGCAAAGGAAAGGAGCAGCACAAACGCCAAAAGGATTCTCGGGAAAGTCATAGAAAACTATTGTAGCAGAAAATAAAAAAGCGCTCACCCCAAAGGTGAGCGCTATCAAAAAGGATTACTTATTGTAGACAATCTGGTTGGTCACATACGAAGGAATCGGACCGAGGTTATAGACAAAATTACCAATTTTATTGCTGACGACTGCAATGTTGGCAGGCTTGGCAATCATGATGACCGGCAGGTACTTGGCATTCAAAAGCTGCCATTCGTCGTACAGTGCGCCGCGTTTGCCTTGGTCGGTGATTCTCGAGGCTTCTTCAAAAATATCAAATAAGCGCTTTTCCCAGCTTTTCATGTTGGCTTTGCTGATTGGCTGCCCGGGCTTTGGACGTAAGCTCGAGTGCCAGTAGTACAAATCGCCACCCGGTTGCCAAATGGCTTTGCGGAGTTGTGGGTCGGGTTGATTGCCAAATCCATAAATAGCGGCTTCAAAGTCTCCAGCATTGGCTTTGGAAAAAGTCGCACTGGTGGTCAGAATTTGCAAATTGGCTTTAATGCCAATGCTTTTTAAGTCGGCTTGAATAACGGGTGCAATCAGATGACCGGGGAAAAATGGGTTATCGTTTGGAGCAATCAGGCTAAATTCGATTTCTTTGCCACCAGCAAAATCTCGAGTTCCGTTGCCATCGGTGTCTTTTAAGCCTAAAGCATCAAGCGCAGCATTGGCGGCACGCAAATCGTAATTGCCTAAGTAGCTACGGGTGTCAAAATACCAACTCGAGACTGGAGCAACTGGTGTGCCGGGCAATTCAGCAAGTCCATTAAAAATATCATCAATAATCCGTTTGCGATTGACGGCTGGCTGAATGGCTTGACGGAATTTATCGTTGCTAAAAAGCCGTGCCAATTCTGGGTCTTTGGCATCAAAATTAAAAGCCAAGTGTGGTGGACTGCCAAAAAGCGCGGCGGCACGAACCACCTTAAAAGCTGCTCCAGCCACTTCGGCGGCTTTGAGTTCTGGAAAAAGCGCACCCGTGATGTTCAGCGCATCAATACCACCCGATTTCATCTGGGCAATTTGGGCGTTGCTGTCTTTGATAATCAGGTACTCGAGTCTATCTATGTACGGCAATTTGTTGCCAAAAGCATCGGCTTTCCAGTAATTGGCATTTTTTGCCATGACAATTTTTTGGTCGGCGGTGTAGCTGCTAAACTTAAACGGTCCTGTGCCGACAATATCAGCCAAGTTGCTGTTTGTTCCCCAAGGTGTGTTGATTTCGGCGGGTGCAGCCCCACCTTCGATGCTAAATTTTAAGAGCTTGTGCTTGGGCATGATAAAAGTTCGTAATTGCTGCAAAATTGCCCCAGACGGTGAAGGCATGGTCATTCGCATCGTGAACTCGTCTACTTTTTCAAATTTTGTGCCAGCCGGAAAGCCTGCCGCACTGTTGCCTCGAGCTTGTGGGTTTAGAATCATGTTGTTAAAGGTAAAAACCACATCATCGGCATTAAAATCCTGACCATCGTGCCATTTAACTCCGCGTCGCAGCTTAAAAGTATAGACCTTACCATCCTCAGAGGTTGTCCAAGACTGGGCTAAGCTGGGTTCCATTTTGTAGGTCTCGAGGTTGTACTCGACCAAACCTTCAAAAGCATTGCCAAGTACGGTATAGGCGTTGTTGTCGGTAATGCCATAATAATTAAAGCTACCGGGGGCGGCTGGAATCATTAAGGTATAACTGCCGCCGTATTTACCTTCCTGAATGCCCAGCTTTGGCATGGCGGTCATTTGCGGTGCGCCTTTGCTGTCGGCTGCAAGAGCGGTCGAGACCGATAAGAGCATGGACAGCGCGATTAAACGTCGTTTCATAAATCCTCCTTAAAATTGTAATGCAATTGTCAGCTTAACCGATAGCGCTTACAAAATGGTGAATTGCCACAAAAAACTTGGCAGCTTTAGGTTACAGTCTTTTATGCTCAAGTTTTTGGCTGGACTTTTTCTCGAGAATCAAGTGTCTACTGGCGTTTATGTGCAGAAACTCGAGGGCAGTGGCGCAAAAATAGTCCAGCGTTGTGAAAAAGCTGGCGAAAGCCCAGCCTCGAGAAAGACCTTGGCGCATATTGTCGCCATCGAACGCTGGGGCTTAAATCGGTTGCGGGTGCTATTGAACGAAAAACCATTGGTCATGGACTCGAGCCAAGCCTATTATCCACCAAAAGACAGTGCTTGGAACAGCTTATTAGCCGACTTTAAGGAAACCCGCCGTGAATTGGTGGCATTAACACCATTGCTCGAGGCTGCCAAAGGCAAAGTGGCGCACAACATGATGGGCGACCTAAGCGCCAAGGCGTGGCTCAAATACCTCGAGTTTCATGCCAACACCGAAAGCAGCAAAATCCGATAAGGATTTGTCCAAGAATAAAATCCGTAAATGGTGGGGTTAGGCAAGCCCAACCCCTACGGCTGAAAACAGTTTTTGTCGTAGGGGCGGGGCTTGCGACCATGCCCGTAGGTGCGTGTATATGGTCAAGATGCCTCGCCCTTACAGTTAATGATGATTCATTTCCAAATCGGGAAGTTATTAACGGACAATTCCTAAGTGATGTAGGTCTTCATTTGACGATAAGTGATGTGGGTCTTCATTTGACCGCCCCAAGAGTGCTAGTCTTTTGGACATCATGAAAATTGCCCTAGTGACCGATTCGACTTCGGATATAAAACCCGCCCAAGCTGCCCAAATGGGTGTAACAGTTGTGCCGTTGTACGTTAATTTTAAGGGCGGAGTCCATAAAGATGGCATCGAGATTAGCACCCACGATATTTTTGATGGGGTTAAAGCTGGGGCTGCCATGCCCAGCACCAGTCAGCCCACCCCCGTAGATTTTGCTCGAGAGTACGAGCGCTTACTGCAAAACCACGACCATGTGCTGAGTCTGCACATCTCGAGTAAGCTCAGTGGCACGTACAATTCAGCCGAATTATCGGCTCGAGATTTTGCTGGTAAAATCACGGTCGTGGATTCCAAAGCCGCCAGTGGCTCGTTGACGATGATGCTTGAACGCGCAGGGCGTTTGGCGGCGGCTGGCGAAAACATCCAAAGCATTCAAGCCACGCTCGAGAAGCTGATTGCCCAGACCAATTTACGCTTTTCGGTGGCGAGTCTAGATTTCTTAAAGAAAAATGGTCGGATTGGTGGCGCTCAGGCGCTTTTGGGTGGTTTACTTGGTTTCAAACCGATTCTGCATTTGGTGGACGGTAAAATCGAAGCTGCTGGGCGTGAGCGCGGCGCACGGGCGGCACTCGAGAATGTGGTCAAAAATTTGCGCGAGTACACCGCCAAGCATGGGCAGGTTCGAGCGGTTTATGTCTACACCGATAAACCCGAAGATGTGATGGCGGCTCGAGAAGAAGGTAAAAAACTTGGGGTTCAAGAATTTGCGGTGGTCGAGTGTGGCGCGGTCATTTCGGCACACGTTGGACCGGGTACATATGGGGTCTTAGCTGAACCTGTGCAGATTTGAATGGCTGTTATAAAAGGCTGAACCGCTCGAGTTTTGATTGGTAGCCGAACCGCTGACGTTTTGATTGGTAGCTGAACCGCTGACGTTTTGATTGGTAGCTGAACTTGTACAGATTTGAGTTGCCCAAACATTTTTTTGGTATTTTTGCTGCAAGATGTATACTTGGTTTATCTTGGTATACTTTTGCCCGTTTTTGGCGTTTGGAGATTTATAATGCGTTATTTGCTGCTTGCCGATATTCATAGTAATTCAGATGCTTTAGATGCCGTCTTAGCCGATGCCAGCAAACACAATTTTGAGCAAACGATTTTCTTGGGCGATGCGGTTGGTTATGGCGCAGATGCCGGAGCGGTTGTTAAACGGCTCGAACTGCTTAAACCACGCTCGATTCTGGGCAACCACGACATCATGCTTTTAGAAATGGCACAGGGCAAAAACATCAAAACCGATACTCCTGTTGGTCAAAGTCTGCGCTTAAATATGTCGCAACTCCTGCCCAGTCAGCTTGGTTGGATGCAAACATGGGTCGAACAAGCCAGTGTGCGCTTGGATGGTGCAGCCGTAACTTTTATTCATGGTTCGCCTCGAGACCCCAAAGAATATGTGGATAATGTCAATGTGGCTCGAGTCATTTTTAAGAATTGGGCTGGAAAGCTGGCATTTGTTGGACATTCGCATTTGGCTGGCGTTTTTGCCTGTTTAGATAACAACACCGCCCTGACGATTTTTCATGCCTGTACCGAAGACGAAAACCGTTTGCCAATGCCACCCAAAGGGCGTTGGATTGTCAATCCGGGCAGTGTTGGGCAACCTCGAGATGGCAACCCCAAAGCCAGTTATGGGATTTTTGACACCAACGCTAAATTGCTCGAGATTTACCGTGTGGCTTACGATATTGCTGCTGCCCAAAAGAAAATTCGAGCTGCTGGGCTGCCCGAAGCCTTGGCTTCGCGCTTGGATTTAGGCAGATGAAACTGATTGGTCACGAAGCGATTAAGCCTTTACTCGAGCAAACAAATGCCAACAGCATTATTCTTGAAGGGGCAGCCCGAGTCGGACGGCGTGGTTTAGCCAACTGGTATGCCATGCGCCTGAACTGCAAAGCACCAACGGGTCTCGAGCCGTGTGGGGTTTGTGCTTCGTGTCAAAATTTCTTATCAGGTTCGCATTCAGATGTTTTATTGGTTTCGCCACGTGAAGAAACCAGCACCGGTAAACGCGCCCGAGTCAGCCTGATTCCAATTGGGGCAATCAGTGCTTCGCACGACACAGGCAAAGATTTTGAAACCCATGTGATTGAATTTATCGAACTTTCGCCGCGTTACCGCCATAAAGTGATTATTTTTGACGGCGCACAATTCCTGAACGAATCAGCCGCCAATGCACTCTTAAAAAGTGTCGAAGAACCGCCGCACCAAGCCCGTTTTGTCTTTATCACCGAGGATGCCTCGGGGATGATTCCAACCATTGTTTCACGTTCGCAGCGTTACCGTGTGCCGCCTGTGCCAGATGCGATTCTCGAGCAACACATGAAGGTCATAGACCCAGAACTCTTGGCATTTGCAGCGGGTCGCCCGGGGTTGATTCTCGAATCCGAAAAAACCAAAACTGCTCTTGCCTCTGCCAAAACTTTTCTCGAGAAATTGCAATTGGGCGTACTTGAAGCCCTAACCGCCGCCGACCAACTCGAGAAAAACTTTGACCGTTTGCTGACCCCAGACACCTTGCGCTTTGCACTGCGAGCCTTGCCTCCTGCTGTTCGCGTCAAGGCAGACACCGCCCTCGAGACCACGCTTCATGCTTTGGAGCGCTATGCCACCCCCAGCACGGCTTTCTCGAGTTTGGCACTCCAGTGGCGCTTGGCGCTTGGTGTGGCAGAGGATTAAATACAGAGGAAAGAGACAGATTGGGGTTTTCTTCCTTTCTCTTTCCTCCTTTTCCTCTTATGCTCTTGCCATGGCTTGGATTTCTTTTGATTTGGATGGGACGCTTTTAGATTCGCCGATGGGTAAGACTGTTTTTAAGCGGCTGCGCGAGGATTTTTCAAGCCTTGAACTGTCCGAGGGCTTTAGGCTCGAGTACCAAAAGCGTTTTGCTTCGGATAATCCCGTCTCGGCGTTTGACTGGGATGACATTCATGACCAAATTTGTGCCGCCCACAACGCACCGCGCCTGCCTCGGGTTCTCGAGGTGGCAACTGAGGCGCATTGGGATGAAGCCCTGCTCTACCCCGATACACAGCGAGCGCTGGAAAAACTCGATGCCAAGGGCTGGCTTTTAACGCTTGGTACAAATGGTTTAGCCAAGTACCAAAACTTTGTTCTCGAGCAGTACGGGCTGGTTTTTGGAGCATCCCTTGCACCAGACACAACTGGTTTTGTAAAACCCCAAGCTGGTTTTTTACATGCCTTAAAAACCCT
>JAYWGM010000049.1:0-24722 GCA_043778225.1 Deinococcales bacterium | reverse complement strand
TGGTCACGACGAGCGTCTTCGAGGGTACTGAAATGTTCGATGATATTGATAATCATTCTTTAGGGTACAGCAAGCTCAACTTGGTGCGTTTGCCCTACTGCCATGACTATTGTGCCAGTCCAGAATTCAAGCTCGAGCGCAATGCCTTCGCGTAAATGCCGCACTAAAAAATGGGTTCCCCAAATAAATACAGGCAGCAGAGTCGCCAAAGCCCGAAACTCGAGAATGTGCTTGACCGAAGGGTTGAATTTGGCAATGAAGACATCGGCAAATAATCCTGAGACTGCCATGGCAATGACGGCTTGCCAATGAACCGAGCCACCAATCACGGTCATACCGATGGTGTTGAGTGTAAACATGATGGTGAACGTGCCAAATGGGGTTTTCCAGCGCCGTAACAGCAGCAAGATAGGCGCAAGTAGAATCACATTGCTGAATAAAATGCCCATGTTTGCAAAATTAGAAGCGATGTTAAACGAGGTACTACCGCGAATGCCGCCAATCCAATTCATATAATTATTGCCATCTGGCACATTGGTTAAACCCCAAGCGTGCAATTGGAAAAATGTTGCAAAACTTAGGGCTGCAAAACTACTCAAAAGCACAGGCAAAAACTCGAGGAATTTGGGGGCGTAACCAAGGGTAGCCCAACCTGAACGCAACGGACTTGTGACCAATAACGTACCGCCACACAGCAGCATCAGGTGGGTAGGGGAGAGCAGCGCGGCATTGCCAACTTCGATGCCAAAAACCGAATGCCAAATCATGTCGCCGATGCCACCCAGTCCAAAAATACCAATGCCAAGTAAACCCAATTCGTAACCAATCGGAATGGCGGCAAAACCAGTTCGCCCGAGGCGAATTTGACCATACACCAACCACATTGTCCAAAGTGCCGAAACGCTAAAGCCAGCATAAAGAATCGCGTGCCAAGGCGTAAAAAAACTTTCGATGCTGCCGCGCAGGTTACTGTGGGCGAACCCGTCTATAAAAACCCCCGCAATCAGCCACAAGCCAAGAGCAATGGTAATCAGGTTGTCTGTCCAACTTACGCGGGCGCGACCAATGGGCATGGCTCGAGATGGGGCAGAAATGTTGGCGTTCATGCTTTAATGTACTCGAAAAGGCTGCTCAAATTCCAGTCATAAAACAAAGCTGCTCGAGCCACATTGCGAGGTCAAAAATCATAATGATTCGACAGTGATAAATCCTTCATTGGATACAATCCAAAAATGTTGATCTAAACTCATCACTTTTCCACCGTTTCGTTCAGCACAGGCGATAATTAACGCATCAGCTAAACCCAAAGATAGGTCTTGATAACGACGTGCCAAAATTCGCGCTCGAGGTATATCTGATTCACGAAAATCTAAACGAAATAAGCCCAATTCAATGTCGCTGAGGAAAGCATCCAAGACATAAAAGCCAAGACGAGTTTCGATCATGTACGAAATTTCGGCAAGGGCTGCGGTTGCAACAATAAACGGTGGACGATGCTTGGACAATGCCATTCTGATACGAGTATGGTCTAGGTCTTTACTGTTCAACAAAGCAAAAATGGCACTTGAGTCGAGTGTCACAATACTTTATTCCATTGTTCTTTAAGCCAAGCCTTACTATCTTTGGCATTTAAATCGGATTCGCCTAAGCCAATGCTCGAGAACTGTGCTAATGGGTCTGGGATTAACCAGCGCTGCTCGAGGTCTTGTTCGAGCAATTCCTCGAGTGTTACACCTTTTTTTCTGGCAGCTTGTTCGAGTTGTTGCTCAAGTTGTGGTTTGAGATTTAGCGTTAGGGTCATACGAAGATTCTAGCATATTGGTTTTTTGACTCATCTTGTCAAGCTATGACGCAACCAAAAGGTGCAATTTTGGCTCGAAATGGAATGCTGTTGGGTTTCATGATTTTAATCTATTCAAAGCCAGTGCTGCTTATTTGTGGTATTTAACCCCAGCGTTAATCGTACTGGCACGGTACAAAGCCTCAAGCAGCACCAACTGCGCTAGGTCATGCGGAAAAGTCAGTTGGCTTAAACTCCACAAACTGTCGGCTCGAGTTTTGACAGCATCAGACAGCCCTTCGTCGCCGCCAATGCAAAATGCCAGTTCGCCGTGTCCATCTACGCCTAATTGCTCGAGTTTTTGGGCAAGGGCTGGAGTCTCGAGTTGCCGCCCGTTTGGGTCAAGCGCAAATAAATAGGCTTTGCCAACCGTCTCGAGGATTGCTTGTCCTTCCTCGAGCATGGCGGCTTCGCCAGACTTTTTGCTGTCACGTACCCGCGTAAACCTGACTTTATGAAAACGCTCAAGCCGTGTGCTGTACATTTGGCAGCCAATTTGGGCATACTCGAGTTTTGGCGTGCCAACCGTAATCATATGCAGTCTCATCGGCAATCGAGCTTAAAGCGCAGGCTTGGGTCAGAGACCGTAAAGCCAGCCACACGGCGTTCTTGTCCGACGGTAAAACGTTGCGGGGTTGGCAGACTGGTTTGGTTAGTTAAAAAAAAGATGTCCACACTGGCTTTGCTGTTTGGCTGAACAATGTTGTATAAAAAGCCAGCTTCGGTGTTGCTTGAAGCCAAGGTGCTGTTTTCTTGTAATTGCAGCGTGAAATTGCCTGCGCCACCTTCACCATCGCTAAAACCGGTATCGAATAAAGATAAAGCATTGACCGAGATATTGCTGTACTCGAGCGTCACCAAGTAACCAACTTTGCTGTCACGGATGAGTGGTGCAAAATTTAATATCCGCATCAGCCAGACACCATTGTTTAGGCTTTGACCACTGCACCCCTCGAGCAGAGGTTTATTGGCATTGCTGACCACGATTTTAATACTGCCACTCGAGGTATTGACCCCAAGAATCGGATTGACTGGTGGGCTGATAGGTGCAACAGGTGCAACAGGTGCAATCGGGCTGATGGGTGAAATTGGCGTGGTGACTGGTTTTGGGACAGTGACCGTGGTGACTGGTTTTGGTGTAACGACAGGTTTTGGCGTTGGGCTGGCGATTTTTGGCAGCGTCAAGGTATAAGTGTTGCCAGATTTTTTGGCGCTGACCCCAGCTTTTTGTAAAGCCTCGAGCGGAAGATAGACTTTGCCGTTAAGGTTAATCCAGCCACTTGAGGCGGTTTTGCCGTTAATCACGAGCTTAAAAGTAGTTTGAGCAATTGCTCCACCAACCAAGATTATTGCGATTACCAACCAAATCGGGCGCATAGGACTCCTTATGAATTGGTGTATTTTCTCACATTTTTTGGCGATTGTGGTGTGACGCGCATGGTATGAATATCGGGTGTTGGATGCTAAAAAATCGGTTGGTCAATTCCCTCGCCTGATGCGTTTTTCTAAGCCATACCGCTGGGTCTTGGTTTTGGCGGGTTTAGCCACCTTGGTCTCGAGTGGGCTGGGTTTGGTTTTTCCACAGGTGCTTGGGCGCTTGGTGGATGCAAGTTTTTTGAATTTAGCCAGCAAAGACACCGCCGAACTTGACCGCGTGGTTGTTTTACTGGTGCTGGTGGCATTAGGACAGGGTATTTTTAGTGCGGCTCAGTCTTACGGTTTAGCCTTTGTTGGCAGTAGTGTGGTGCGTGATGTACGGCGCACCGTGTATCAGCATTTGTTATCGCTTTCGAGTGGTTTTTTTGAAAGCCGTAAGGTCGGCGAACTGACTTCGCGTCTGACTTCAGATGCTGCCACTGTCCAGACTGTCGCCTCGAGCGCTTTAGCCAACGGGCTAAGCCAGACCATTTCTTTATTTGGCAGTGCGGTGATGATGTTTGTGACCAATTGGAAACTGGCATTGGTGACTTTATTGGTTACGCCATTTATTGTTTTTGGTGCGATTTTTTTTGGGCGACAAGTGCGTAAACTCTCCAAAGAAGTCCAAGATAAAATTGCCGCTGCCAATGCCAGCGCCGAAGAAGCCCTGACCAATATTCGTGTGGTGCAGTCTTTTACCAACGAATTGCTGGAGCGCACAAAATACGGCACTGGTATCGAAGCCACTTTTAGCACCGCCATGAAACGCAATGCCCTCAATTCGGCATTTGGCTCAACCATGCTTTTTATTGCTTTTTCGGGCTTGGGTTTTGTCTTGTGGTACGGTGGGCGCTTGGCGTTTGAGGGTAATTTAACGCCTGGGGCGCTGATTAGTTTTATGTTTTATGCCCTTGGGTTGTCTACCGCAATGGCAAGCCTAAGTGGAATTTTTACCCAATTTCAAGAAGCCCTTGGCGCTTCAAGCCGAATTTTTGAAATCCTTGAAATGCCAAGCGATTTACTCGAGCCATTGCAACCCCAAGAACTTGTAGCCGTGCAAGGGCGAGTGCAATTCGAGAATGTCAGTTTTAAGTATACTTCTCGAGAAACACCAGTTCTCGAGAACATTAACCTAGAAGTCAAAGCCGGCGAGGTGCTGGCACTGGTTGGTACAAGTGGCGCGGGCAAGAGTACCTTGGTTAGCCTGATACCGCGTTTTTACGATTTAAGCCACGGGGTTATTCGTTTGGATGGCGTGGATATTCGCCAACTCAAGTTGTCTGATTTACGGAGTCAAATTGGGATTGTGCCACAAGAAACCCAGTTGTTTAGTGGCAGTATTCTCGAAAATATTCGCTATGGTCGAGCCGAAGCCACCGATGCCCAAGTAGAAGCCGCCGCCAAAGCTGCCAATGCCCTAGAGTTTATCGAAAAACTCGAGCAGGGGTTTGCTACCGTGGTCGGTGAGCGTGGTATGAAGTTATCGGGCGGGCAACGTCAGCGCATTGCGATTGCCAGAGCGATTCTTAAAAACCCACGGATTCTAATTCTTGATGAAGCCACCAGCGCCCTAGATAACGAATCTGAATTTTTGGTGCAAGAAGCCCTCGAGCGACTAATGAAATCGCGCACTACTTTTGTAATTGCCCACCGCTTGAGTACGGTGCGAAATGCCTCAAGAATTGCGGTTTTAGAACATGGGCGAATCTCGAGTATCGGAACGCATTCTGAACTTTTAAGCAGTGCTGGACTCTACAAAGACCTTTTTGAAATGCAGTTTCGTGAAACCGACTCGAGAAATCAGATTTTGAGTTAAACTAATCAAAAGGAGTTCTCGAATGAAAAAAATAGCTTTGTTGGTCTTGGGTCTATCTCTGGCAGCCATCGCACTGGCGCAAACGTCTTACAAAGTTGTTTTTGCTGGCAAATCCACTAGCCTCGCGGGTGTGGTCGTGGCGGGTAAACTGGCACTCTCGAGTAAGCCTTATGCCGCCGCGATTGGCTCGAATATCAGCCTTGACTTAAAGGGTAAAACCGCCACTTTTAGCCGCAACGCTAAAACCATTAAAGTGCCAGTTGCACTGCAAAAAGATGTTGCCTATGCTCCAGCCTTGGATGTCGCCAAAGGTTTAGGATTAACTGCCAGTGTTTCGGGCAGCACCATCACCATCTCGAGTCCAGCCACTCCAGTCACCAACGCCCCAAGTATCCAAGGCACAACCCAGCAAAGCGGCGGCGAGGGCGTTCTGGGGCAAACATATACGCTCTGCAAGGGGCTGGATACTGCCATCAATTACTCCATCACCAAACTCGAGTACAGTATTGGTAATTATTTATACGATGGTGGCGAAAAAGACGATTTGCTTGACTCGAGTAAAAAAGCCTTGCTTATTTATGCGACGGTGCAAAATCCGACCAAAGGCGAAATCTATGTTTCTGGCACGAAAATTCGTTTTTCGGGGGTGGATTCCAAAAATCAAAATGTCGAAGCGGAAAGCTACTGGTACGAACAAGGTACAATGCGCTCGGTCAGCATCAATTTACGCCCAGCCCAAAAAATCAGCATCTATACCCGTATCATCATGGACAGAGATGTGAGTCTGCCTAAGATGATTGTGGACGACTGCAACGGCGCGGTTTGGCGCTACGACTTGCGCGGTAAAGTTGCGCCAATTCCAGCCCCATTTGCCGACCCGAACGTGACCGATGGCTCGACTGCGCTGTTATTTTTTCCAGCCCAGTATGGAGTCTATTATCCTGGACGCACCAATTTTAAGCTCGAACGGGTTGAGTACAGCACCGCCCCGTGGTTTGATGGCAGTACCGCGCCAGAAGGTGGGCGTTGGATGGTGGTCTATTTTACGGTCAAGAACACCCTTAAATCGCCAATTGGTATTTATGGGGGGCTTTCTAATCTGTCGTTTCTTGACCAAGACGGCATCTCGAGTCGAATCTCGGACTGGAGCTACTTTGCTAACCGCGATACAAGCCTGAGTGTCGAGTTACAACCCAACCAAGAACTGCTCTTACGGGCATTGATTGAAGTCGAAAAAGGTATTCAGCCAAAAAAATTACGTTTGGCTTGGCATAACTCGAGAAGTGCCGAAATAGACATCAGCAATCTGCAATAAAGAAAAAAGCTCGAGGTTTGCCTCGAGCTTTTCTTTTGGTGGACGCGGAGGGGGTCGAACCCTCGTCCAAAAACCCGTTCAGTGGGCATCTACGAGCGTAGCCTTTATACTAATCTTTTGCTAAACGAACCCAAAGGCAGGTTGTTGTTGCAGCATCCTCATTATTTTCGTATTTGGTTATGAGGCATGACCAAAACTAGCAGTCTATGATTAAGCGGGTTAGACACCAACTGCCGGGTCTCTAAGCGGCTTTGGCTGAATTAAGCAGCCAGTGCTAATGGAGCGCGTGCGCCCATTTTCAAAACATTTGTGCCAGTTAAAGGCTTGGTGGATTTTTTCGCAGCCAACCACCATCTGCGGCTCGCAACCACACCTTCAGCAGTCCCTGTCGAAACCAAGTACGCGCCCACGGTGACACCCGATATTCAGATGCTTTGCTATTGTACTGGTTGGGCAGGCTTTTGTCAGTATGCCAAATGGCTGAATTTTATCAACTTAAAGAATTCTTGTGGCTCGAGCTTACTAAAAGTTGTGCCGCCAGCCCCAACCAAGTTTGCGCCACAAGTGCGGTTCATTTTGCTGGGTGTTTGCTGACCAGTGGCTCGGAAATAGGCTTCGCCAGCCCCATTCAAGGCTGCATTTTTTTGGAAAACACACCAATAGCCGCCATTTGCACCAAAAAACTGAAAGACCCTCGAGTTCTCGTCGTCGGTAAAGGCAAAAGCCGCCGCACTAAAAGTGCCTTGACGACCCGTGCCTTCGGGGTCACCATCTTTATCTAGGTTTTTGAACTCGAGGGTCCACGGCGAAAGTCCTTCGATCGTGACTGTCCAAGTTTGCCCCGGCTTGGGCGGGAAAGCAGCTGCCAGTGTGCCACCAGCCTTTGGTGGGTCGGCGCTGACTGGTGGGGCGGCTATTGCTATTGTTGCGGCGTTGCCTAACCGAACACTACAACTGCGGTTCAGGCTGCGCCAGTTGTCCGCGTCTGGGGGACTGTTGAGGGCTTCACCTTCGGACAGCAGACCATCTTTAGCGGTAATCGGGTCTTCAAAAGTACAAGCAAAGGCTTCGTTGCGTTGCGATTCAACATGAAAATAAAATAAGCCATCGTCTTCGTAAGCATAAGCAATAAACGGTTGGCTGCTGCCAGCTTGGTTGGCTGTGCCGGTCGGGTCGCCGTCTTGGTCTAGGCGCGTTAGGCTTAAAGTCCAAGTTGGTAGCCCTTCAATGGTCATGCTCCAAGTTTGCCCTGACTTGGCGGGCAACAAACCACCAGCTACAATTGGGATGACCAAACCAGTGGCATCCACATCGGCGGGAACAACAGGGCGGCGATTTCCCGCCCAGAGTACATCTGGCACTTGAGCATCGAATAATTGGTAAGCCAAATGAATCGGGCGCAAATAATTTTGCGATTCGGTTAAGTTCTGGCTGACCCGTCTCGAGATTCCAGCCGTTGGCACACCGACCAAAAATCCTTGTTCATCAAATGCACCACCGCCAGAGTTGCCACTCGAGATTTTGCCATCGGTTTTAATCCAATTCGTGCCAGCCCCACGGTTATTTTCGGCCGTCCAACCACTAAAAACGCCAGTTGTAAAGGTAATTGTGCGTCCACCAATGTCTGGATAGCCCGCAATGGTTAAATGTTCGCCCAGCACCATGTCAAATGGATTGCCAACGGGCGAAGCCACAAATTTTGCGCTGCTCGAGATTGGATTGCCTTTTTCGTCTTGAGTAATTTTTAAGAGTGCCAAGTCGAGTTTGGGTATGGTCATGGCAATCGTGGCAATGCCTTTAAGAATAGGTTCTTTGGTCGGGTTATCGGTAAAACGAATCGCATGGCGTTTAATTTCCTTGCCTGTTTCATCGTCAAAAATCACATGGTAATTGGTCAGTAAGTAGCCACTGCTGCTGATGATTGTGCCACTGCCACCCTGACTGCCAAGGCGTGGTATGCCAGAGTCGTTCTCGAGTGCCAAGACCTCGACCACCGACTGAATAATGCGGGTGCGGGTTTCTTTGGGCAGGGTTTGGGCTTGGGCAACGCCAAGAAAAGCCAAAGACAGAACAAAACGAAGTACAAGTTGTTTCACGGGTCATTCCTCCAAATGTGTTGAACTGCTTTTACTTTACTCGAGAATCCAAAAATGCACTGTACGAAATCTCGTGGTTATCACCAAGCCGCCGCATTAAACTTGCGGCGCAAGCCAGCGATGTCGTTTGGGGTGGCTCGAGATGGACAAACGCGGTTGGAGAGCAGCACGTTGCACTGCTGAGTTTCTAGCGAAAACCAGACTCCAGTCCCCGTAAAACCCGTATGACCCAATGTGTCGGGGGGCGCATTGTCCGCGCCCAGCCAGTTTGGGTGCGGGATTAACCAACCAAAGGCACGAGCGTCGTGGTGGTCTCGAGCAATTTCGCGCTGCATGGTTTCGAGCAGGGGAGATGGTAGAACTAGACCCGTCATCAGGGCTTGGAGGTATTTACAAAGTTCAGTCAGGTTGCCAAATAACCCAGCATGACCAGAAATACCATCTAAAGCAGCCGTGTTTTCATCGTGAACTCGCCCGATGATTAAGTTGCCACTCGAGTCAAGTTCGGTCGCAGCACAGAGGTTTGGGTCTGGCTGGTAGGTCAGGTTTACGTTATTGGGTGCGAACAATTCTTGGTTTGCGACCATATCCAGCCGTTGCCCGTACAATTTCTCGAGCAGATAAGTCAGCACCAAAAAACCTTGGTCAGAATAAATAATCCCAGACTGTGGGCGCGGCATCTCGAGGGCTTTTTGTAAGGCAGCATCTCGAGATAATTTCCAAGTTCTCAGCGGCGACAACGCCTCGAGTCCAGCCGAATGCGAAACGAGTTGCAACAGATTGGCGCTCTCGAGTGGAAAGCCAGCAATTTCTGGCAGTACCTCGAGCAAAGGCGCGGTTGGATCGAGTTTTCCAGCCCCAATCAGTTTTAATAAAAGTGGCACAGTCACCAGCACTTTGGTCAGGCTTGCCAAATCAAAGACCGTCTCGGGGCTGATGTTGGGCGCATCTGGGGTGTGCCAGCGTTTGCCAGTGTAGCCAAGCTCAAGTTGACCGACTTGCCCAAATGCCCAAGCCACGGCTGGAATGGCATGATGCTCGAGATGCGCTAAAAGAACTTGTGACGGGTTCATCTGGATATTCTAACCCATACCTTGAAATTTATTAGCAAAGATGCTAATTTATACCAACAAATGCCACCAAGAATCCGCGAAATCAAGCAACTTGCAACTCAATTGGGCTGGCAAAAATTGCGTTCAGGTAAGGGCGACCACGAAATCTGGACAAACGGTGAGCGAATGATTTCTTTTGATGGCTCAGATGGAGTTGAAATCCCGCGAGGCACACTAAAATCGTACTACCAACAACTCAAAATCCCAAAAAAGGTAAGAAGGGAAAAAAATGAACTATACAGCCGTTATTGGACAAGTGAAACGCCATTGGTTTGGATTTTTCCCAGATTTTGCGGGCGTGTTTATTATCACCGCCACAACTCGAGCCGCACTGCTTAAAAAACTTGGTTATAACTTGAGCGAATACCTTCCTTTGCATCGTGGTCAGTTGCCTAAAGCAAAAGTCAAACAGGTATCTGACTTGTCAAACGACCAACTCGAGGGGTTGGTCAATCCCGAAGCTGTTTTGGTCGAAGTTACGGTAGTCAATCCAATCAGCTTAGAAATCGGACGCTTAATAGACTCGAGTGAATTATCGGCTGCCCAAATTGCGGCGCGGGTTGGTACGACCACATCGGCACTCTCGAGAATGAGAAATCCTAAGTATAGAAGCCATAATCTCGAGACGGTACGGCGTTTGGCTGCCGCCTTGGGTTTACGGATGACAATGCAATTTGAACAGATTTGATACGTGTTAAACTGTTTTTATGAAAATTATTCGTTTTCAAGTTCAACATGATATTCACTGGGGCATTCTCGAGGGCGACACTGTGCAGGTCATTCGGCTACCTAATCTCGAGCCAACTGGTACGGTTTTCTCGAGCCAAGAAGTGCAGATGCTTGTGCCAGCCGAACCGAGTAAAATTATTTGTGTCGGTAAAAATTATGCAGCACACGCTGCCGAAATGGGCGGCGAAGTGCCACCAGAACCGGGTTTATTCTTAAAAGGACCTAATACCCTGACCCATCACGGCGCAACCGTGGCGTATCCGGCGTGGACAGAAAATTTTCATTTTGAAGGTGAATTGGGCTTGGTGATGAAGTCTCGAGCGCACAAGGTTTCTGCAAGCAGCGCTTTGTCCTATGTGCTTGGCTATACCTGCGCCATAGATTTGACGGCTCGAGATAAACAGCGCTCAGACTTGCAGTGGTTTCGCGCCAAAGGTGCAGACGACTTTTTGCCATTTGGACCACACCTAGAAACCGACCTCGAGCCAAGCCAATCTCGGGTCACGACCCGCATCAACGGCGAAATTCGCCAAGATGCCCCAACCAGCCAAATGATTTACAGCGTGCCATTTGTGATTAGCTATGTTTCGCAATTTATGACCCTAGAAGCTGGCGATGTGATTATTACGGGTACGCCAGAAGGTGTCGGACCACTGCAACCTGAAGACCATATTGAACTGAGTATTGCTGGCGTTGGTGTACTCGAGACTCATATTGGCGCAAAAGCATGAACATCCACACCATTGACCTCGAGTTGATGGGTTCGAGTGGCACGGTGGCGGCTTACTTTATCCCCTCAAGTCTGGGGCATCTGATTGTGGATTGTGGACCCTCGAGTACCTTGCCAAACCTCAAAGCTGGAATTGCGGCGCTTGGCTATGATATTGCTGACTGTAAGCATTTATTGCTGACCCATATTCATCTCGACCACGCTGGCGCGGCTGGGACAATGGCTCGAGAAAACCCAAATTTACAAGTCTATGTTCATCGGCATGGGGCAATTCATCTTAAAAATCCTGAGCGGCTTCTGACCAGTGCGACCCGAATTTATGGTGCGATGATGGAGACCCTTTGGGGGCAGTTTGAACCTGTGCCAGAGGCGCAACTCGTGGTTCTCGAGGGTCTGGAAACCCTGCAAATTTCGGGTCTTGAGGTGCAAGCGATGTATGCCCCCGGTCATGCGATTCATCATTTGGTGTATGCCTTTGGGCAAGATGTTTTTTGTGGCGATGTGGGTGGCGTGCGCCTGCAGGGTTCAAGCCATGTGATTGCCCCCACGCCGCCGCCCGATATTGATTTTGCGGCATGGCGCAAAAGTTTAGCCCAACTTAGGGCGCTCGAGCCAGCGCGTATTTTTTTGACCCATTTTGGGATGTATACCGATACTGTTTTGCATTTTGCCAAACTCGAGCAGAGCCTCGATATTCTCGAGCAGATGTCTCAAAAGATTATTGAAGCAGGCGGCGGCGCAGACGAAATTGCCACAGCAATAGGGCAGTATGCCAAAGCCGAAATCCAAAATAAAAACCTCGAGACCAAGTACGCACTCTCGACCCCGTACCAAATGGCAGCCAACGGCTTGGTGCGTTATTGGGCAAAACAAAAATAATCATGCTCGAGTCTCGAGAAGAAACCTTGAAGCGCTTGACGACTCGACTCGAGAACTCGCTTGGAGCAACTGGCACAACTTGGGTAGAAAAAGTCCAGAGCCTCGAGCCACTCTTGCCAGCCGTGCTGATTAAACAATTGCTAGGACTGCCAAAGTTGGATTCAGATGAATTCTCAAAAAGTGTCGCCTCAGTCGAAACCCAGTTAGGGCTTTTTACTCGAGTCTCGCAAGCCCCCACCGAGCCAATCTGGACTGAAGCCCAACGCACCCAAGCTCGAGCCAAACAAGATGTCAGCGTTGGGCGCATTGGCAATGCTCGTCCGCCCCTGACCTCGAGACTGACATGGTGGCTACACGATACCCGCAGGGCAATCCCCAAACGCGCCTATGCCATCAGCCAAAAGTGGCGGTTGCCAACAAGCCTTATATTTGGGCTTGGCGGCGGCTTATTGGGTTGGTTGTTGGCAGGGGCTGGAGCGGCGGCTTTGGGGGCTTTTTTGTTTGCTGGACTTGGTTTTATGCTTTTTAGCGAAACGAATCTGGCGCGAATAATCTGGTTTGGGACTCGAGGACTCGAGTTTTTGCTGGCGCTTTTTCGAGGGGCGATTTTGCTTATTTTGATTATCTTAGGTTTGGCGGTAGCAGCGCTTATCGCTTGGCTGATTGCTCGGTATTGGAACACACGCTAAGGCTCGAGTGAAAGATAACCCTAAATTCTGGCGCTCTTCTCGTGATAGTTTATGTTATTCGCTCGAAAACCAATGCGGCTCGAGTACAAATTTGAGGGGGAAGAGATGACACAACCAATACAGCTTGATGCTTTTGAGAAAGCCAAAAAATACAACCGCGCCGATGAAGCCATTGCCATGGGTTTATACCCGTACTTTAAGGCAATCCAAAAACATGGTGGTGGCAGTGTCGTTGTTGAGGGCGAAGAATATGTGCTGACCGGCAGCAACGATTACCTTGGCTTAACCCAAGACCCGCGCATCCGTGAAGCCAGCAAAAAAGCCATTGACCGCTATGGTACAACCTGTACTGGCTCGAGGTTTTTGACCGGTACACTCGAGATTCACGAAACCTTGGAGCGCGAACTTGCCGAATTTTTGGGCAAAGAAGCCACGATAGTCTTTGGAGCGGGCTTTTTAGCCTGTGCTACCAGTGTCGTGGCATTATCGGCTCGCCACGATTTGGTTTATTTTGACCGCGAGAACCACGCCAGTTTATACGACGGGGCGCGTTTAAGTTGGGCGTGGGAGAATCTGCGCCGCTTTAAGCACAACGATGCCGAAGACCTCGAGCGCCAATTGGCGGCCGATGTTGGCAAGCCCGGTGGGCGTTTGGTCTACACCGAGGGTGTCTTTAGTATGTCTGGGCATATTGGCACAGTCGATACTGTCGCCGCCGTGGCAAAAAAATACGGCGCTCGGGTCATCTGCGATGATGCCCATGCCAGTGGCGTGCTAGGTCCACGTGGCGAAGGCGCTCATGTTCACTTTGGCATTGAGCATTTGGTGGATGTTGTGGTCGGCACGTTCTCGAAATCCTTTGCCAGTGTGGGTGGTTTTATTGCTGGTGACCGCGATATTGTGGATTTTGTTAAGCACACAGGTCGTCCATTTATTTTTAACGCTGCCCTGCCAGCCCCCAATGTGGCGGCGGCACTCGAGGCGCTGCGAATTATGCGCTCCGAGCCGCATCACCGCGAGAATATGTGGAAGAATGTTAATTTTATGCGCTCGAATCTCCTCAATCTTGGCTTTGATTTACTGGGCAGCAACAGCCCCATTATTCCAGTTATGGCGGGCGACCAAGATGCAGCCATTCGTTTTTGGCGTGGCTTATGGGACGCAAAAATCTTTACCACACCGAGCCTGCCGCCAGCCGTGCCAAAAGACCAGTGCATTATCCGCACCAGTTACAACGGCGCACATACCCAAGACCAACTCGAGAAAGCCTTACACGCTTTTGAACACGTTGGTAAGGCGTTACAGATTATTCGTTGATAAGCCATTGGGCTTTAAGCAAAGGCAAGCCTTAGGTTTGCCTTTTTTGTTGACCCTGACGAATTTTAAGCCGTCTCACGGCTGTGTGACGCTGACTTGTTAGGGTGGGTCTCGAGGTAAACCCATGAATGAGTCTCCGACTAAAAAACCGTATACCCCGCCACTGCTCGAGGCTCATCTGTACAGCCTGATTATTGGACTTTCTGGTCCTCTTCCTATTGTTCCTCCTCTTGGTCTCGAGCCAATGAACAACTTTATGGAGGAATTATGAAAGAACTGCCTACTAAAAAACCTTACGCCCCACCAATTCTCGAGCTTCATTGTTACAAGATGATTGTTGGTGCAACCGTGTCTTTTAATACCCTTGGTCTCGAGCCAATGAATGATTTTATGGACTTCACGGAGGAACAACCATGAAACGCTTTTTAGTTGTTACGCCAATCCTAGCCGCCGTTTTTATGTCTTGTCAGCAACAAACCGCCCTAGTTCAGCAAAATATCCTTGGTGGTCTCGAGCTTAGTTTAAGTTCGTCTGGGGGTAGTTCGGCTCGTTTGACCAGAGGCTTGCAACTCCAAGGCACTCTACGCGAAGCTGACGTGACTTTTCCGATGACTCCTCCGCCGACAGTGACTGTGATTACCGATGGTGCATACGATTATTTACAAGCTCAATTTACAGTCAATAACATCAGTGGTAATACTTTCGATAATCTAAATTTGTATGCGGTTGCAAAAAATGGCAACATTGGTGGCTCGGCAATTAAAACCATTACCGATTTTGGCGGCGTTACCAGCCTCGAACAGGCTCGAGTTGCAAAACTGGTTGCTCCGACGCATGGACTGCAATTCACACCTCTGACTGGCTCGAGTGTGACTGTACCAACGTTGATTGCTGGGCGTGAGGATTTTCAAGTCTTTGACCCTTCTGAAGTGGCTGCCTTACAAAACTTTACGCAGGCTTGGACAGATAATGGTTTCTCGAGCAACGATAAAGTGCTTGGTTATGGTTTTGTAGCACGGCGTTGTATTCCAAATTGTGCGAATCCAACTTCGTTTGTTAGGGATATTCCGACTGGACAAAGTGGGTTGATTAACATTGCCTTACGGATTCCCAAACAAGGCACGGCTACTGCTTACCGTTTCACCATGACCTTTGCGGTTGTCAATGAAACGACTTCTCGAGTCACCCGCAGTGTTTACCCGCCCGAAGCTCTAAGTGCTGCCGAAGCCCGAATGGGTACGGAAATTATGCAAGCTGGTTTAACCAGAAGTGCCAGTCAAAGCAGCACAAAGCCTAATCAAGGAACAGATGATGTGCTTGTTACCAACGATGCAACCAATGGCAACGCAAGTTTTAACGCCCTAGGCTTAGGTCGGTTGGACTTAGGAATCAACCATGGTTGTGCCTTAACTGCCAGTGGGGTGGCGTACTGCTGGGGTGCTAACAGCAATGGTAAAATTGGTAATCCAGCCGCAACCCTAACAAGTGGTATTCCAATAACGGTTAAAGACTCGAGTGGGGCGGATAGTGCCTTGCGTTTCTCGAGCATTAGCGCTGGACGTGACCATACCTGTGCTTTAACCACCGATGGAACTGCCTATTGTTGGGGTGATAATAGCAATGGACAAGGTGGCAATAATTTACCTCTAAGTAGCAATCCTTCACCTAGGCTCGTGGATAGCACCCTAAAATTCTCGAGTATCAGTGCTGGTGCATTTCACACTTGTGCTGTGCAAACCGATGGAACTGCTTATTGTTGGGGGCTTGGAAGCAATGGGCGACTTGGAAATGGGACCACTACCTACAAAGATGTTCCAACCCTTGTATCTGGTGGATTCAAATTCTCAAGTATCAGTGCTGGGAAATTTCATACCTGTGCTGTGAAAACCGATGGTGTAGCCTATTGCTGGGGTGATAATACCGATTTTCAACTTGGAGATTTTGGTCCTAACCAAACCCTTACTCCGAATCTTGTTAAAAATGATTTAGGTGATCCTAGTGCTTTACGCTTCTCGAGTATCAGTGCAGAAACGGAACATACTTGTGGATTAACTACGGCTGGTGTTGCCTACTGTTGGGGAGATGGAGCGGCAGGTCAACTTGGAACTGGTGGTATTTTTAGTTTTTCCCCAGCTACTGTGAATGATTCATTTGGCAATCCTAACCCTTTACGCTTCTCGAGCATCAGCGCAGGCGTTGTACATACTTGTGGTCTGACCACGGCTGGCGTTGCTTACTGTTGGGGTGCTGGAGGCGCGGGGCGGCTTGGGAATACTACAATTGCCCAACGAAACTACCCAATAAGTGTAAGAGACTCAAGCACTAATCCTAGCCCCTTACGCTTCTCGAGCATCAGTACCAGCGACGAATTTACTTGTGGCGTAACCACCGACGGTATTGTTTACTGTTGGGGCGCAAATGGCACTGAGGGCAAACTCGGCAATAATTCTTCGGCAGATAGCCTTGTGCCTTCTGCCACACCGACCCTAAAATTCTAAAGTAAAAGCACTTCATGGGTGGCTTGGCTGCCCATGAAGTGCTTTTATTCTCGAGCCACTAAGCATTAACTTTAGCAAAAGGGGCTTTGTAGCGCCTAAGTTCGAGCCTATTTCATGATACCAAGCATCACCATTGTTAGAACCGCAATGCCGCCAACGGTGTTGACCGCCGCCAAAATTCGCATCATATTTTTTTGCACGGCTGGCACTTTGGGGAGCATCGCAAAGTAAAAAATCCCAAAACCCAACAGTGCCACCCCTAAAATTAGGCTGGTCATGTGCAGGGTCCACGCTCGGCTAACTCGTAGAAACCCTTATTGTCGCCGTCGCTAATCAGGTCTTTGGCTTTGCCGCCAGTCAAACGGGCGGCTTCCGAAGCAGCCCAGTTCAAAAAGTCGCGGTTAAAACCAGAATAGCCACGAATAATTGTGCCGTTCGTACCAATCAGGTACATGGTTGGTAAAAACTTTGCACCATACAAGCCGGCAACCGCGCAGTTATCGTGCGTGACTGGCATTTTGAGGTACAAGCCCTCGCCTTCGCCGACATAGGTTTTGGTTTCCTCGAGCCGCCCTTCAGACAGCACCCAAACTGGTACACTCGGCGCAATTTCTGCCCAGCGCCGCAAATAACCAACCACCAAACGGCTGGCATTGATGATTGGATGGGCAAAGACCAACAGCACAGGGGCGGTGGCGAGGGCAGCGCTCAGGTCGAGTGTATTGCCGTTCAAATCGGTGGTCACAAACTGCGGGGCAAGAGTACCCGCTTCAAGAATTTGCATAAATCTCCTTATAAAACCCAAGCATTGTAACATCAACAAAGCCGAGGGCAATTTTACTTGGTTGGCGGAGCGCTCTGAATGGCTTTGACAATCTCGCCGGGGTATTTGGCGGTTTTGTACTGCAAAACATAATAATCGGCTGTCTGGCGGTCGCCATTGGCATTGAGGCGAATCCGACCAGTCACGCCATCCCACTCGAGACCACGCACTGCTAAGGCAACCTCGGCTCGAGTTGGCAGTTTTTTATTGTTTTTGTAAATGGTGCTGATTGCCTCGAGCAACATCGAAGCAGCATCGTAAGCATAGGGCGAATAGGTTTCTGGGTTGGTCTTAAAAATAGTATTATAGCGACTTACAAAGCCTTTGACATCGCGCCCGCGCAACTGCGAAATTGGACCCGCCGTCGACGTAAAATAGACTCCCGCCGCCGCCGCTCCAGCCGTTTGCACAAAATTAGAATTGTCCAAGCCATCTGGTCCAACCATAAGCGCTTTAACTTTACTCGCCACCATCATCTTGATAATTTCTGCGCCTTGTACCTCTGTGCCGCCATAATAGACCACTTCTGGGTTATAGAGTTTAATTTGTTGCGTCACGGCGCTTAAAGATTGGCTGCTCAGGACACCAACAGGATTACTGATAAACCCCACCACTGCTAAACCGAGTGTTTTGGCACGTTTTGTAAATGCCTGTGTAATTCCAAGCCCATAGGCTTCGCCATCGTTAATCACCAGCACCCGCCGTGCTTTTAAGGTACTGCGAATAAATTCGGCAGCCACAGGTCCTTGGACATCATCGCGCCCACAGACTCGGTTGATGTTGGCTAAACCTTGGTCGGTGACTCGAGGATTGGTGTTTGAGGGCGAAACAAGGGCTAAGTTGCTCGGGGCATAAATTGGTAAGGTCTCGAGTGTTACACCACTGTTCATATGACCGACCACACCCAGCACACTGGCATCCTGAACCAATTTTCTTGCCACGACTGCCCCTGTGGCTGGAACACCTTGGTCATCCATGGCGATAAACTCGAGTTTTAAGCCAAGTTTTGTAAATCGGGCTTGGGCTTCTTGGACTGCCAACCGTGCGCCATCACGAATCGTGTTGCCGGTCTTGGCTTGTCCACCCGACAGTGGCGCGGCTACAGCTAAACGCACCACCGAAACAGATTCTCCAAGCGCCAAAGCGCCAAATGCCAATGCTGCCATGCCCAGAAACCATTTCATACCAAAGTATAGCCTTGATTTGAGGGTTAAGATGCAGTGTGGCTGTTTTTATTGTGGATAAACCCTTGGGTTGGACTTCGTTTGATGTTGTGGCACGAGCCAGAAAGTTACTTGGTACAAAACGCATCGGACACACTGGAACACTCGACCCACTGGCAACTGGCGTACTGGTGCTGCTGACCAACGAAAGCACCAAACTTGTGCCGTACCTCGAGATTGCCGATAAAGATTATTTGGGGTTTATCAGCCTTGGCGCAAGTACCCCAACCCTCGATGCCGAGGGACCAATTCTCGAGCAAAAACCAGTCCCAGAATTTAATCCAGCCCACCTGGAGCAAGTCTTGCAGCAATTTCGGGGACAACTGATGCAGCTTCCGCCAGATTACAGCGCCATTCACATCAACGGACAACGTGCCTACGACCTCGCAAGGGCTGGAAAAGAAGTCAAACTCGAGCCTCGAGCGGTAACTATTTCGGTTTTGCGCTACCTCGAGACACTGCCAACCATGCGTGACCGAGCCAATTTCCCCCAAGCCTTAGGTGATTTTGCTACCCTCAAACTCGAAATTAGTGTCTCGAGTGGCACATACATTCGCAGCCTTGCCCGAGATATTGGTCTTGCACTTGGCACAGTGGCGCATTTGGGTGGTTTGGTGCGGACTCGAGTCGGCAAATTTAACCTGTCCCAAGCCACCTCGCTCGAGCAACTTGAGTCAAGCCTTGGACTGTCAGATTTAACCGCCCTCGAGTACCCAGTTTTAGAATTGAACGCCAAAGCCGCCCGAGACCTCAAAGACGGCAAACGAATCTCGAGCCAAGACCAAGGGCGGCTGACCATAACCCATGAAGGCGTTCTGATTGCGATTGCCGACGGCGACGGCTCGAGCCTCAAAGCCCTGCGCGTCTGGCAGTGAAGAAGGGCAGGGTGAAAAGGTCAAAGGGTGAAAAGGTCAAAGGGTGAAAAGGTCAAAAGTAAAGTGATTTAACCTTTTGTCCTTTTCCCCTTTTTACCCTGCCTTTTTTACCCTGCTTTTATGTCGTGTTGGGCAATCAAAGTCGCAATCACATTGCGGTCGAGTTCGCCGCTTCGGTTCATTTCCAAAACGGCATTGGAGACTTTTTCGTCGGACAGGGCTTCGATAAAAAGCGGCACAAGGAAAGGGTCAAAATGTGTACCGATGTCCTTGGTCAAAATTTCAAAGGTTTGTTCCCAAGATTTTGGGGTGCTGTAGGGGCGGGCAGTGGTCATGGCATCAAAGGCATCGGAAATGCCAACCATACGCGCCAGTAGCGGAATGGTCTCGCCAGATAATCCATCGGGGTAGCCCGTGCCATCCCAGCGTTCGTGGTGCGAGCGAATTGAAGACAGAATCCCTTCAAAACCTTTGGTGTTGTTGCGAAGTAGCTTTTCGCCAATCACAGTATGTTGCTCGAGAATTTTGCGTTCTTCGGGGCTGAGATTTCCAGTTTTGTGCAAATAGACATCGCGGATGCCAATTTTGCCGATGTCGTGAACAAAGCCAGCAAATAAGGCTCGCTCGAGGTCAGCAGCAGCCCAGCCCAGTCTTTCTGCTAACTTTTTGGTATAAAAACCGACCCTATCCGAATGACCGGCGGTGTACTCGTCTCGAGCCTCGAGTGTGGACAACATCGTCTTGACCAAACTGACATAATTTTCGTGTTCTTGTTGAATACTTCGGGCTAGGGTAACAGCCACGCCAGCTTGTGCCGCAAAGCCGTTAAGAATACTCGAGTCGGATTCGGTAAAAGCCCTTTGGGTGAACTGCGTATCCACATATAAAACCCCAATCACATCGTCTCGGGCGCGGAGTGGGACTGCCAAGACACTGCGAATATCAAGTGCCAAAATGCTTTCCGAGGCGCTGTGTCCCATCTCTTCTTGGACATTGGTGGTGATGATGCTTTGCTTGGTGGTCACGACCCGCTCAAGCAATGTTCTCGAGACCTGAACTTCTTCATGCGAATCTTTGGAGCAACTGTCCACCACTCGCACTGCCCCATCTTCGACCAAGGCAAGCGCTCCACGGTCGGCTTGCATCAGGCGCACGGCTTCGGTCAGCATATCTTGAAAAAGCGTAATCACATCAAAAGAATCGCGCACCCCACTGAGTTTCATGCCAAGGCTTTGAAATGCGGTCAGCGCACTGCGCTCTGCCTCGAGTTCACGGGCAATGGTACGCACCCGACTGCCCACTTGTGGTGGCAGCAAAGAAGCGATTTGGGTCAGTTGCTCGAGGGGGCTGGCAGGCACAGACCTAGTTTACTCGAGAATTGGATTTTATGGCGCGGATTTGCACACTGGGTCTTTGGCGACACAATTTGCTTTTGTCAAGTCTGGCTTTATTGTAGGCTGTGGTGGTGGTGAATCGTATTCGCTGTGAAATAACCCAACTCGAGCTTGGTACAGAACTCGAGGATGCCAGTCGTTATGCCGAAATCATGGCGGGGCGGCTCGAGATTGTTTGTGATGCGCTCGAAGCCATCGGTTTAGCCCGTCGGGCTGAAGTCATGCGCGAGTGGCTGGGGCGTTGGCTGAGGGTCGTGGATGTGCTGTTTGAAGCGCGTTTGGCAGAACAGAGTTTGATGTTGCCCGATGTGGAAACTCGTATCTTGCCCGATGTGGAAACTCGTATCTCGCCCGATGTGGAAACTCGAGCCTTATCAGACCTCGAGAAACTCAATTAAAGCTGCTTGCGCCATTCGATTGTGGCTGGACTGCGAATAAACCCTAATTTTTCGTTGAGCCGTAAAATTGCGGTGTTGCTCGAGGCATTAAAACTGGTGATGCCCGAAAATCCAAGGCGTTGCCCAAAGCGGATTCCTTCGAGTTTAAGCGCCAATGCCAAGCCCAGCCCACGAAAATCATGGCGCACACCGGTCAGACCGTTGTGCAGAACCTTGCCACTCGAGTCGAGGTAAAGAATGTTTAGTCCAATGTACTGCCCATGTTGCACCGCAATCGTCACGCCATCGGGCAAGGCAGACGGGCTGTCAAAATTATTCTGGCAGAATTCTTCAAAACTGGTCGGCAAGTATTCGTTATCGGCTCGAGGCGCATCACTCTCGAGGGTTAAGTACAACTCATAAAATTTTTGAGCGCAATCCCATTCGTGGCGCAATTGACTGAGCGAACGCAAATGTACCTCGGCAGCATTGAGGCGTTGCCAGTTCACAGGGTAGGCATCTGGATTGACCTGCTCGAGCGGCAACCACTGCGAAAACCCGCGAAACGACTCGCCATAACCTCTGTGCCACAAAAAATAATTGATCGCCGCATCAAATTCTCCGGTGTAGAGCAGCATCACATCCGAGCCACGCTCGCGCAGTATCGTCTCGAGAACGCCCAAGAGCGCCCCGCCAATGCCCCGTCGCCGGAAGTCTGTCCGCACCCCAAGCCGCACTTCGCCCCTCGAGTACCACGGCGCTGGGCGCTGGGTGGCTTCAATCATGCCAATCGTTTCGCCCCAGCCCCAAGTGGCAATAAAACGCACAAAACCAAGGTTGGGGTCTCGAGCTTGGTCGCGCTGCTCAAGGTCGTAAGGGCTGGTTTCTCCACCAGTCAGGGCGTTCTCGAGCCAAGACAGCCCCTCGTAATCGCCATGCTGAAATTCGCGGATGGTTAGCATTAAAATAGAATAGCAGCTAATTGAGTCTCGAGTTGCCGCAAAGTATGGCGATATTTTTGTTTTTCTGGGGCGTGATTGGCAAAGGCTAAAGTCAGCGCATGACGCACAAAAGGGAGACTGGTTTTGCTCGGCATAGGTTCAAAATGATTGGACTGTAGTGTACCAAGTGCGGCATAAATTTCAATTCGCGCCGCTTGAACCAATGGTGCATAGATACTCGAGGCGCTTAATTCAAGTACAGCAGAGGCTTTTTTTGGTTGCTCGAGTTTCAAATAAGCAAATGCCATCAGGGCAACACGGTACTCGAGGTCGTCGTTGGTAAAAATTCGGTTCTCGAGTAAATCCAGTGTTTGCTGTGGGGCTGATTGCAACGATAAATGTGCTTTTTGTAAGGTCAGTTCAGCTTCTAATTCTGGGGTGATGTGTTCAGCCGCAAGCTCGAGGTATTGGGCGGCAAGCTCGTAACGCTGGCGTTCAAGCGCCATGCTGACCAGCACCAAGGCTCGGCTGGCAACTTTGGGCATGGCATTTTGAGTCGTAGCCAATTCAAGCGCTGTCACAACTCGAGTCCATGCCGAATCTAATTTTAATTGAATTCGTTCAATCGCCGCTAAGTTAATTAAATATGAACCCGCTAAACTTGGGTCTGGATGCGTCTCGAGTAACACCAAACCCTGCTCGAGGTAATCGCGGCTTGCTTCTAATTGCATGGTCTCGAAAGTGGATTTACTTAAATTTAAGAGTGTCGCAATTTGACTGGCGGTATCGTTAATTTTTTGTGCAGTCTCGAGTGAACGCTTAAACATTCGGGTTGCGGCGCGGTGCTGCCCACTCAGCATCTCGAGGACACCAGCCGTGGACAAGGCTCTGGTTAAACCAAGTTCATGCCCAGAGCGTGCAAAACCTTTTAAGCTGGCTTGATTGTGGATTTTTGCTTCTGCAAATTGTCCGCGCTGCACTGCCAGAACACACAAGACATTATGCACCTCGGCGGTTTGGACATCCTCGAGTGCATTTTTTTCGATTAAGGCTCGGCGCAAAAACGTTTCTGATTCGTTCAGTTGCCCAGTTTTCATCAGCACGATTCCCTGGAGATAAGCTGCCATCGCACCCAGTTTGCCGCTTCGCTCGAGGTGCGGCGCAAAAAATCCTTGTGCTTTATCGTATTCGGCATTGCTAAAATGCCACAAAGCTCGTTGTAAATCGGCTGTTACCCGATGTTCAGGAGTACGATTGCGGGCTTCGCGTTCCAAATCTCGAATCGCTTCGCGCCAAATTCGGTTATCCAAACGCCGCGCCAAGATAATTCTGGTTTGCAGCACTGTAAAACGCTGCTCGGTATTTTCGCTAAGCTCGAGGACTTTATTGTAATAAGTAAAAGCATCAGCAACTCGATTTTGACGGGCTGCCAGTTCGGCGGCTTCCAAAAATTTCTCGGTCGCCTCGAGCCGTTCACCAGCTTGCTCGAGATGGGCTGCAATCATTTCGGGCGCGGCGCTGATGGCGATTAAACGCTTGGCAATCCGACGCTCGAGAATTCGTTGGCGTTCGGTGCTTAAATTTGTTTGTCTGTTTAGGATTCGGTATTTTGACTCGGTGTGCTGCAAAAAACCCTGAGCTGTAGCAATCTCGAGGATTTCCAAAACCTCAAAGTCGGATAAGCCAGTCACATCGAGCAGCATCTGGGCTTCAAATGGTTGGGTCAGTAAACTTGCTGCCTCGAGTAAACGTTCTAGGTGAACATCGGTTTTTGGCTGAGCAAGGCTGGTGGTTTCTAAACCCAATTCGTGCGCCAATGCCAATGTTTCTGGTCGCGGCTCGAGTCCAAGTTCGGTTTTCAAGAGCATCTTAAAGTCTTGATAGCGCAACAAAGCGGTATGCAGTCCAAGATGTTCGGCTTCGAGTCTTAGGGCGGCTTGTACCGCAGTTTCACGCAAGTTATCCACTTGCAAGACTTCGAGCCACGCATCTAAAGCACCTAAACCACTTAAACCCTTGGCTCGAGCTTCCAAACGGCTTAAACGCAGCCGCGAAAAAGTCTCGCGCTGCATTTGTAACCAACTTTGAAAATTGGGTGCTTGTAGCACTTCAAACCTCAGCAGGAAGTCGGCGGCAATCAAACCTTGCGAATCTCGAGCATCACGGGCATCGCAAAAGCAACGCAAACTCACGGTTTCGCCAAGCTCGAGAAAATCTGCCAGTGGTGTTTTTGCTAAGCGATACAATTCTTGGCGCAGATTGCGCCGTGGGTTCTCAAAAAAGGCTTCATCCCAGAGTAATTTGGCTAATCTATCCCGAGAAGTTGCCCCCTCGAGTGCCAAGAACGCCACCACGCCCCAAGCGCGTTTGGTTGGCAAAAGTATTGGCATACTGCCCAACAAAAGCCGTGGAACGCCAAATAAGCGCACCTCGAGAATCGCCTGAGCCGTTAAAGTCATACATTATTCTAACGGCTCGAGATGAAGAAAAAATCTTACTTTGTGCAGCTTAAATCAATCCGAAAAGCTGGGTCTTTGGACAAAGGCGCTTTATCATTGTTGTTACTTGCACTCATTGCCCATAAGAATTTGGTGGGTTTATCCGCGTCCGAATCGGCTGTAAACTCGAGCGTCGTGACCACCCCAGCCC